>NZ_LWUA01000286.1 GCF_005222955.1 Blastococcus sp. CCUG 61487 | reverse complement strand
AACTTTCGACCGTCGTTGACAAACAGCAGGAATCCACTCCGCTCAAGCTCTCACCGTCGCCGCTGCTCTGGGGGGACGCCGACGCCCTGGCGGCCCGCGCGCGGCACTATGCGGACAGCCTGCTCGTGTCGTGGGAGGTCGCCTGCCTGCTGGCCACGACGCCGCTGCCGATCAGCTGGGTGGCCCAGGTCTTCGACCAACTTCAGTTGCGCACGATGAACGCCCGGGTCCGAGGGCGCGAGGACCGGCTGGTGCAACAGACATGGGCGCTGCTCGCCATGGCCGCCGACGGACTCGCCGGCACCGGCCAACTGCCGGCGCCGCACCTGGCCTGGCGCTGGTGCGACGTCTGCCTGCCGATGACCTCCGTGCCCGCGACGAAGCGCATCTATCACTCAGGCGATCGAGACGATCAGGATGCTCGCATCCGTCGCCAGGCGTACTGGGACGCCGCGGAGGAAGGCGCCGGCACGTCCCATGCCGGAGGCATGCCCGTCGAGCGGTTCATCCCGGGATGGGACGTCCGCCAGGCACTCCGGGAGATCACCGGGGTGGATTGGTGGGGGTCGTCAGGGCGACGCTTCCAGGTCCTCACGCGCCGTAGCCGCCAGCGCCTCCCGGGTCGGGTCCGAGCACCCGAAGCGGACTGGCGCCGAACGATGCTCGACGAGACCGCCAGACGTCTGGCCATTCGTGTGCCCGGCTGGCGGCCTTCCTGGCAGTCCAAGCCGGGCCACATGCGCCGGTGGTTCCTCGCCGGCGACCTGGCACAGCGGTGCCGCTGGCGCGCAGTGACGCTCGCCGGTGACAACGCGCTTCTTGCCGAGCAGCTGGAACGGCGGCTGCTTCGCGACGCGCTCGACCGGTACGTCCTGGGCACCGTGCCTCACGAACTCACCGTGCTCCCAGCGCAGGCCGCCTGGCGCGACTCGGTGCACCGCAGCGCCTGGCCGGTCAGGTCGTGGACCACCAGACCGGACGTCGCCGACGGATCGGTCGCCCACCTGGTGATGCTGGGCTACACCCCGGCGCGTCTCCGTCGCGACGACGGGCTCCGTCACGCCAGCGCTGAGGAGCTGGCCATGGCCGCAGCGCTCACCGGCAGCGCCGTCTTCAGTTGACCTTGCAGGTCGTCCGGCGGTGCCCGACATCTGCTCCCCTGCCGCCAGCCGCTTGACCTCGCCATTCACCACGACGTCAGCCCTTGGTCATGTCACGGCGAAGCGTGTGCGTATGTAGCGTGTCGCCCCTCGGACACAACGACGTAGGATGCGTCCTACCCTGCTTCGGGCGAGAATCCCGCAGATCGGCCGAATCCGAGCGCCGCTGGCGAAACGCCCGGCACAGCTGCGGCCATGCCACGACCCGCACCATCGGCCCCGCCACACGCCCGGCGTCGCGCCGGCCAGTCCGCGCGCACGCGCCGCTCCTCGCTTCATGCGGCCACCGTGCCCGCCGTCGCCGCCCCGGCAGTCGGCCCGTCCCTGCCCGGCGGCTGGGCGTTCGTCGGCAGTGCACCGTCCACCGCGGAGCGAAACGAGCTCTGGCTGAACACCGACCTGCTTCGGGAGCGCAACCAACGTCCGCCGGGCGCCGCCGACTTCAGCCCGCTGCACGCCCACGCCGCCGAGCCGGCGCCGGCCCGCACGGAGCTGACCTTCACCAAGCTGGACGCCAAGGGCCGACTCCCGCTGCCCCTGTGCCCGGTGCTCGACGCGCAGCTGCCGGCCGAACGTGACGGCGGTGTGCTGGTCGTCCGATGCCACTGCCGCCCCCGGTGAGCAGGACGACGGAGCCGGTGAAGTCGAACGACGCAGTAGCCACGAACGGATTCTTGCGGTCGTCACCACGTCACCAACAGCAGCACGACGAATAGGCCGAAGGCCGCCGCTACCTCGGCCTCGACGTCCTCGCCCCACTCCGAGCACACAGCGCTCCCCAGGGGCGGTGCCGCAGGCCCCCAGGTGACGTGTTGACACGAGCACGTCGAGCAGTCGGGCCGCGCCGCCCTTTCCAGGTGTTCCGGATCACTCAGCGACGTGTCACACTCCACTCCGCACGATCTGTTCTAGACCATGCTGAACCCGTTCGTGATCGCGAGCGGGCGATTCGAACTGGAGGCCGCAGGAGTGAAGACGCAGGGCGCAATCATCCGACAGGTACCGGGGCGCTACGAGACGGCGGAACTCGAGCTGGAGGAGGCGGGTCCGGGCGAGCTCACCGTGAAGATGGTGGCCTCGGGGCTGTGCCACACCGACGATCACATCGCCACCGGCGACATGGAGTACGGGATCTACCCGGTCTGCGGCGGTCACGAGGGTGCCGGCGTCGTCGTCCAGGTCGGCGAGGGCGTCCGTGGCTGGTCCGAGGGTGATCACGTCGTCTTCTCCTTCCTGCCGTCCTGCGGGAAGTGCCGCTGGTGCGCGCGGGGCATGCAGAACCTCTGTGACCGTGGTGCCGGGCTGTTGAACGGCTCACGGCTGGACGACCCGGCGAGCTTCCGGATGCGCCTGGACGGGCAGCCGGTCGGGCAGATGTTCGGCATCTCGACCTTCAGCCAGTTCACGACCGTCGACGCGGACAACGCCGTCAAGGTGCCGGTCGACGCGCCGCTGGAGAGCCTCTGCCTGCTCGGATGCGGAGTCGGCACGGGGTGGGGGTCCGCAGTGAACCTCGCCGACATCTACCCCGGGGACACCGTGATCGTGATGGGGATCGGCGGGATCGGCATCAACGCCGTCCAGGGCGCCGCGCACTCCGGCGCGGGTCAGATCATCGCGGTCGACCCGGTGGCGTTCAAGCGCGAGAAGGCGGTGGAGTTCGGCGCCACCCATGTGGCCGAGAACATCGAGGATGCGGCCGAACTGGCCCGCACGTTCACCAACGGTCAGGGAGCCGACGCCACGATCGTCACCGTCGGGGTGACCACCCCCGAGCACGTCTCGCAGGCGTTCGCCTCCATCCGCAAGGCAGGCACGGTGGTCGTGACCGGGGTCGGCGACATCACTCGGACTGACCTGTCGCTGTCCATCGGTGAGCTGACCATCTTCCAGAAGCGCCTGCAGGGGTCGTTGTTCGGCGGCTCGAACCCCACTGCGGACATCCCGTGGCTCGTCGACCTCTACATGCGGGGCCAGCTGAAGCTCGACGAGCTGATCACGCACCGGTACACGCTCGACCAGGTGGCGCAGGGCTACGAAGACATGCACGCAGGCAAGAACATCCGAGGCGTCGTCGTCTTTGACGACTAAGGGGGCCTATCGAGCCCGCTGGTGTCTGGCAGGCTCGGCGCCGGTAGCGGCCGGTGGGTCAGCACTCTCGACGACGGGAACCAGTGGATTCCCGTGCTCAGATCGTGCGCCCACCGGTCGTGACGGGGCCTGATCGCGGCTGGGATGAGGTGTCCCGGAGTTCGCCGGTGAGCACTTGACCATGAGTCCGCTGGCTGTCTCCCTCCGCGCTGCCGAACGCGGAGCCGAGGCCAGAGGGCGCGCGGATGCTGTTCGTGGGTGACGACTGAGCCGAAGACCACCACGACATCGAGGTGCAAGACGAACAGGGCGCCGGCTGGCACGAGGCCGGCTGCCCGAGGGCATCGCCGGGCAGACTCGGGTTGCCTGAAACCCGCCCCCCCCTACGACGAGGACGCCGCCTGGACAACCTCCACACCTGCCACGGCCCGATCCCTCACGCCATGGGATGTCTAGACGGCGGCCGGCCGCCCCCGGTGGGTGCCGGGTACGGCCGACGACCGAAAGCCCTCCGTGCCCTCACACCGACCTCGCCGAGTGCCGGGTGACGGTGCCCGGATCGGTCTGCCAGTAGTCGGGCAGGGCGCTCAGGAGCGGGGACCGCGAGCAGTCGAGCTCACGGATCCCGAGGAGGTGTGGCGTGCCGCGCCGCCCGGAGCCCCCCGCCTGATCACCGACGCGAGCACGATGTGCTTCGGCGACGTCCGGGAACGCACCGATCGGCTGACCAGTGGGCTCCGCTGTGTCGGGCTGGTCGCACCGGCTCGCAGGGCTCAAGATCCACGCCGGCGGGCCCTCCGCTCCTGCAGCGTCGTCCTGACGGCCGCCAACCGCCGCCGGACGGCGTCCCGGACCGCGGCGACGCCGATCGACAGCGCGCCCGGGCCGGCGCCGTCATCCGGCGGCTGACCCGTCCGCGCGGTCTCGTCGAGGGCGTGCGCGAACTGCTCGAACATCCTCTGGCTCACGTCACCGGCCAGCGCGCGGCCGAACTGGGCGATCCGGCCGGAGAGGAACACCGCGGCGTCGGCGCGTAGTTCGGTGCCGCCGTCGGGGGTGGCCGTCGCGCGCAGCCCGATGTCGGCGGCGGTGCGGTTGCCGCCGGTGTCCGCACCCTGGGCCAGCAGTGCCAGCCGGTGCAAGATCTCGTCGCGCTCGGTGATGCGCGCTTGCCCCCGGAACGCCAGCCGCACCGGGCCGAGCGCCACCGTGGCCCGGCCCCGGTAGCGATCGTCGCCGAGGTCCTCGGTCATCTCCGCACCCGGCAGGCAGCGGGCCAGCCGGTGCACGTCGGTCATGACCGCCCAGATGCCGTCGAGCGGGCTGGTCAGCAGCCGGGTGACCTCGACGGTGATGGTGGGGGTGCCGGTCGGCCGGGTGATGTCGGTGGGCACCGCCTCCTCGGCGTCCCCCACCGGCGCCGCTTCCGGAGCTGCCGCGGTGGCGGCGCCGCCGCGGCCGACGAGGGTGCGCGGCGCGCAGTTGTGAGGTGCCGGCACCCCCTCGGGGTGCGCCTCGGCGACGTCGGCGACCGCCGCGAGGATGCCGCGGTAGCCGGTGCACCGACAGATCACCCCGGACAGCTCCTCCGGCAAGCGCTCGTCGTCGACGCCCGGCTCGTGCGTGAGCAAGTCATAGGAGCTCATCAGGAAGCCCGGCGTGCAGAAGCCGCACTGCAGCGCGTGGTGGTGGCTGAAGGCCTGCTGCAGCGGGTGCTGGTCGTCCTGGGTGCCCAGCCCCTCGACCGTGACCACGTCGGTGCCCTCGGCCTGCACGGCGAAGACCAGGCAGGCGCGGGCGGCGTCGCCGTCGACGAGCACCGTGCACATGCCGCACACGCCGTGCTCGCAGCCCAGGTGCGTGCCGGTCAGGCCGAGGTGTTGGCGCAGCGCGTCGGCCAGGTGCATGCGGGCCGGAACCCGGATCGTCACGGGCGTTCCGTTCACCGTGAACGAGACGTCGATCAGCTCGTCCGCGGCGGCCTTCACCGCGCGCTGGTGCTCGGTGGTGGTCATGAGGTGCTCTCCGTTGCTCGGCGGTTGGCGCGGGCCAGCTCCCGGGCCGCGAGGACGGCGAACAGCCGCCGCCGGTAGCCCTGCGAGCCGTGGGCGTCCCCCGCCGTGTCGACCATCACCCGGGCCAGCTCCTCGGTGCCGGGGCGCAGCGCGGTCTCGACGTCGGCCTCCCCGGCCGCGGCCCGGACCAGCTCGGTGACGTCGCGGGTGACCGGGCGGTCGGAGACGCCGAAGCCGGAGAGCACCGCGTCGGCGACGGAGCCGTCCCGGGAACGGACCCGGGTGACGACGCCGGCCAGCGCGAAGTCGCCGTGCCGGCGGGCCAGCTCGGCGAAGCCGAAGCCCTCCCCCGGCCCGGCCGCCGGGAACTCCACGGCCGAGAGAATCTCGTCCGGGCCGACCGCGGTGGTCATCGCGCCCTGGAAGAAGTCGGCCGCGCGCACGGTGCGCCGGCCGCTGGGTCCGGTGATCTCCAGGGTCGCACCCAGGCAGAGAGCGACGGCGGGCAACTCGGCGCCCGGGTCGGCGTGCGCCAGGCTGCCGCAGACCGTGCCGCGGCTGCGCAGCTCGCGGTGCCCCACGAAGGGCAGCGCCAGCCCGAGCAGCGGCACGGCGGCTGCCGCGGAACTGCGCTCCACGTGCCGCTGCCGGACCGTGGCACCGATCCGCAGGGCGCCCTTGCGGCGCTCGAACCCGTCGAGGCCGGCGACGGCGTTGATGTCGACGAGGGTGCCCGGCCGGCCCAGGCGCATCGCCAGGACCGGCACCAGGGATTGCCCCCCGGCCAGCACCTTGCCGTCACCGTCGGTCGCGGCCAGCTCGGCGACGGCGTCGTCCAGCGTGGCCGGGCGCACGTAGGCGAACGGGGCCGGCTTCACTCAGCTCACCGCCCGACGAAGTCGGGCTTGCGCTTCTCGCCGAACGCCCTGACGCCCTCGGCGAAGTCCTGCGTCGCCCGCAGCATCGCGTAGGCCTTCCGCTCCAGCTCGATGCCGGTGTACAGCGGGCCGTCGATGCCCCGGTCGAGCACCTCCTTGCCGGTCTGCAGCGCGATCGGCGAGAAGCCGAGCAGCTTGGTCACCAGCTTCTCCACGCCCTCGTTGAGAGCGTCGCGGTCGGCGAAGAGCTCCTCGGAGACCAGGCCCCAGTCGAGCGCGTCCTGCGCCTGGATCCGGGTGGCGGTCAGGATGTGGTATTTCGCCCGGGAGAGGCCGATGAGCCGGGACAGCCGCTGGGTGCCGCCGCTGCCGGGGATCATCCCGAGGTTCATCTCCGGCAGCGCGAACTGGCTGCGGTCGGTGGCCAGCCGGATGTCGCAGGAGAGCGCGAGCTCGAGGCCGACGCCGAAGCAGTAGCCGTCGATGGCCGCGATGACCGGCTTGCCGCTGCGCGCCGGGGCGGTGATGTCCTGGCCCAGGTGCGAGAGGTCGATCGGGTCGACCTCCATGAACCCGGCGATGTCACCGCCGGAGGTGAAGTGCTTGCCATCGGACCGGATGACGACGGCGCGCACCCGCTCGTCCCGGTCGATCTCGGCGAAGCGCTCGGCCATCCTGGCCCGCATCTCCATCGTGACGACGGTGTAGCCACCGTGGGAGAGGGTCAGGTAGGCGACCTGGCCGTCGTGGCCGTAATCGAGCAGGACGTCGCCACCGGTCGTGGGCATGCGGGAGCTCCTCGGTTGAAGGGAGTCAGGCCGGACGGCGGGCGCCGTCGAGCAGGTCGAACAGGACGTTGCCGTGCACCGGCAGCCGGTCGATGGCCAGGCCGTGCGGGGACAGCGCGTCGGTGACCGCGTTGGCCACGGCCACCGGGAAACTCATCGAGCTGCCCTCGCCGCTGCCCTTCGCCCCGAGCGGGGTCAGCGGCGACGGCGTCACCACGTGGTCGGTCACCAGGGGGAACCCGGCCTCCGCGGTGGTCGGGCAGAGGTAGTCCAGGAAGGTCGCCGCCGTCGGCTGGCCGCCCGCCGAGTAGGTGAACTCCTCGTACATCGCCCCGCCGAGGGCCTGGGTGAGCGCGCCGTGGACCTGGCCGTCGAACAGTGTCTGGTTGAGCACGGTGCCGGCGTCGTGCACCGAGGAGACCCGCTCGATGGTGATCTCGAGGGTGTCGGGGTCGATCCGCACGGCGACGAGCTCGGCGACGAAGCCGTAGCAGAGGCTGGAGTTGATCCGCTCGTCGCGGGTGGCCGCACGCAACTCGCGCGGAGCGAAGGCTGCCTCCTCGTAGAGCCGGGCCGGGGTGCCTTCGGGCAGCGCGCCGGGATCCCAGTGCACGACGCCGGCGGCGTGCCGGAAGAGCACGGACCGGTCGGGGTCACCGGCCACTCGGACCGCGCCGTCGGCGAGCTCGAGCTGCTCGGGTGGGGTCTCGAGCAGCACGCTGCCGGCGGCCTTCACCGTGCCGGCGATCCGGTCGCAGGCCGCGACGACGGCGCTGGTGACCAGCGGCGCGAAGCGGGAGGAGTAGCTGCCCGAGGTGACCGTCCACGGGGTGGTCGCGGTGTCCATCTCGATGACGACGCGGACCTGCTCCTCGGGCAGCCCGAGCCGCCGGGCGGCGACCTGCCGCGCGGTGGTGGCGTGCCCCTGGCCCTGCGGGACGCTGCCGAGCAGCACGGTGACGATGCCCTGGAGGTCGACGCTGACCCGGACGTGCTCGGTGGATCCGGACTTGTCGCGGCCGGGCTTGCGGTCGGCGGCGGGCGTGGCCAGCCCGACGTAGCCGATGTTGGTGCCGGAGGGGTCGACGACCGCGGCCAGGCCGATGCCGTAGAGCTCGCCGCGCTCCCGGGCCTCCGCCTGCCGGCGTCGCAGCTCGTCGAGGTCGGCGTTGCGCACCGCGAGGCGGATGGCCTCCTCGTAGTTGCCGGAGTCGTAGACGCCGCCGGTCGGTGTCTCGTACGGGAAGGCGTCGGCAGGCACCAGGTTGCGGCAGCGTGCCTCGACGACGTCGAGCGCGGTCGCCCTGGCGACGTCGTCCATCAGCCGTTCCAGTCCGAAGTACAGCTGCTGGCCGCCGAAGCCGCGGTTGAGCCCGGTGGGCATGGTGCTGGTGACGACGGCGCGGGCGCGAATCTGCACGGCCGGGATCCGGTAGGCGCCGGTGATGTTGCCGTAACAGCGGTAGAGCGTGCTGGGCTCCGGCGGGCGCATGTAGGCGCCGACGTTGTCGACGAGGTCAGCGCGCAGCGCGGTGATCCGGCCGTCGTCGTCGACGGCGGCCTCGAACTGCATCATCCGGTCGGCCCCGGTGGAGCTGGCGAGCAGGTGCTCGACCCGGTCCTCCGACCAGCGCACCGGTGTCCGGGCGTACTTGGAGGCCAGCGCCAGCAGGACGACGTAGGGATAGATGCCCGCCTTGATGCCGAAGCTGCCACCGATGTCGGCCGGCACGTGCAGCCGCACCCGGGAGGTCGGGATGCCCAGTGCCCCCGCCATGACCGGGACCATCGTGAACGGGCCGTGGAAGTTGGCCCAGGCCTCGACCGCGGGACCGGCCGGGTCGTCGGTCCAGTTCGCGACGACGGAGTAGCACTCCATCGGCACCGAGGAGTAGCGCGGAAAGTCGTAGGTGCCCGTGACGACCTGGGCGGCCTCGGCGAAGGCGCGGTCCACCTCGCCGAAGGTGAAGGTGCGATCGGTGGCGACGTTCGAGCCCTGGTCGTCGTGCAGCAGCGGGGCGTCCTGGGCCAGTGCGGCGCGGACGCCGACGACGGGGTCGAGCAGCTCGTACTCGACGTCGACGAGCTCGGCGGCGTCCTCGGCGATGAACCGGTCGCCGGCGACGACGACCGCCACCGGCTCGCCCACGTAGCGGACCTTGTCGGTGCCGGTCGGGAAGTACGGCATCCGGGTGGTCACCGACAGCGGGAAGGGCCTGAGCTCGGCGGCCACCTCCTCCGGCCCGATGACGGCGGCGACGCCGGGATGCCGGCGGGCACGGGACAGGTCCACCCTGCGGATCCGGGCGTGTGGGTGGGGGCTGCGGACGATCGCCGCGGTCAACGTGCCCGGCAGCGGGTCCAGGTCGTCGAGGAACCTCCCCTGCCCGGTGACCAGCGGGGCGTCCTCGATGCGGGTGGGGGTCCAGCGCGGGACGGTGTCGGTGTCGACGTCAGGCACGGGAGCTCCCGGGATCGAGTGCGGCCAGGGACTCGTACTCCCCGGCGGTCAGTGCGCGACGGAGGGTCTTGCCGACGGCGGAGCGGGGAATGGCGCTGATCGCCACGACGCGCTTGGGCCGCTTCAGCGACGGGAGGTGGGTCGTCGCGTAGTCCTGCAGCTCGCGCACGACGTGGTCGGGGGCGCGGCCGTCGGCGGGGACGACGAACGCGGTGACCACGCTGCCCCAGCGCTCGTCCGGCATCCCGACGACGCAGACGTCCGCGACGGCCGGGCAGCGCACGAGGGCGGCCTCGATCTCGTCGGGGTAGATGTTCTCGCCGCCTGAGTTGATCATGTCGTCGACCCGGCCGGAGACCCGCAGGTCGCCGTCCTCGTCGGCGGTGGCGAGGTCGCCGGTGAAGTACCAGCCCTCGCGGATCGACTTCTCGTCGGCGTCCGGGCGGCGCCAGTAGCCGCCGAACGCCTCGGGGCTGGCCATGCTGGCGATGACCTGGCCCTGCTCCCCCGGACCGACCAGCGCCTCGGGCGCGGCGCCGACGACGGGCTCGACCAGCCGGACGCGGGAGAACAGCCCGGCGCGGCCGGCGCAGCCGGGCTTGCGCAGCCCGTCGGGGCCGATGGTGAAGGTGTAGATCTCGGTGCTGCCGTAGTGGTTGACCAGCACCTGCGGATTGAGCGCCTCGGCGAGCTGCTCGGCGAGGGCCGGGGTCATCGCCGCGCCGGCGTAGGCCAGGCGGTCGACCCCGGTGGCGGCGAAGCCGTCCTCGCGCAGCAGCGACCAGTAGATGGTGGGCACCAGGTACAGCGAGCTGACCTGCTCTTCCCGGATCAGCTGCACGGACTCGGCCGCGTCGAACCGCACCTGGGGCACCCAGGTGCCACCGCAGACGATGCTGGCCAGCAGCGTACGCAACCCCATCGTGTGGAACATCGGCATGACTCCGAGGACGACCTCGCCGTGCCGCAGCTGGGTCTGCACCAGGTGGGCGACCGCAGCGGTGTGCTCGGCGCGGTGCGACCGCGGCACGCCCTTGGGCCGGCCGGTCGTGCCGGAGGTGTAGAGCATGACGCTGATGTCGGACTCGTCGGGCGGGTCGCCGAGGGCACCGTCCGGCTGCCCGTCCACGGCCAGCTCCCCCACGTCGCGGTGCTGCGTCGAGATCCCGGCCTTCTCCGCCGTCGGAGCCGTGGTCTCGTCGGTGACCAGCAGTGCTGCCTCGGCGTCACCGAGGCAGTAGCCGAGTTCCTCGGGACCGAGGCGCGTCGACAGCGGGACGCTGACGGCCCCGAGCTTCTGGGCAGCCAGGTGCAGGCTGGCCAGGGGCTCGCCGCCGGCCAGGAAGAGCCCGACCCGGTCGCCACGCCGGACCCCGAGATCGGCCAGGGCACGGGCGAGCTGGTTGGTGCGCGCGTCCCATTGGCGGTACGACATGGGCCGGGGGCCACCGACCGCCCGGCGGTCCGGATGGCGCTCCGCGGTCCACGACAGGGCGGTGGCGAGGTCCATGCGTGACCCTCCGAAAGCCGATCGCCGATGATCTGTATTGGACCATACAGACCGGAAGATTAAGCTGGCAACGTGGCGTCCGAACGGCTCTCCCCGACCTCCTACGTGGTGCTCGGGACGATCGGGTTGCGCGGGCCGTCCACGTCCTACGACCTCAAGCGGGCGGTCAACCGGTCGATCGGCTACTTCTGGACGTTCCCCCACGCTGCCCTGTACTCGGAGCCGCAGCGGCTCGAGCAGATGGGGCTGTTGACCGCCTCCAGCGAGCAGGAAGGCCGCCGGCGGCGGACCTACTCGCTCACCGAGGAGGGGCTGCGGGAGCTGCGCGCCTGGCTGGCCGCGCCGACCAACGAACACTTCCAGATGCGCGACGTCGCTGAGCTGAAGCTCTTCTTCCACGAGCTCGGGGAGCCCGGGAACGTGGCGCGGCTGGCGCGCGAGCAGATCGCCGCACACACCGAGCGGATCGCGGTCTACGAAGACATGCAGCGGCGGTACGGCGACGTTCGCGGCGTCGCCCCGCGCATGGTCACGCTCCGGCTCGGCCTGGAGATGGAGCACGCGGCGCTGCGGTTCTGGACCGCGTTGGAGAAGGACCCCGACGCGTGGCTGCCCCCGGCGCCCGGCGACGCGGCCGCCGGGGGTAGGTCAACGACGCGGTAGCCGCGCGCGACTGCCCGGGCCGACGAGCGCCACGGCCCGGCCGATGGCAGAGATGACCCGAGGGCGGCCGTGGTTGGCCACCAGTGTTCGGCCGCCTGGCGCCGTCCGCATTCCCCCGTCGGGTGCGCCGTCAGCGATCTCGTCCGCCCGGCCGAGAAGACCGCGACCGGTAGTCGCTCCTCTCCCAGGGCCTTCCGCGCCTGGACGACCTGGCCGGCGAGGCGGCAGGAAAACCGCTCTGGGTGCCGTCGAGGTTGCTGAGCACGAGCGCCGAGTCACGCACAAGGTCAAGCGCCAGCAGTCCGCGAGCTGCCCGGTAGGCGCGGAGCGCGGCCACGGTGCCCGCATCGAGGTCGACGACACGTGACCGACCCGTCTTGGTCGGGCCCTCGACCAGGCGTTCGCCGGAGCCCGGCCTGAGCGCCGTTCTCATCGCTTCCTCATCGCGGGGTGCCAAGCTCCGGGCATGCGCGTTCTGGTCGTCGAGGACTCCGGCAACATGCGCGACGTCCTCACCCGCGGCCTGACCGAGGCCGGCTACGCCGTCGACGCGGTCGGCGACGGGCCGGCGGGGCTGACCTACGCGTCGACCGGTGCGTACGACGCGATCGTGCTCGACGTGATGCTGCCCGGCATGGACGGATTCGGAGTGTGCCGGTCCATGAGGGACCGGAAGGTGTGGACGCCGGTGCTCATGCTGACCGCCCGCGACGCCGTTCCCGACCGGGTGCACGGGCTGGACACCGGCGCCGACGACTACCTCGTCAAGCCGTTCGCGTTCACCGAGCTCCTGAGCCGGCTCCGCGCCCTGCAGCGCCGCGGCGCGCCTCCTCGGCCCGCGGTCCTGCGGTGTGGCCCGCTCACCCTGGACCCCGCGGCCCGCGTGGTGCAGCGCCAGGGCGAGTCGATCGAGCTCTCGGGACGCGTGGTTCCTAGGGCTCGACGGCAGGACCGCCGAACTCGTCACTGCAGCCATCGACCTGCTCGAAACGGAGGGACCGACGCTCGGGCGGCCGGTGGTCGACAGGGTCAAAGGCAGCGCCCAGCACAACATGAAGGAACTACGGCCCGGATCCACCGGACGTACGGAGGTGAGGATCTTGTTCGTCTTCGACCCCGAGCGGAAGGCAGTCCTGCTGGTCGCCGGAGACAAGGCAGGCCGCTGGAAAGACTGGTACCGCATCAACATTCCGGTCGCGGAGGCCCGCTACGAGCAGTGGTTGGCCGGCGACCGATCAGAGGAGGTCTGACATGGCCAGGAATTGGAAGGACGTGCGAGCGGACGCCGTCAGCACTGGTCTAGTAGACGAGGAGCGCGTCACGCATGCCACGAGGGCCCTCGCCGATGCGGCGCAGGCCCAGCGACTCGCCGACATACGCAAGGCGCAGGCACTCAATCAGCAGACGTTGGCGAAGCGGATGAAGGTCAGCCAAGCGCGCATCAGCAAGATCGAACACGGCACGCTCAGCCACACCGAGGTGGGAACACTCGAGTCCTACGTTGAGGCTCTCGGGGGCAGGCTGCGTGTCGTCGCCGAGTTCGACAACGAGAGCATTGCCCTGCACTGACACCCTCGGAGCCGCCTTGGTTTCGAGCACGGATGCGAGTTCGCGGACACCAGAGCTCTCGGTGCGCAGCGCTCGAGGCTCAGAAGCTGCTGGCTCCGATCTTTTTCGCGATCGCGTCGTCGGTGGGTAGGTACTCGTACGCCTCTCGGCGGTCCGCACGCACCTGCTCGTATTCGGCCGGGCTGCGGGCGCTGTCGAGCGCCTCGGCATCGACGGTCGCGCACGTGGCGACCAGGCCGCCAGTGATGAGCGGCTCCAAGCGGTCCGCAACGGCGACCACGCGCATCCGGGCCGCCGCGCTCCGTTCGGCGTCGCCTTGGTGGGCAGGAGAAGGGTCTGGACGTGACGCACCAGCGGGCGACACCATCGACCCGTAGCGGAGCACGAGGCTCCTGAGGTTCAGGCCCCTGTCGAGCCGAATCGTCGAGCTGGGGTGGGAAAACCGGCGCCGTCCGCCGACTACTTCTTCTCTACAGATGCCACTCCGGCTGAGGAGCGAGGAGGCGATGGCCATGTCTCTCGAGTCCTTCGCCCGAGATTCCGGGAGTCCTCGATGACTACCGCCGTCGCCGAGCACTGGGCCAGCGGGGATGTCTACGGTCGGATCGTCGCCGCGCTCCATGCGGCGGGGAAGTCGCTCGACGCGCTGACCATCGAGGACCTCGCCCCGGTCGACCACTTCCACGCTCGCGGGTTACCGGCCACGAGCGAGCTCGGCGACTCCCTACCCGTGAGGGCCGGGGACCACCTGCTCGACATCGGTTGCGGACTCGGGGGGCCGGCTCGCTACTTCGCCCGGCGCTTCGGTTGCCGGGTCAGCGGCATCGACGTGACCGGGCCATTCATCGACGCCGGTCGGCGGCTGACGGAGTTGCTCGGGATGGGGGCAGTGGTCGACCTGCAACAGGGGGACGGTCAGGCCCTGCCATTCGGCGACGGAACGTTCGACGGCGGCTACGCCCAGCACGTCACGATGAACGTGCCGGACCGGCCCTCGTTCTTCGGTGAGGCCTGGCGGGTGATCCGACCTGGTGGGTTCTTCGCGATCACGGAACACGGCCGAGGAGACGCCGGTCCGGCGTACCACCCGGTGCCGTGGTCGGAGGACGGCCGGGGGGAGTTCCTCGTGACTCCCGAGGAGACCGTAGAACTGCTCGGCGCCGCGGGTTTCATGGACATCGACGTCACCGACACCGGCCAGGACTACCTGCAGGGATATCGGGCGGCCCTGGCAGTGGCGGAGCGTGGCGAACTGCCGGCCCTCGACGTGCATCTGCTCCTGGGGCCTGGGGCTGCTGAGAAGTGGCGCAACGCGGCCCGCAACATCGAGGAGGGCCGCACGCACCCGGTGAGCGTGATCTGCCGCAAGCCAGGATGAGGTCGCCTACGAGGCCGCCCGCATCCGATGACGCGGAGGCGTCCCGCCGCCCTCCGTCGTCAGGAGCTCGGAGACGTCTGCCTCGATCGCCGCTCCGGCGCGGACCTCCCGGCGGGCGGCCCTGCGGCGAGGGACGCGGAACCGGCCCGACGGGCGCGCAGCGAGTTGACGATCGTGGCGAGGTCGACGATCTCCTGGAGGAGCGCGCCGGCGATCGCGGGGATGTAGCCGAACGCGGCCACGAGCATCAGCCCGATGCTCAGTGCGATGCCGAGCCAGATGCTCTGCAGCGCCACGCGCATCGTCCGCTGGCCGATGCTCACCGCCGCGGCGACCTTGACCAGGTGGTCGGTCATCACGACGACGTCGGCCGACTCGCTGGCGGCCGTGGACCCGCGGGCACCCATCGCCACGCCGACGTCGGCGACGGCGAGCACGGGGGCGTCGTTGACACCGTCGCCGACCATCATCACCGGGCGGACCGGGTGGCGTCGCACCGCCTCGACCTTGTCCTCGGGCAGGCACTCGGCGAGCACGTGGTCTATGCCGAGTCCGGCGGCGACGTGGTCGGCGGTTGCCTGCGCGTCGCCGGTGAGGATCATCGTGTCCCGCACACCCAGGGCATGCAGACGGTCGATGGTCAAGGCCGCGTCGTCCCGCACCTCGTCACGCATGATCAGCGCGCCCGCGTAGCCGGAGTCCACGCCGACGTAGACCGCCAACTCCCCGCTGGCCAGCTCGACGACCGGGATCGCGCCGGTGCGCTCCGCGACGAAACTGCGCTTGCCGACCAGCGCCTCGCGGCCGGACACGCGGGCGAGCACGCCGTGCGTCGCCCGCTCCTCCGCCTGGGTGGCCGCCTCCAGCGGCAGGTCCCGCTCCTGGGCGGCCTCGATGACCGAGCGGGCCAGCACGTGGCTGGAGTACTGCTCCGCCGAGGCCGCCAGGCCGAGCAGTTCCTCCTCGCTGAGCGATCCGGTGGCGCGCACCTCCACCAGCGTGGGCTCCCCGTAGGTCAGCGTGCCGGTCTTGTCGAAGGCGGCAGTGCGGACCGCGGCCAGCCGTTCGACGACGTCGCCACCACGGACGACGATGCCGTCGCGGGACGCCGCACCCATGCCGGCCAGGAACGCCACTGGCGCGGCGATGAGCAGCGGGCACGGCGTGGCCAGCACGAGCACCTCGGCGAAGCGGGTGGCATCCCCCGACCAGGCCCATGCCAGGCCGGCGATCAGGAACGACACCGCCGTGAAGGGCACCGCGTAGCGGTCGGCCACCCGGACCAGCCGTGCCGGCCGCTGGTCGGCCTCAGCGACCAGCGCGACGATCCGCTGGTACTGGCTGTCCTCGGACCGCGCGGTGGCGGTGACCTCGATCGCCGTGCCGCCGTTCACCGAGCCGCTGAGGACCGGATCCCCGACCGAGCGGGAGACCGGCAAGCTCTCCCCCGTCAGCGACGACTCGTCGAGGTCGGCCTCCCCGGACTGCAGGACGGCGTCGACCGGGACGACCTCCGCCGGGCGCACCAGCAACCGATCGCCCGGCTGCACCGCGTCGACCGGGACGTCCTCGAAGGCCCCGGTCTCGGGGTCCCGGCGGTGCGCCATCACGGGAGCGCGGTCCAGCAGGGCCCGCAGTTCCCGGCCGGCGCGACCGGCGGCGTACTCCTCCAGCGCCTCCCCTCCGGTCAGCATCAGGACGACGATCAGCGCGGCGACGTACTCCCCGACCACGACGGTGCTCACGATCGCCGTGACGGCGAGGACGTCGACGCCCCAGTTGCCGCGCAGGATGTCGCGCACCATGCCGACGGCGGTGTAGGCCGCCATGCCGAGGGCGTACGCGCTGCCCACCCACCGGGCCGCCGTCCCCTCCCCCGCCAGCGCGAGGCCGACCACCACGGCGAGCACGAGGCCGGTGGCGATCACGAGGACGTAGGGCCCCAGCACCTCGCGGAACCGCTGGGACGGCCGCACCGGTGGCGCGAGCGTCGGCGGCGCGGGGACATTCATGCTCCGGGTGCCGTTCCGTCGTCCGGAGCGGGGCGCAGCACCATGACGGGGCACGGCGCGTGCATCACGCAGTGCAGCGCGACCGAACCGAGCAGCAGGCCGCGAAGAGCCCTCCATCCCCGGCTGCCGACGACGAGCAGCCCGGCACCCTCGGCCTGCTGGACGAGCACCTCCGCCGGTGCGCCGTCGACGACCTCGACACGGACGTCCGGCGCCGGCGACTCCTCGCCGCGTTCGGCCAGCACCTCGGCCACCCGCCGCTCGGTGCGGGCCGCCACCTCGCGCCGCACCCCCTCGATCGTCGCGGTCCCGGGCAGCGTCTCCAGCTCGATCCAGGTGTCGCCGCGCAGGTACACCGCCGCCACCGCCTCGACCTCGGCGTCCCGGCGCACCGCCTCGTCGATGGCGGCCCGGAGCGCGACGCGGGAGCCCGGCGAACCGTCGACGCCGGCCACCACGCGATCGGTCGCGCCGCCCGGTCCGGTGGGGCGGACCACGACGACGGGGCACCGGGCGTGCGTCACGCAGTGCAGCGCGACCGAGCCGAGCACCAGGCTGCGCAGCGCGCCCCGGCCCCGGCTGCCGACCACGAGCAGATCGGCGTCGGCCGACCGGTCGACGAGCACCCAGCCGGCGGTCCCCTCCTCGACGATCAGCCGGACCCGTGGCTCCGGGGAGCCGGCCGGCGGGCCGGTCTCCGACCGGACCTCGTCGATCAGCGCCTGCGCCTGCTCACGCGTCGCCCGGCGGATCGGCTCGACCTCCGAGCGGACCATCCAGCCGAACTCCGAGTACAACGCCTCGAGCCAGAAGGTCGACACCACGTCGAGGTCCGCGCCGCGCTGCCGAGCCGCGGTCAGCGCATGTGCCAGGGCCGCGCGCGAACCGGGTGAGCCGTCGACACCGACGACGACCCGCGGCCGGGGTCGCCCCTCGCTCCCCGATCGCTCGATGCTCCGCGCTTCGCCGACGGGCTCCATGGCAGCTCCCCAGTCCGGACCGACGGCTGGATGCTAGCCACCCCCGCAGGCACCCAAGGCCTGGTCCGGTTTTCGATCGGGGCTTCCCGGGCATGGTCCTCGTCGCGAGCGACGAGAGGCGGAGTGCGTGCGATCACCGGTCCCCGACTACCTGGCGGAGATGCTGAGGGCCTGCGGCGACGACGCGGGCGCATTGGCCGACTACATCCCGGAGCTCGCGTCGGCCGACCCGGACCGGCTGGCGGTGTGCCTGTCGACGATCGACGGGACGCTCTACCGGGCCGGCGACAGCGACAGCGAGTTCTCCGTCCAGTCGATCTCGAAGCCGTTCGTCTACGCCCTCGCCCTGGCCGACCGCGGGCTGCCGGAGGTCCTGCGGTGGATCGACGTGGAGCCCAGCGGCGAGGCCTTCGACGAGCTGTCCCTGGAACGGGACTCGAGGCGGCCCCGGAACCCGATGATCAACGCCGGGGCGCTCACGGCCCACGCCCTCGTCGGCGACCCCGAGGACGACGTCGACACCCGCGTGGAGCGGATCCGGCGGCTGATGTCCGCCTGCGCCGGCCGGGAGCTGCAGGTGGACCGGAGGATGTACGAGTCGGAGATGTCCCAGGCCTACCGGAACCTGGCCATCGCCCACATGCTCCGCAGCTACGGCGTGATCTCGCAGGACCCACGGGACGTCGTTTCCGGATACACGCAGCAGTGCGCGATCTCGGTGACCACCGGTGACCTGGCCACCATGGCTGCCACGCTGGCCGCGGGCGGGGTGCAGCCGACCACCGGGGAACGGGTGCTGCCGATGCAGGTGGCCCGCCAGGTGCTCAGCGTGATGATGACCTGCGGCATGTACGACGCCGCGGGCGACTGGATGACCACCGTCGGGCTCCCGGCCAAGAGCGGTGTCTCCGGAGGCATCCTGGCGGCGCTGCCCGGCCAGCTCGGGCTCGCCGTCTTCTCACCACGGCTGGACTCCCACGGTCACAGCACGCGCGGTGTGCGGATATGCACCCGCATGTCCAGCGACATGGGGCTGCACATCATGCAGGCCCCCGAGCCGGCCCGGTCGACGGTCCGGCGCGACCGGACGCTCCGCCGCGCGGACGGCTCGCTGGCCCGCGTGTGCAGCCTGCAGGGCGCGCTGCAGTTCAGCAGCGCGGAGCGGGTGCTCCGGACCGTCGCCGACGGCCGGTCCGTCGCGCTGTTCGTGCTGGACCTCCGGCGAGTGTCGTCGGTGAACGACGCCGCCCGACGGATGCTCGCCGAGATGCTGCGCCGCCTCCAGGTGGACGGGGCCGAGGTCGCGCTGCTCGATCCGGACCACGTCCTGGACCTGGCCGAGCAGGAGGTCGTGCGGCTCCCGGAACGCTGGAGCTCCCTGGCGCCACTCGCCGGCCACGTCCGCGTCTGACCGCGCTGCCCCTGAGTCGCGATGCGGCGATCGACACCCCGCTCCCTAGGCTCGGCCGTTCGTGCACCGACCGGAGGAGCGTTCATGCCCGTCGTCTCGCGGCTGTCCACGACACCTGTGAAGGGCACCGCCCTGCACTCCCGGACCCGTGTCGAACTCACGCGCAACGGCGTCGAGGAGAACCGACGGTTCCACCTCGTCGACGCCCGGCACCGGTTGATCAACGGCAAGCAGCAAGGCCCCCTGGTCCGGGTCAGCGCGGACGACGACGCCGACCGCCACCACCTGTCCCTCCGCCTCCCGGGGCGCGAGCCGGTGGAAGGGACGACGACCTCACTGGGCGAGCCGGTCGTCACGACCTTGTACGGCGGCGACGTGCCCGGTCACCTGGTGGAGGGCCCGTGGGCGTCCGCGCTCTCCGAGTTCGTCGGCGAGCCGGTCCACCTCGTCGCCACCGACGCTCCCGGCGCCGGCGTCGACCTCCACCCGGTGACGTTGGTCTCCACGGCCACCATCGAGCACCTGAGCACGGCCACCGACTGCGGAGAGGCGGTGGACCACCGTCGCTTCCGCATGCTCGTGGAGGTGGACGGCTGCGACGTCCGCGAGGAGGACACATGGGCGGGCCGTCGCGTTCGGCTGGGCGCGGCCACGGTGCGGATGCTCCCGCAGGATCCCACCAGCACGGTGGCGCGCCTCCCGGAGGAGAAGGGCGTCGTCCTCGGCATGTACGCCATCGTCGAGGAACCGGGGACGATCGCCGTCGGTGACCGGGTCGAGGTGGTCGACCCCGGCTGACCACCGACGGTCGGCCGGCGCCTCGGCGGGACGGCCTGCGTAGCCTGCGCGGGGTGGGAGACGCCGCGTCCGATTCCTTCGTGCGGGTCCGCGGCGCCGCCGAGCACAACCTGCGCGACGTCGACGTCGACATCCCCCGGGACGCGCTGGTCGTCTTCACCGGGGTCTCCGGCTCCGGGAAGTCCTCGCTGGCGTTCGGGACGCTCTACGCCGAGGCGCAGCGGCGGTACTTCGAGTCGGTCGCGCCCTACGCCCGCCGGCTCCTGCAGCATGTGGGCGCCCCGCACGTCCGGGAGATCACCGGCCTCCCGCCGGCGGTGGCCCTCCAGCAGCGTCGCGGCGCACCGAGCTCGCGGTCGACCGTCGGCACCCTGACCACGCTGTCCAACCTGCTCCGGATGCTCTACTCCCGGGCCGGCACCTATCCGCCGGGCGCCGAGCGGCTCGACGCCGACGCGTTCTCCCCGAACACCGCGGCGGGCGCCTGCCCGCGCTGCCAGGGGCTGGGCGTGGTGCAC
Organism: Blastococcus sp. CCUG 61487; assembly: GCF_005222955.1. Classification (GTDB taxonomy): domain Bacteria; phylum Actinomycetota; class Actinomycetes; order Mycobacteriales; family Geodermatophilaceae; genus Blastococcus. Next base: position 41,602 of record NZ_LWUA01000286.1, on the reverse strand, counting down.
GACGTCACCGAGGAGCTGCTCGTCCCGGACCCGTCGCTGAGCATCCGCGAGGGCGCCATCGCGGCGTGGCCGGGCGCCTGGCAGGGCGCGAACCTGCGCAGCATCGTCACCGGGCTCGGCATCGACGTCGATCGGCCCTGGCACGAGCTCGACGCGGAGGACCGCGACTGGCTGCTGTTCACCGACGAGCAGCCGTCGGTGCTGGTCGCGCCCGAACCCGGCCGCATCGACCACGGCTACCACGGGAAGTTCTGGAGCGCCCGCAAGCACGTGATGCACGTGCTGGCGAACTCCCAGAGCCAGCGGATGCGCGACCGGGCGCTGCAGTTCGTCCAGAGCGTCGCCTGCCCCGTGTGCCACGGCAGCCGGCTGCGGCCGGAGGCGCTCGCGGTCACCTTCGCCGGCCGCACGATCGCCGAGGTCAACGCCCTGCCGCTCGCCGAGGTCGCGGAGCTGCTGCGGCCCGTGGCGCTGCTCGCCGAGCCCGGCGCCGCCACGCCCACCGCGCGGTCCGGGGAGTCGACCGAGGTCGCGGTGCGGATCAGCGCCGACCTGGTCTCGCGGATCGACGTGCTGCTCGACCTCGGCCTGGGCTACCTCGGCCTCGGGCGGAGCTCCACCACGCTGTCGCCCGGCGAGGCCCAGCGCCTGCGGATCGCCACCCAGCTGCGCTCCGGGTTGTTCGGCGTCGTCTACGTCCTCGACGAGCCCTCCGCGGGGCTGCACCCCTCCGACGCGGAGCCGCTGCTGGACGTGCTCGACCGGCTCAAGGCGTCGGGCAACTCGCTGTTCGTCGTCGAGCACGACGTGGACGTCGTCCGCCGGGCCGACTGGGTGGTCGACATCGGCCCCGGCGCGGGTGCCGGCGGCGGGCGGGTGCTCTACAGCGGCCCGGTCGCCGGCCTCGAGCAGGTGGCCCACTCCCCCACCGGCCGCCACCTCTTCGGCCGCGCCGAGCCGATCGAGCAGCACGCCCGATCGCCCCAGGGCTGGCTGCACCTGCGCGGGATCACCCGCCACAACCTGCGCGACGTCTCCGTCGACGTCCCGCTCGGCGTGCTGACGGCGGTGACCGGGGTGTCCGGCTCCGGCAAGTCGACGCTGGTCACGCAGGTGCTCGCCGAGGTCGTGCGCCGGCACCTCGGACCGGCGCCGGAGGAGTCCGAGGACGCCGACGTCGAGGTCGACCTGAGGGACGCCGCCGGACTGGAGGCCTTCGACCGGCTGGTCCGGGTCGACCAGCGGCCCATCGGCCGCACCCCCCGGTCCAACCTGGCCACCTACACCGGCCTGTTCGACGCCGTCCGGAGGCTGTACGCCTCGACCGACGAGGCACGGGCCCGCGGGTACACGGCCAGCCGGTTCTCCTTCAACGTCGCCGAGGGCCGCTGCGAGACCTGCCAGGGCGAGGGCTTCGTCGCCGTCGAACTGCTCTTCCTCCCCGGCACCTACGCGCCGTGCCCCACCTGCTCCGGCGCGCGGTACAACCCCGAGACCCTCGAGGTGGTGCACCGCGGCAGGAACATCGCCGAGGTGCTGGGCATGTCCGTCGACGACGCCGCGGGGTTCCTCGCCGACGTCCCGTCCGCGGCCCGCAGCCTGCAGACGCTCCAGGACGTCGGCCTGGGCTACCTGCGGCTGGGCCAGCCGGCCACCGAGCTCAGCGGCGGCGAGGCCCAGCGCATCAAGCTCGCCACGGAGCTGCAGCGCGCCCGGCGCGGCCACGCCCTCTACCTGCTCGACGAGCCGACGGCCGGCCTGCACCCCGCCGACATCAGGCTGCTCGTGACCCAGCTGCACCGGCTGGTCGACGCCGGGAACACCGTCGTCCTCGTCGAGCACGACCTCGACACCATCACCTCCGCCGACCACGTCATCGACCTCGGCCCGGGAGGCGGCGATGCGGGTGGGCGCGTCGTCGCCGCCGGCACGCCGGAGCAGATCGCCGCGGCGCGGGGCAGCGCCACCGCGCCCTACCTCGCGCGGCGGCTCGGACGTCCCTGACGGCCGGAACACAGCGGCCGCTGCGCTGTTAGAAGCAGATGAACGCTCAACTTTCTGCGTCAGGAAGAGGCCCTCCCATGACCACGCCGGCCAGCTCAGGAATCCAGTTCGGGCTCGACACCTTCGGCGACATCCCCGTGGACGAGAACGGCGAGCTGCTCTCGCACCCCGAGGCGATCCGCCAGGTCGTCGAGGAGGCGGTGCTGGCCGACCGGGTGGGAGTGGACGTCATCGCCCTGGGCGAGCACCACCGCGACGACTTCGCCATCTCCACCCCGGAGACGGTGCTCGCCGGCATCGCCACGCGCACCGAGCGGATCACGCTGGCCTCCGGGGTGACGGTGCTCTCCTCCGACGACCCGGTGCGGGTCTTCCAGCGCTTCGCCACCGTCGACGCCCTCTCGAACGGGCGGGCGCAGGTCATCCTCGGCCGCGGCTCCTTCACCGAGTCCTTCCCGCTGTTCGGCTACGACCTGGCCGACTACGACCTGCTGTTCGAGGAGAAGATCCAGCTGTTCGCCGAGCTGCTCGCGGAGCAGCCGGTCACCTGGCAGGGCACCACCCGCGCGCCGCTCCAGGACGCCGACGTCTACCCCAAGACCGCCTCGGGGCGCCTCGACACGTGGGTCGGCGTCGGGGGCTCGCCGCAGTCGGTGGTCCGCGCCGCCCACTACGGCTTCCCGCTCATGCTCGCGATCATCGGTGGCCCTCCGGGGCGCTTCGCCCCCTACGTCGACCTCTACCGCCGGGCGGCGGCGCAGTTCGGCACGACCGCGCACCCGGTCGGCATGCACTCGCACGGTTTCGTCGCCGAGACCGACGAGGAGGCCGTCGAGACGGTGTGGCCGCACTACAAGGCGAGCCGCGACCGGATCGGTGCACAGCGCGGCTGGTCCCCGGTGCGACGGCAGGACTACGAGGCCGAGATCGCCGAGGGGTCGCTCTACATCGGCTCGCCGGACACCGTGGCCCGGCGGATCGCCGACGCCGTCCGCACGCTCGACGTCGGCCGGTTCGACATGGTCTACACCAGCGGCAGCACCCCGGCCGCCGCCCGGATGCGCGCCGTCGAGCTCTACGGCACCGAGGTCGTCCCCCGGGTCCGCGAACTGCTCGCCGCCGACGACGTGCCGGCCTCGTCGAGCGAGGTGACGGCATGACCACGCTCGCCGTCCTCGGCGCCGGCAAGGTCGGCAGCGTGTTGGCCCGGCTCGCGGTCGCGGCCGGCTACGAGGTGCTGATCGCCGGCTCCGGCGACCCGGCGAAGATCGCGCTGACCGTCGAGGTGCTCGTCCCGGGCGCGACCGCCACCACCGCGTCCGACGCCGCGCTGAAGGCCGACGTCGTCGTCCTGGCCCTGCCGCTGGGCAAGCACCGCGCACTGCCCGTCGACGCCCTGGACGGGAAGCTGGTCATCGACGCGATGAACTACTGGTGGGAGGTCGACGGGATCCGCGACGACCTCACCGATCCGCGCACCTCGACCAGCGAGATCGTGCAGTCGTTCCTGCCGGGATCGCGCGTGGTGAAGGCGTTCAACCACATGGGCTACCACGACCTCGAGGGCGAGGCCCGTCCCGCGGGCAGCCCCGACCGGAAGGCCATCGCGATCGCCGGCGACGACGAGACCGACCTCGACACCGTGGCGCGGATCGTCTCCGACCTGGGCTTCGACCCGGTCGTCGCCGGTCCGCTCGCGCACGGCGTCCGCCTCGAACCGCGCACCGAACCCTTCGGCGCGAACGTCGGCGCCGACGAGCTGCGCGCGATGATCGACAGGTTCCCCGCCTCCGAGCGCGGCCGGGAGATCCTCGCCGCCCGGCGGTGACCGGCGAGCGACACGACCGACCCGATCGACGCCTGGGGGACGCGGTCCGTGCCGCAGTGACGGCACGGTGACGGCGCCGTGACGCACGCTCCGGAGACTGGCGGCGCGGTCAACCATCCCTCGGCCGGACCCTCCCCGGCCAGGAGAGCGAGGCAGGCCAGTGGCCGAGTCGTGCGAACTCGTGGTGGTGCTCTCGGGCGGCACCGACGAGGCGGCGCGGCTGGCCGGTGCCCACCCCGAGGTGTCGTTCGAGCGCACCCCTGCGCCTCCCGACGAGGGGGCTGAGAGCTGGTACCTGACGGCGGTGATGGATGACCGCACCCGGGCGCAGGAGCTCGCGCGCCGGATCGGCGAGCTGGCGAGCGTCAGAGCCGTGTACGTGAAGCCGGGGGGCGAGCCACCCCGGTAGCGGAGCGAACCCCGTGAGCGCGCACGAAAGGACCCGTGTCCATGGCGAAGGAGAGAAATCGGGGCGCAGGACGCCGGCTGCCCGGACCGGGTCGGTCCGAGTTGATCGTCGTCGTGGAGCCGGGGTCGGACGTCCGGGCGACGCCGTCGGGGGTGCAGGCCGCATCGGACGCGCTGGCCGGCGAGCTCACGGCCGCTCTCGACGAGGCGGGGGCGAGCCTGCGGCCGCTGTTCGGCCCGAGCGAGGAGCGCGTGCGCGCGGCGACGGCAGCCACGGCCGGCGTGCCGGACACGCCCGAGCTGGCCTCCTTCTACGCCGTCCAGGCGCCCGACGACAGGTTGGGGGCTCTCGCCGAGTCGCTCGCGCGGCTGGACGGCGTCGCGGCGGCGTACGTCAAACCCCCGGCGGAACCGGCGACGGCGCCGCTGAACGACATGGCACCGGATGCCGCCGAGCCGCCCGCGGCCACGCCGGATTTCACCTCGCGCCAGGGCTACCTCGATCCGGCGCCCGGAGGGATCGACGCCCGCCATGCCTGGACCGTCGCGGGCGGGCGCGGCGCCGGCGTCCGCGTCATCGACTGCGAGTGGGGATGGCGCTTCACCCACGAGGACCTCACCCAGAACTCGTCCGGCGTGCTGGTCGGATCGTCGTTGAGCTACGACGCCGACCCGACGGCGGGGACGAGCAACAACCGGTCGGTGAACCACGGCACCGCCGTCGTGGGCGAGATCGGCGGCGACACGAACGCCCTGGGCGTCACCGGCATCGCGCCGGACGCCGCGGTCGGGGCCGCGTCGTTCGCCTCGTTCTCGTCCGCGAGCACCATCACCCGAGCCGCCGACAAGCTCGGGGCAGGCGACATCATCCTGCTGGAGATCCACCGCCCCGGCCCGCGCCACGACTTCCAGGGCCGGGACGACCAGCTGGGATACATCGCCGTGGAGTGGTGGCCCGACGACCTCGCCGCGATCCGCTACGCCGTCGGCCGCGGGATCGTCGTGGTCGAAGCGGCAGGCAACGGGGCGGAGAACCTGGACGACGGCCTCTACGGCACCCGGCCCGCGGGCTTCCCCACGAGCTGGCGCAACCCGTTCGATCCGGCGAACGCCAGCTCGCAGGCGGTGCTGGTCGGTGCCGGGGCGCCACCACCGGGCACCCACGGCCACGACCACGGAGCCGACCGGTCCCGCCTCGGCTTCTCCAACTTCGGCCGCCGGGTCGACTGCCAGGGCTGGGGCCGGGAGGTGACCACCACCGGGTACGGGGACCTGCAGGGCGGCTCGGACACCGACCTCTGGTACACGGACCGGTTCTCCGGCACGTCGAGCGCCTCCCCGATCGTCGTCGGGGCGATCGCCTGCGCGCAGGGCGTCCTCCGCGCCCAGGGCGGCACCCTGCTCACCTCCGCCGCCGCCATCAGCGCGCTGCGGGCGACCGGTTCGCCCCAGCAGGACCAGCCCGGCCGGCCCGCCGGCCAGCGCATCGGCAACCGGCCGAACCTCCGGCAGCTGCTCGCCCAGGTGGCCGACGGCTGGAGCAACCAGCGCACCGTCGTCCGGACCCATGCGAAGAACGGCACGCAGATGGCCTGGGCGATCCTCGACGGCACGGGCTGGATCCGGGTCGCCCCCCGCTCGCCGGACGGGGTCACGAACAACCTCGCCGTCCTGAGCGAGGCGCTCGCCAACGGCCGGAAGGTCGACGTCCTCCTGCAGCAGGGGTCGATCGCCGAGGCCACCGTCCGCTGACGCCCCCGATCACGACGAACGGAAAGGCGCACCATGTGGCACAACAACCTCACCGTGGTCAGCACCCACTGCAAGAACCCCGCCCAGCAGGCCTGGGCCATCATCCAGGGGTTCGCCGGGTGGCTGCGCATCAAGCCGAACAGCCCCGACGGCGTGACCAACGTCTTCCTGCTGCTCACGACCGCCCTGGCGAACAACCGCAGGGTGGACGTGCTGATCGTCAACAACGAGATCACCGAGGCCACCCTGCGGTGACCGGGCGCTCCGTCCCTGCCAGGCAGCAGACCTCGAGAGGGCAACCATGGCTCCCGTCATCGTGATCAACATCTACGTGAACCAGGACGGCACCGCGGCCGTGGCGGGTGCACCAGACGCAGTGCTGGCACAGGCCACCCCTGCGCGCACGCCCGGCCCGGACATCCCACCGCCGCCGTCGGCGGACCCGACGGAGGCGGCCGCAGCGGTCGACGCGCTCCCCCCGCCGCCGGTCCTGCCCTCGGACGACGGGGTCACTCCACCCCCGCCGCCGTCGCTGCCCAGCGAGGCCGCCGGCCAGGACACACCCCCGCCGCCGGTCGTGGACGTGGGACCCGGCGGAGCCGACGACATACCTCCACCACCCGACGCCTGACGGGACACCGACCGTCGCCCCTGCCCGTGACGTCGGCGTGACGCCGTGGTGACGGCGCCGTCCCTACGGTGCCGCCGTCCGGGAGCGAGACCGCCTCGGTCGGCACCGTGGAGGACGACATGTCGAACGATCGACCCGAGGCGCTGGACCAGATCGTCGCCTGGTCGCGTCCGCAGCAGGGAGCCCCGCCCGCCGAGCTCGAGGATCCGCGCAACTACCTGGTCTTCGACCGCCTCCCGGGCGCCGAGGCACCGGACGACCCGAGCGGTCCGTTCGCCGCCGGGCCCGAGGGGCGCATGACCGTCAGCGACCCCGCAACCGTGCTTGGCGTCGTCGTGGGAGCCGTGGAGACCGTCACCCCGGAGGACGTCGCATCCGAGGTCGCCGACGCGGCGACCGACGGCCCGTCGTACATCCCCGACTGGACCGCCGTGTCCGCCACACCGCCCATCGCTCCTGCAGCGGAGCGTCCCGTCCTGGTGCGCCGCAACGGGACCCGGGTGCGCCCGGAATGGGTGATCGCCCCGGACGCACGGTCGGCGTACTACCCGAACACCTATCCGTACTCGGTCGTCGGCCGCATCTTCGTCTGGCCGGACGCCGCCGCTCCCAACTGGGCCTGGTGGGGCACGGGCTCACTGATCAGCGCCCGGGCGATCCTGACCGCGAGTCACGTCGTCCCGTGGGGCTCGGCGAACTGGAAGGCACTGTTCGTGCCGGCCTACTACGACGGCGCCTCGATCCACGGCGCCTGGGCGGCCTCGTGGGTGACCAACGCCCACGGGTACAGCAGCCACGCCCAGGGCGACGACATGGCGGTCATGCGCCTGGACGTCCCGCTCGGTTCGAGCCTCGGCTGGTTCGGCTTCCGGACGTACCACCCCGGCTGGGAAGACCTCAGCGTGTGGACGCTGCCGGGCTACCCGTGGGACAAGGACGGCGGCAACCGGCCGTGGCTGCACCTGAACTTCCCGATCATCGACGACGACGACGACGGCGCCGGCGTCGAGCTGGAGTACCAGGCCGACACGGAGGGCGGCCAGAGCGGCGCCCCGGTCTTCGCGTGGTTCAACGGCTCGCCCGACGTCGTGGGCACCCACTCCGGAGGTGAGAACAACGTCGGGGAGCCGCGGCAGAACGTGGCCGCCGGAGGCAACGCGCTGACCAACCTGCTGCACTGGGCGCGGAACAACTGGCCATGACGCAGCGGTGACGGCGCCGTGACGGAGCTGCGCCGAGCATGGGCGATCACAGATCCGACGATCGCGGGAGACGAGTCATGTCCGTAGCCGTGTGGCGAGACCTCTGCGCCGTGGCGCCCAGCCCGGAGCTGCGCGAACGACTCCGCGAGGAGCTCCGCCAGCTCCGCGCCGACGTCGACTCACCGATCCTGCGGCAGCTCACCCTGCCCCGCCGGCCCCGCTGGCCGGGGTTCGACGACGGCACGATCATCCCGCCCGACCGGTTCGAGCTCGGCACCTCCAGCCGCACGATCGCCCGGGCTGCGGCGGACCGTGCCCCCCTCCGGGGCACGGTGCGGGTCATCGTGGTCCTGGTGGACTTCACCGACCGGCCGATGACCCAGACCGCCCAGCACTTCACCGACCTGTTCTTCTCCTCCGGCATCCTCCCCCACGGCAGCGTCGCCGAGTACTTCCGCGAGGTCAGCGGCGGCCTGGTCGACCTCGTGGGCGAGGTGGTCGGCCCGCTGCGGCTCCCGCGGAAGCTCTCGTGGTACGCCAACGACAACTTCGGCATCGGCCGGCCGGCCGGGACGCCGCGGGCCCACCTCATGGCCCAGGACACGGCGAAGGCCGCCAACCCCGCGGTCGACTTCGGGCCCTACGACAACGACGGCAACGGCTACGTGGACGCCTTCGTGGTCGTCCACGCGGGGCGGGGTGGCGAGGCCACCGGCGACCCCGGCGACATCTGGTCGCACAAGTGGGTGCTGCCCTCGGAGTTCACCGCGGACGCCGCCCGCATCTTCGCCTACCTCACGATCCCCGAGGACGCCCGGATCGGGGTCAGCGCGCACGAGCTCGGCCACCTGCTGTTCGGCCTGCCGGATCTCTACGACATCGACGGGACTTCCGAAGGCGTCGGCAACTGGTGCCTCATGGGTGGCGGCTCGTGGAACGGGGGCGGGGACCTCCCGGCCCACCCCTCGGCCTGGTGCAAGCTGCAGCAGGGCTGGGTGTCGGAGGTCGACGTCACCGGCAGCGGGACCGTCAGCTTCCCCGACGTCAAGACCAGCCGGACCGTGCACCGGCTCTGGCGCGACGGGATGCGCGGGTCGGAGCACTTCCTCGTGGAGAACCGGCAGCAGAGCGGCTACGACGGCCTCCTCCCGGGTGGCGGGCTGCTGGTCTGGCACGTGGACGACGAGCAGCCCGACAACTCCGACGAGAGCCACTACCTGGTCGGGCTGGTGCAGGCCGACGGCAACCGCGACCTCGAGCGCAGCCGCAACCGCGGCGACTCCGGGGACTGCTTCCCGGGGACCAGCGCGAACACCGCGCTGACGCCGACGACGACACCGGGAACCGCCTCCTACGCCGGGCAGGACACCGCGGTGTCGATCACCGAGATCTCCGCGCCGGGAGAGACGATGACGGCGACGCTCTCGGTGAGCCCGGCTCCGTCGCCGGCCGCCGTCGGGGTCGGCGAGCGGACCCTGCCGAGTCCCCGGGGCAACGGCGAGGTCACCGGCGTCCTGGCGAAGCTCGAGTCGGACCTGGAGTCGCTGAAGCGGCTGGTCGCGCCGGGAGGGGCGGGGCCCGCCTGAGCGGCCCGCCGGGGAGGCACCCGTGGTCCAGGGCGTCGAGAACCTGACCCGGCTGCGCGGCCGGGTGGTCTCGCGTGCGCCCGACCCGCGGCGGGCCGGCTGGGACGTCGTCGTCGTCCACGTGGAGGACGCCGGCCCCGTGGCCGGGCGGGCGGATCTGCTGTCCGGCCGGGTCGGCGACGACCTCCCGGTGGTCTTCCGCCGGGACCTCCTGGGCGGGGCGCGCCCCGGCGCCCGCGTCACCTTCCGGGCGCGCGTCGTCCCGGACGGGGCGATCGCCGAGCCGTACCCCGACGAGGGCGATCTGCTGGTCGAGCCCGCGTAGGCGGCCCGGCCCGGCCGTGATCAGTGGCGCCGGCCGGCAGCCGCCGCGGGCCGAGGTGCCGCGGCCAGCGCGGGGTCGTCGATGAAGGGATTGCGGTTGCCCTGCCGCTCGAAGATCGCGGCGTTGCGATGCCGCTCCCAGTCGGTGACCGGATCGGCCTCGTGCCAGGCGACCAGCATCTCCGTCCGCTCGGGCGGCATCTCCCCCGCCTCGACCAGGCCGGGGTAGCGGAGCAGGAAGTAGAAGACGGCGCGTGCGGCCGCTCCCTTGCCGTGCACCGGTTCGAAGCCGTTGCCCTCGCTCTTGCCGCACTCGCTGCGGATGACCGCCGCGATCCCGCCCGCCCGCTGCGTCACGGGGAAGTCGGCGAACTCCGCGTAGGGCGTGTTGCTGCGGAAGCTGTTGCAGCGGGACTCGCACGCGAAGAGGTGGTGGAGGTCCCCCCGCATCGGCTCCGACTTGCCGAACCAGCTCTGCGGCACGACGTGCTCGCAGTTGAACGGGAGCGCCGCTGCCATCTCCTCCTCGACCGCCGCCGCGTCCCGCGCCCCGAGGACGGCGAGGCGGGCCGAGAAGTGGGCACGCGCCCGCGCGACGGCCTCGTCGGCGTGGATGAGCTCCTCGGGATCCCACCGGTGCCCGCTGTACAGGCTGCAGAGGGTCCCGTCCGGCTGCAGGTCCACCCAGGGGTACAGCTCGCGGGCGGGCTTGTAGGCGGGCGTGCGGCGATGCGTGCGCCGCACGAGATCGCCCAGCTCCTCGGGAGGGACGCCGCGGTAGTACTCGTCCGCGGCCGCGGCGTCGGCCTCCGGGGCGAAGTAGACGCGGTCGCGGGCCCGGGCCAGCTCCTCCAGCGCGGTCTCGACGTCGACCTGCGCGAGGCCCAGCAGCGGTGGGATCACGACGTTGCTCACGGTCGGAGGAGTACTCGGGCTGCGTCACCGCGGCGTCACCGTCCTGATCAGGATCCGGCGGCCCCGGTCGCCGCCCCGACGAAGGCGAGGTTCATCCGCAGGATCGACACCGCGAGCTGCGGATCGATGCGCTCGACGCGGTCGCGTTCGGTGTGCACCGCGGTGTTGGCCTCGTCGACGGCCTCGATGGTGAGCACCGCCGGGATCCCGGCCTCGATGAACGGGACGTGGTCACTGGCGTAGGGGCTGTGGCTGGTCGTGACGGCGAGGTCGGTGTGGTCGGCGGCGGCCGCGGCGAGCGCGTCGATCAGCTCCGACGAGACGGCCGCACCCTCGATGAGGACGCCGTGCGCGGCACCGTTGCGCACCCCGATCATGTCCATGTTCACCACGGCGCGGATGCGGGCCCGATCCGGGCCCGCGAGGCCCGCGACGAAGCGGCGGCTGCCGAGCAGGCCCTGTTCCTCTCCACCGAAGAGGACGAACCGCAGGTCCAGCAGCGGTTCCCGGTCGGAGAGGGCACGGGCCAGCGCCAGCAGGCCCGCGCTGCCGGAGGCGTTGTCGTCCGCACCGGGCGCCGGTTCGTCGGGACCCCGCAGGTTCACGGAGTCGAGGTGCGCGGTGACGACGACGACGCCGCGGGGCTCGGGCCCGCTCCCGGGGCGGTCACCGATGACGTTCCGGCAGGTCGGCCCACCGGCCGGCACCGGTTGCGTGGTCACCGTGCACCCGGTGGCCGCCAGCCGCGCCGCGGCCCAGGTCGCCGCCTCGTCGAAGCCCCGGCTGCCCGAGTGGCGGGTCCGGTGGCCGGCGAGGGTCGCCACGTCGGCAGCGACCTCGTCGGCGGACAGCCCGCTCAGGAGGGACTCGACGTCCGGGGCGGAGGGCCGCCGTGGCGACGCGGGGCGCTGGGCCGCGACGACCCCGGTCGGCAGCGGCCGCACCGACCAGCAGGCGCTGCCCGCGGACCGCAGCTCCTCGGCCCGGCTCGCCTCCAGCTCCACGACCAGGTACCGGCCGCGGTCCACCAGGACGGGCACGTCGGGGTGGTCGGCCTGGAAGAGCCGCCCGTGCTGGGTGACCAGGTGCAGCCGCTCCCCCGCTGCCGCGACGGTGCGGGTCCGGGGCGTGGGCACCGCTGAAGTCCGAGCCGCAGAGGTCCGAGCCGCTGAGATCCGAGCCACCTGGTCCGGGAGCCCCGCCACGGGCCGACCCGTGACGACCAGGTCGGCACCCAGCAGGGTCCAGGCGCCGTCCGCTCGTCGGGCGGACGATGCGCTATCCCCGATCAGCTCGAGGACCAGAGGAAGGACGTCCGGGAGTTCCGCGGCCTCCTCACCACCTCCCGGAGCACCGATCCGCACCGCGTGCAGGCCGAGCCGCCGGGCGGCCCGCACGTGGTCGACGTCCTCGGTGACGAACAGGACGTCGTCGGGAAACAGTGCGGGCTCGGCCTTCGCGATGGCGGCGCGGAACGCCGCGGGCGCCGGCTTGCGCACGCCCACCTCGGTGCACAGCGTGACGCGGCGGTCCACGGGCTCGAAGAAGCGCCGGATGCCCAGCCCGTCCAGGAGGGCGTGGTACTGCTCCCGGATCCCCGGGACGTCGTCCGGGGTGTCGGCCTCGGTGACGTCGGACAGCAGCCCGAGCAGGACCGCCGGGCGCCTCCCGACCTCCAGGCCGGCGAGGTCCTGCAGCAGCTGCAGCGCGCCGGGGCGCAGCACCCCGCCGTCCTCGAGGGTCTGCCCCAGGTCGAACAGCACCAGCTTCACCGTCCATGCCTCCTCACGGACGCAGCCACTCCAGCCGGAGCACGTCAGCGGTGGCCTCGGTGATGCGCAGCTCGATCTCCTCGCCACCCGCGTCGGCCAGCACCTGGTCCCCACCACCCGGGGCGATCCGCCACGTGCCGGGCACGGTGTCCGGACGGTCGCCGCGACCGGCCTGGCGGTACTCGAACCGGCCGTCCTCGTGGAAGACCAGGCCCTCACGTCCCCGAGCCGGCGGGAAGGCGTGGCCGCCCTGCGGCCGGTAGACCCGGATCGGGCCCTCCTCCTCCTCGTGGGACCGCAGCCACGTCCGGCCGGCGAGATGGTCCACCGCTGCCCAGGCCCTTCCCTCGTCGCCGCTCTCGACCGAGATCCCCGGCGGCCCGTTCAGATCCCGGTCAGGATCGGCGATCCAGCGGCGCTGCCCAGCCCCGACCGGGAGAACTCCAGGGTCGCGTGCATCCGGGAGACCTGCTCCTCGGTGAACATGCACATGGTGTCGTCGTCGACGTAGTCCATGTAGTTGACGAACATGTCGCCGTGCGGAGTGTTGCCGCACGAGGTCGACGGGAAGGTGGGCTTGCCCGAGTTGGGCCCCCACTGGTTGGGCGTGTCGTCGACGAAGTCGGAGTCCGAGCAGGTCGGCACGCGCGCCTCGCCCCAGATGTGGGAGAGGTTCAGGTAGTGGCCGATCTCGTGCGTCGCCGTGCGGCCGAGGTCGAAGGGCCCGACCGCGCTGCCCCGCCGGCCGAACGCCGAGGTGAGCACGACGACCCCGTCGGTGTCCGGTGGCCCACCCGGGAACTGGGCGTAGCCCAGCACGCCGTTGCTGAGCCGGCACACCCAGATGTTGAGGTACCGGGTGGCGTCCCAGGGGCTGGTGCCGCCCCTCGACGTGTCCTTCATGCTGTCGTCGACGGCGAACTCCACGACGTCGGTCTGCCGCCGCGTGATGCCGTCGGTCGGGTTGCCCATGGGGTCCTGCTCGGCGAGGTGGAAGGTCAGACCGGGGTTGCCGACCCTGTCCCTGAACGGCTCGGGCACCTGGCCGAGGTCCGCGTTGGCGCCGGTGAAGTCCTCGTTGAGCACCTCGATCTGCGAGGCGACCTGCTCGTCGGACACGTCGTCCTCGGGAGTGTTGTGGAGGACGTGCACCACGACCGGGATCCGGTCGGGGAACGACCGTGCCGCACCGCGGCCGGTGCGCGCCGCGGCCGCGCTGACGCTCTCCAGCATCGCCTGGTTGCGGCGCATCGCCGGGTAGAAGTCGACCTGCCGGAAGTAGTTCTGCACCGCCCCGCAGCTGCGTGACATGTCCGTGGCCCCTCTGCCTCCGCCGCCTGGCTGCTGGGTGGCGGCACCGTCCCCGCCCGGAGGGTCCCAGCGGGGGCGTCACCGCAGCGTCACCGTGGGTCCCCCGCCACCGGGCCGGCCGGTCAGCGAGCGGTCCGGGTCCGACGGCGGGCGCGGAGGGGGGCGACCAGCTGGGTCATGAGATCGGTGGGCCAGACGCCCAGCTTCTCGGCGAGCACCGCGCAGAACCGGTCGTAGAAGCGCAGGGCCTCCGCCACGTTCCCCTCCGCCAGGTGGACGCGGACGACGGTGCGGTGCGCGCTCTCCCGGAGCGGCTCCGCCCGCACCGCGGCGTAGGCCACCTCGAGCGCGTCGCCGTACCGGCCCGCGGCGGCGAGCCGGGCCGCCACCTGCTCGAGCGCGTGCAGGCGCACCTGCCGCAAGCGCTCCCGCTCCAGGAGGACCCAGTCGTCGTACCAGCCGGGGAGCAGCTCCCCCCGCAGACCCGCGGGTGGGACCTCCACGTCCTCCAGCCGGGACCGCGGGTCCCGGGCACGCTCCGCCCAGTGCCCGAGCTCGTGGACGTCGACCCGCACCCCGTCGGCGAGGCCCAGGTGGTCGCCGCAGGCCAGCACGAGGCCGGGCAGCGTCTTCTGCAGCCGCCACAGCGCCGACCGCAGGCTGCCGTGTGCGTGCCCCTCCGATGCGTCCGGCCACAGGTGGCCGGCCAGCGCCGGCCGCGGAAGGCGTCCGGACAGGCACAGGTAGGCGACGAGGCGCTGCACCACGTGGGGCAGGTCGGCGGGCGCCGCCCCCGAGGCGTACGAGGCGGGACGTATCCCGAAGCCGTCGAGCAACATGACCCGTGGCGCGTCGATGCCCATCACTGCCATCCCCCTGAGCCGACTGTTCGACGGCTGCCAAGCGTGGCAGGGCTGTGACCTCATGTCAGCGCCTCGGCACGTGGCTCCGCCACGCTCCTGACAGGTGCCGGCCGTGGACCGGTCGCTCCTCCGTCAGACGCTCGCGGGCTCGCGGAACAGCGCGCGCAGCCGCAGGGCGAGCTCCTCCCGCACCGGAGCGCCCGACAGCACGACGTCGACCATCGTCAGCGACGTGTGCGTGTGACCGCGGGCGGCGACGTGCTCGACCGGGACCCCGGCCGCCCGGAGCGCCTCGGCGTACGCGACGCCCTCGTCCCGCAGGGGGTCGAACTCGGCGGTGACGACGACGGCCGGCGGCAGCCCCTCGAGCCGGCCGCGCAGCGGTGACGCCGTGGGGTCGCTCCGCTGCGCCGGGTCGCAGTAGTGGTCCCAGAAGTAGCGCATGAGGTCGGCGGTCAGCACGTAGCCCTCGGCGTTCTCCCGGTAGGACTCCGTGGCCATCTCCGCGTCGGTGACCGGCGTCAGCAGCAGCTGTCCGCGCAGGGCGGGGCCGCCCTCGTCGCGGGCCCGCTGCGCCACGACCGTGGCGAGGTTGCCACCGGCGCTCCACCCCGCGACGACCTGGTCGTCCGGGATGCCGCCGAGCTCGATCGCGTGCTCGGCCATCCACCGCAGCGCGGCCCAGGCGTCCTCGACCGCCGCCGGGTAGGGCGCCTCGGGGCCGTGGCGGTAGTCCACCGACACGACGACGACGTCGCTGCGCGCGCACAGGTCCCGGCACAACGGCTCGTCGGAGGCGTGATCGCCGATCACCCAGCCGCCACCGTGGAAGTACAGGACGACCGGGTGCGGTCCGGGCGACGACGGGCGGAACAGCCGGTAGGCCAGGTCGCCACCCGGGCCGGGCAGGACGCCGTCGACGACCTCGGCGACGTCGGGACCCGGCGGCCGTCCGGCGTCGGCCATGGCCATGAACTCCCGCAGCTGCGCGGGCGGCAGCGAGTGCAGCGGCGGGAGCCCCAGCTCCGCCATGGCCTCGAGCACCCGCTCGACGTCCGGCTGCAGCCGCCGGACGACGCCGTCGGAGCACTGCTCACCGTCCGGGCCGCTCAACCGGAAGCCGAGGTAGTCGCGCTCGCGCACCTCGTCGCACACCGCCCGGTAGCGGTCGACGCCGCCGATGAACGGGTAGAAGACGCGCGGCTTGCCCGGCACGTTCGCGCCCATGTACCAGGAGTTCGCCGTCGGGTAGAGGGTGATCGCCGCGCTGTCGGCGACGTACTGGTCCCAGCCGGCCTCCGCCACCGGCGTCGGCTCGATCCTCGTCATGCCCCTCGCGCGCAGGTCGACCAGGCAGTCGGTCACCCAGTCCACGTGCTGCTCGATGGAGACGGCCATGTTCGACAGCACCGACGGGCTGCCGGGGCCGGTGATGCTGAAGAAGTTCGGGAAGCCGACGGTCGTGAGACCCAGGTACGTCGACGGCCCGTCGGCCCACTTCTCCTTGAGGGTCACGCCGTCGCGGCCGGTGATGTCGACGCCGACCAGGGCGCCGGTCATCGCGTCGAAGCCGGTGGCGTAGACGATCGCGTCGAACTCCAGCGACTCCGCGGCGGTGTCGATCCCGGTCTCGGTGATCGTGGTGATCGGCGTCGCGCGCAGGTCGACGAGCCGCACGTGCGGGAGGTTGAAGGTCTCGTAGTAGTTCGTGTCCAGGCACGGCCGCTTCGTGCCGAAGTAGTAGCCGGTCGGGCAGAGCGCCTCGGCCGTGGCGGGGTCGTCGACAGTCACCCGGATCTTGTCGCGGATGAACTCCGCGATGATCTCGTTCGATGCCGGGTTCACCGCCTGGTCGGCGAAGATGCTGTAGATCTCGCGCAGCTCGCCGGCCTGCCACGCGGCCTCCAGCCGCTGCCGGCGGACGTCCTCCGGCGCCGTGACCCCCATGACGTCGGTCGGCTCACCCGGGACGCCGATCGAGGACCACTTCCCGGCCTCGCGGTACGCCTCGCGGTCCGTGCGCAGCCGCTCGACCCGCTCCGCGGGCGGCGGTCCGTTGTGCGCCGGGATGGAGAAGTTCGGCGTCCGCTGGAAGACGGTGACCTGCGCCGCCTGCTCCGCGATCAGCGGGATCGACTGGATCCCCGAGGAGCCGGTGCCGACGACGGCGACCCGCTTGCCGGTGAAGTCGACGCCCTCGTGCGGCCAGCGGCCGGTGGAGTAGACCTCGCCCGAGAACCGCTGGGCGCCGGGGATGTCCGGCTCCTTGGGCACGGACAGGCAGCCGGTCGCCATGACGTAGAAGCGGCAGCTGACCGCCTCCCCGCGTGAGGTCCGCACCCGCCAGAGGCCGTCGGACTCGTCCCACTCGGCCCCGTCGACGCGCGTGTCGAAGGTGATGTCCCGGCGCAGGTCGTAGCGGTCGGCCACGAACTGCAGGTAGCGCAGGATCTCCGGCTGGGTGGCGTACTTCTCCGACCACGTCCACTCCCGCTCCAGCTCCGGGTCGAAGCCGAACGTGTAGTCGGTGGTGGGGATGTCGCACCGGGCGCCGGGATAGCGGTTCCAGTACCAGGTGCCGCCGACGTCGCTGCCTGCCTCGAAGGCGCGCACGGAGAAGCCGGCGCCGCGCATGCGGTGCACCAGGTACAGCCCGGCGAAGCCCGCGCCCACGACGACGACGTCCACCTGCGGCTCCTGCGCCACGTCCCCGGCCATGTCCCCGGCCATGTCCCCGGCCATGTCCTACCTCTCGACGGTGACGGCGATCACGCCCTTCCGGCCAGTCTGCACCGGGCGCCGCGCGCGGACGAGGAGCGGGGCTACTGCGTCGTGTAGCCGCCGTCGACGGTGTACTGCGCACCCGTCACGAACCTGGCGCCGTCGGACAGCAGGAAGGCGACGACGTCGGCCACCTCGTCGGCGGTGCCCAGCCGGCCCATCGGGTGCGCGGCCGCGAGCGCCTGGTGCAGCTCCGCGGGGAGCACCTCGAGCAGGGGTGTCTCGATGTAGCCCGGGTGCACCGAGTTGATCCGGATCCCGCGCGCCGCGTAGGTCAGGGCCGCCGCCCTGGTCATCCCGGTGACGCCGTGCTTCGCGGCGGCGTACGGCAGGACCAGGGAGCTGCCGACGAGCCCGAGCACCGACGACATGTTCACGATCGCGCCGCCGCCGGCCTCGAACAGGGCGGGGATCTCGTACTTGAGCCCGTAGAAGACCGCGTCGAGGTTCACGGCCATGAGCCGCCGGTAGGCGTCGACCTCGATGTCGGCGACGTCGCCACCCGGACCGATGATCCCGGCGTTGTTCACGGCGAGGTGCAGCGCCCCGAACTCGCGCACGGCCAGCGCCACCGCCGCCTCGACCTGGGCGGGATCGGTCACGTCGCCCACCGCCGCGACGGCCCGGCCGCCGCTCGCGACGATCTCGTCGACGAGCTGCTGCACGCCGGCCTCGGAGAGGTCGTTGGCGACGACGGCGGCTCCGCCTTCCGCGAGCCTCAGTGCGACGGCCCGGCCGATGCCCGATGCCGCGCCGGTGACCAGCGCCGTCCTGCCCGTGAACGCCATTCTCGGTTCCTCTCTGGTGGGGAGCCGAGCATGTCATCGGGGCGGTACGGGATCAGGCCAGGTCGCCCGACCGCCGTCCCGCGGCCGATCTCCGCCGGGCCAGGGCCGCGTGCGCGGCCACGATGAGGACCACGCCGGCGCCCATCCCGCCCAGCGTCCAGCGCAGCCCGATGACGTCGGCGAGCAGCCCCAGCGGGAGCGCGGCGATGCCGAAGGCGCCGAAGCTGAGCATGACCAGGCCCTGCACCCGCCCGTGGTACTCGACGTCCGACAGCGCGAGGAGTTGCGACTGGTTGCTGGTCTGGAAGGCGAGCATCGCCCCGCCGATGACGAGCAGCACGACCACGGCCACGGAGGCAGCGGGCGCGATCGCCAGCGCGCAGACCGCACCACCGAAGACGGCGCCCGAGGTCACGAAGAGCTGTGTCGGGCCGACCCGTGCGCCCCACCGGCCCAGGAGCAGGCCGGCCACGACCCCGCCGACCGCGGACGTGGCCGACAGCACCCCGTAGCCGACCGAGCCGAGGCCGAACAGGTCGCTGGAAATGGTGGGCATGAAGGCCAGGTACGGCATCCCCAGCATCGTGACGCCGATGCCGCACCACACCAGCGCGTTCAGCCGTGGGTGCCGCCGGACGTAGTGCAGGCCGTCGGCGAGCTCGCCCAGCGGGGACCGGCCGGACGCTGCTCCCGGGCGCCCGGGTGGGAGCGCGGTGGTGAGGACGCCGCCCACGACTGCCAGGAGCGCGCTGAACAGGAAGATCGCCTCGATCCCCCACGTGGCCGCACCGATGACGGCGCCGGCCAGCGCGGGACCGACGACCCGGCTCACCTCGGCGTTGACCAGCAGCAGCGAGACGGCCTGCGGCACCGCCCTGCGGGGCAGCAGCTCGGCCAGGAAGGCCATCCGGGCCGGGCCGAACAACGCGAAGCCGGCGGCCTGGAGCACGCTGGCGCCGAGCAGCATCCAGTACGCGATGACGTCGAAGACGACGGCCAGCCCGATCCAGGCGCTCGACACCGCCAGCAGGGCCACCGAGAGCTGCAGCACGAGCCGCTTGGGCAGCCGGTCGGCGACCACCCCGCCCCACGGGGTGGCCAGCAGCAGGGCCAGCCCGAAGGCCAGCAGGATCCCGCCGAGCGCCGCGTTCGACCCGGTCAGCTCGAACGCCAGCCAGCCGCGGGCGATGGCCTGCGCCATGACACCGAGGAACACGGCGGCGGAGTTGAGGAAGAGGACGAGGAACGCACCGATCCGCAGGATCGCCATCGCGCCGTCCGGCAGCGTCTCGTCCGGCAGCGTCCCGTCCGGCATCGGCGGGACCGCGACCCCCGGCACCGGGACCGCCGGCACCGGGACGTCGGGCGGCGGGGACGGATCCGGTGCGTCGACGCGCCGGGTGGTGTTCCCGCTCATGGCTCCCCTCGTCCGGCGCCAGGGCGTCCGGGACCCATTCCGGACCGGACGGGCCGTCCCCGACCCTGCCACACCGGCACCCCGGGTGTGATCGGAGCCGCTCCTGCCGAGGAAGGGAGGCCGATGGTTTCGCGTTCAACCAGTCATGACCACGACCGCGATCCCAGACGAGCTGCACCTCGACGCCGGTGCCCAAGACCTCCTCTTCCGCCGGGCCCGCACCGCCAACGCCTTCACCGACGAGCCGGTGACCGACGAGCAGATCACCGCGATCTTCGATCTCGTCAAGTGGGCGCCGACGTCGATGAACACCCAGCCGCTCCGCGCGGTGGTCGTCCGCTCCGCCGAGGCGAAGGCACGCCTCCTCCCCCACCTGTCGAAGGGCAACCGGGCGAAGACGGCCGCGGCGCCGGCGACCGCCGTCCTCGCCGCAGACCTCGACTTCCACGAGGAGCTGCCGCGCACCTTTCCGCACTTCCCCGGGGCCAAGGACCTGTTCGCCGGCGACGAGGAGGCCCGGGCCCGCACGGCGGAGCTGAACACCGGTCTGCAGATCGGTTACGCGATCCTCGGCATCCGTGCCGCGGGGCTCGCCGCCGGTCCGATGACCGGCTTCGACGCCGACGCGATCGCCCGCGAGTTCTTCCCCGACGGCCGCCACCGCGTGCTCGTCGCCATCAACATGGGCAAGCCCGCGGAGAACGCGTGGATGGATCGCCTGCCCCGGCTCCCCTTCGGCGACGTGATCAGCATCCGCTAGGTTCGGCAGCAGGGTGTGATGGATGTGCGCAAGTCGCGCAGCCGTCACGCCCTGCCGGCGTTGTGCCGTCAGCCCGGTGAGGCTGGTGGCGCCGCGGAACCTATGCGCGGCGTTCTGCCCGCTCGGCGGGTCGTCTCACCGGGTCCGCGCCCACCGGAGTTCGGTGGGGCGGGCGCCGAGATGACCACCGGGGTGCGGCGGGCAGCTTCTGCGCCGGCGCGGTCGCGCGGGATCGGCCTCGTGGGCGTGCCGGGTGCCCGCACCGCAGCAGCCGGGCTGCTGGTTCTTCCATCCCCGCGGCCGGCCGGACGGGTGTCCGGGCGGCGGCGCTGGTGGGGTGCGGATCGGCGCTCCGGACCGCGAGGTCCGGCCGTGAGGCCGTGCGCGAGGGCGCGTCGGCCGATCGCGACCGCGGCACCTTCGTGCCGGGTCACGTTCGTCTTGATGGAGTTGGCGGTGGGGCCGCCGGCGAGCACGCGTTGCCAGTCCCGGCCGCCGATCCGGCTGGTGTAGCGCGGGTCGACACTGATGACGGCGATGCCGGCGGTGGCGGCCATCGCGGCCAGCCGGGTCCGGAACGCCAGCGTGGGAAAGCCGGACAGCAAGCGACGGAAGCGGCGGTTGCGGCCGTGTTTCTCCCGGGTCGTGTCGTCGGTGAAGCCAAGCTCCTCGACCGCGATCGCCCACGCCCCGGTCGTTGCGGCGAAGTCGAGCAGGGCGGTGATGGCCGCGCGCAACCGCGCGTCCCGCGTGGTCGCCGGCAGGCCGTCGAGCTGCAACGGGATGCGGACCGGCCGCCCGATCGGGTTGCCGTCCTGGTCGAGCCGGGCGGCAGCGAGATGGTCGGCGTTGAGGTCGACGCCGACCAGCCCACCGAGCCGGGCCTGCTGCAGCGTCAGCGCCGGCTGCGCTCGCCGGACCCACGCGATGCGCAGCATGACCTTCTGGCGGCCGCGCCGGTCGGTGGTGACGTCGATGTCGAGCCGGACGGCGCGGCGGGCATGCAGCCGCTCCTCCAGCTCCTCACGCCGGTGGTGCAGCGGCACCGGGTGCGTGAGCCGGACCCGGCTGGCGCAGCCGAACCGGGCCTGCACCGGCCCGGGCACCGACACGGTGAGAAACCACTGTCCGGGCCGGTCCAAATCGTCTCGGGTCAACGTCAGGCACGGGTTGCCGCCGGGCTTGCCGGTGTTGCCGACGCAGCCGAACCACGCCCGCCGCTCCTCCCAGGCTCGGCGCCATTGCTGCTCGGTCAGGCCGGCGTCGGCCAGATGGTGGCGGCTGTTCGCCAGCCGGCTCCCGCCCAGGCAGACGCCGTAGCGGCCCTCGGCGCGGCGGCGTTGCACGTCGGCGAGTTCACCGCGCAGCACGTCCAGCCGGCGGCGTTTCATCAGCCGCTCGTTCTCCGTTGCGTACCCGCCGCCGCACCGCTCGCAGCGGCGCTTCCGGCAGCCGCAGGCCGCTGCCTTGCTCGGCAGCGCCGTGCGCCGCTGCAGCTGCCCGACCGCCGCCTGCAGCTGCCGCTGGTGGGCCCACAGCTGCTCTTTCGCGGCGCGAACGGCGGCGTCGTTGTCCACGCAGATGCTGCCCGCGTACCGGGAGTGGAGGCCGAACCGCGCCGACAGCATCTTTTGCCGGTCGTTGGCCCGCTCCCGCCGCTGCGCCGCGGCCAGGTCCGTGGCCCGCGCCCGTGACAGATGCGCGCCGACCGCAGCCAGCAACTGCTGCTCCCAACCGGTCAGCCTCAGCCGACTTCCCACGCTCACACCCGACGGCGGCGCGACCACCCGAGTCGGCAACCGGGGGCGGGAAGGAGTCACAGCCGGAGCATGCCCGGGACCACCGACAAGACTTTCGCACAGCAGATCTCACCTTGCTGCCGAAACCGAGCATCCGCTGAGCCCGTCGGAAGTGTCAGCCCCCCAACGGATCATCGATCACGACGACTTGGAGGATCCAGAGATGACGCACGCCATGCTCGACCACGACGTCCGGACCGATGCGCCGGCCATCGCTCCCCTGACGGCAGCCGACCGCTGCGACGCCCCCGCGGTGGTGGGGGGCTCGGACGGCCGGACCCAGCGGGGCTCCTGCGGCGCCCAGGCCTACATCCGCGCCGTCCTGCCGAACGGCAGCGACCTGGTCTTCTGCGCCCACCACGGGCGCGAGCACGAGGCTGCCCTCGCCGCGGCAGGTGCGGAGATCCGCGACGAGACGGAGAAGCTCGACGCCTGACCGGTGGCGGGAGCCGCCCGGTCGCTCGGGAGGAGCGTGCGGAGCTGACGTCCCACGCGGCACCCCCTGCGGGCGGGAGGTTCTCCCTCGTAGGCTCGCCGCACGTCGTCCCCCGAGGAGGAACCGTGCAGGTTCGTGACGTCATGACCACCGACGTCGTCACCGTCGGCCCGGACACCTCGGTCAAGCAGGCGGCGGAGGTCCTGGCCGAGCACGGGTTCGCCGCGCTCCCGGTGGTGGACGAGCAGCACCGGCTGCTGGGCATCGTCTCCGAAGCCGATCTGCTGCGGGACCGGCTCCCCCGGAACCCCCTGCTCAGCCTGCGCCGGGACGAGGACACCGCCGCCGAGCCGCCGCCGACCGAGGTGCACGCGGTGATGACCGAGCAGGTGCGGACCGCTGAACCGACCGCCGACGTCGCCGCCGTCGCCGAGGTCCTCGTCGAAGCGCGCCTGCGCAGCCTCCCGGTCCTCGACGCCGGCCGGCTCGTCGGCATCGTGAGCCGCCGGGACGTGCTGCGCACGCTCATCCGCTCGGACGAGCAGCTGCGCACCGACCTGCTGCGGCTCGTCGAGGACTACACCGGTGACGAGGACAGCTGGGACCTCACGGTGGCCGAGGGCATCGCGACCATCCGCCGCACCCGCGGCGCCCCCCAGGTGTCGGCCGAGACCGAGGAACAGGTGCTGCACACGCTGGCCCGCACCGTGACCGGCATCGTCGGCGTCCAGGTGCTCCCACCCCGGGGCGCCGACGCCGGTCCCGGCTGAGGTTCGCGCTCCGACGTCCGCCGTCCGGCTGTCGGGCCGGGTCCGGTTCGTGCTGCGGTCCGCTCGCATGCCAGGCTCAGGGGGTCGCCCCTCGCTGGGACCACGTCGTGCCGAACTCACCACGCTCCCGGCGGGGTCGCCCTGCCGCCTGAGGAACCAGCTGAGAGGGACATCTGATGCAGACCGCCGAGCCCGCCGAACTGTTCGACCTGCGCATGAGCGAGGAGGCGCGGCCGCTCTACGACCGCGTGGTCCGGTTCCTCGAGGACGTCGTCGCCCCCATGCAGGAGGAGTTCTTCAGGCTCGGTGAGGGCCGCGCCGACAGGTGGTCGTACGCGCCGGGTCAGCTCGAGGCGCTGGAGGGCGCCAAGACCAAGGCGAAGGAGGCCGGCCTGTGGAACTTCTTCCTGCCGAACTCCGAGGTCGGCGGGCTGTCCAACCTCGACTACGCCTACATCGCCGTCGAGCTCGGCAAGTACCCGCTCGGCTCCGAGTCGCTGAACTGCTCGGCCCCTGACACCGGCAACATGGAGGTCCTGGAGCGGGTCGGGACGCCGGAGCAGAAGGCGCAGTGGCTCGAGCCGCTGCTCAACGGCGAGATCCGGTCCGCCTTCGCCATGACCGAGCCCGACGTCGCCAGCTCCGACGCCAAGAACGTCCGGCTCCAGGCGGTGCGGGACGGCGACGAGTACGTGCTCAACGGCGAGAAGTACTACATCTCCGGCGCCGGCGACCCGCGCTGCAAGATCATGATCGTCATGTGCCAGACGAACCCGGACGCTCCGGCGCACCAGCAGCAGTCGCAGATCCTGGTGCCGATGGACACGCCCGGCGTCGAGGTGCTCGGCCCCATGGAGGTGTTCGGCAAGGACGACGCCCCGCACGGCCACATGCACATCCGCTTCACCGACGTGCGCGTCCCGGCCGCCAACATGCTGCTCGGCGAGGGCCGCGGCTTCGAGATCAGCCAGGTGCGCCTGGGCCCCGGCCGCATCCACCACTGCATGCGCGCGATCGGCCAGGGCGAGAAGGCGCTGGAACTGATGGTCCGCCGGGGCAAGTTCCGGGAGGCGTTCGGCAAGCCGATCCTGCACCTCGGCAAGAACATGGAGACGGTGTCGCGGGCGCGCATCGAGCTCGACGCCTGCCGGCTCATGGTGCTGAAGGCGGCCAAGGCGATGGACGTGCTCGGCAACGCCCAGGCCCGCGTCTACGTGTCGGCGGTGAAGGCGATGGTGCCGGAGAAGGTCTGCCAGATCATCGACCAGGCCATCCAGATCCACGGCGCGACCGGTGTCTCGCAGTGGACCCCGCTGGCCGGCATGTACGCCAGCCAGCGCACGCTCCGCCTGGCCGACGGGCCGGACGAGGTGCACCACTTCGTCGTCGGCCGTGCCGAGGCCGGCAAGTACGACGAGCCGGCCCCCGGTCGCTCCGAGGCCCGCGGCGAAGGCGTCTTCGCCGGCCCCTGACCGCTGATCGGTCGAACAGTGTGCGCGGATGCGCCGTTCCTGCCCCTGGAACAGCGCATCCGCGCACACTGTCGGCGTCCATCACGCCGACAACCAGCAGGGACGAGGACCGACGTGATCGCATGGCGGCGCGGACGCCCCGGCCAGACCCGTGCCCGGCGCCGGTCGCTGCTGGCGCAGCTGTCCAGCCCGCTGCGGCGGTACCTGACCACCGAGGCCGGCAGCGCCAGCCTGCTGCTGGCCGCCACCCTGCTCGCGCTGCTGTGGGCGAACTCGCCGTGGTCCGGCTCCTACGAGGCGCTGTTCTCGACGGAGATCTCGCTGTCGGTCGGCGACTGGACGCTGTCGATGGACCTCGAGCACTGGATCAACGACGGCCTCATGGCGCTGTTCTTCTTCGTCATCGGGCTGGAGGTCCGCCGGGAGTTCTCCGTCGGCGAGCTGACCGACCGCCGGCGTGCCGCGATCCCGGTCGTGGCCGCACTCGGTGGCCTGGTCGTCCCGGCCCTGATCTACCTCGCGGTCGTCCCCGCCGGCGAGGCCACCCGGGGCTGGGGCGTGGTCATCGGCACCGACACCGCGTTCATGCTCGGGGCGCTCGCGGTGGTCGGCCCGACCTTCGCCACCCAGCTGCGGGTCTTCCTCCTCACGCTCACCGTCATCGACGACATCGTGGCCGTGAGCGTCATCGGCCTGGTCTACTCGGAGGCACTGTCCCTCCCGGCCCTGCTGGTCATGGCCGCGCTCGGCGCCCTGATCGCGCTGCTGAGCCGGCTGGGCACCTGGCGGGCCTGGCCGTTCGCCCTCCTCGGGGTCGCCCTGTGGCTGGCCACGGTGGAGGCGGGCCTGCACGCGTCGGTCGCGGGCATGCTCGCCGGCCTGCTGGTGGCCGCGCGCACCCGCCCGCGAGGCGGTGGAGGGGGCCGCGCAGCGGTTCCGCGCCTTCCGCCAGTCCCCGATGGTCCACGTCGGCCGCTCGGCCCGGCTGGGGCTGGACCGGGCGATCTCGGTCAACGAGCGGCTCCAGGTCGTCCTGCACCCGTGGACCAGCTACGTCGTCGTCCCGCTGTTCGCCCTGGCGAACGCCGGCGTGGACGTCCGCGGCGGCGTGCTCACCGACGCGCTGACGTCGCGGGTCACCTGGGGGGTCGTCTGCGCCCTCGTCCTCGGCAAGCTCCTCGGGGTGGGTGGAACGGCGCTGGTCGCGGCCCGGCTGGGCCTCGGCCGGCTGCCCCAGGGCGTGGCCCCGGGACACGTGCTCGGCGGGGCGGCCCTGTCCGGCATCGGCTTCACCGTCGCGCTGCTCATCGCGGGGCTCGCCTTCGACGACGAGCCGACCCTGCGCGACGAGGCGACGGTGGGCGTGTTCATCGGCGCCGTCGTCGCCGTCGTCCTCGGCCGGCTGATCTTCCAGGTGACGGCCGCCCGACGCGGGCAGGCCGACGCCGACCTGCCACGGTTCCTCGACCGGGACGTCGAGGTGGGCGTCGACCACGTCGCCGGCCCGCCGGACGCGCCGCTCACCCTGGTCGAGTACGCCGACTTCGAGTGCCCCTTCTGCGCCCGCGCCACGGGCGTCACCCACGAGCTGCAGGCCCGGTTCGGGCCACGGCTGCGCTACGTCTTCCGGCACCTGCCCCTCCCCGACGTGCACCCGCACGCCGAGCTCGCCGCCCGGGCGGCGGTCGCCGCGGCGGCGCAGGGGCGCTTCTGGGAGATGCACGACCGGCTCTACGCCCACCAGGACGAACTCGAGTACGAGGACCTCGCGGGCTACGCCGCCGAGCTGGACCTCGACGTCGAGACGTTCCTCCGGGACCTCGACGACGAGGCGACCGCCGCGCGGGTCCGGGCCGACGTCGCCAGCGCCGAGGACAGCGGCGCCCGCGGCACGCCCACGTTCTTCGTCAACGGCCGGCGCCACACGGGACCGCACGACGCGGCCACGCTCGCCGCCGCCCTCGAGCTGGGTGTGGAGGTCGGCCGCGGGTCCTAGCGCCACTCGCGAACCGGTGTCCTCCCCCCGTGCCGCTGAGTACCGTGCGGCCCGGGAGGCAGGCCCATGGACGGCAGAGCCCCGGTGAACGCCCCGGTGGCCGCCGCCGTGCCCGATCCTCGGCCGCCGGGCGGCACGCCGGCTCTGCCGACCGCCGCCCCCGGCCCGACCGCGACGCCCGTCCGCTCGAACGGTGGCGCCCGGGTCGCGGTCTGGGTGCTGCACCTCGCCCTGCCGATGCTCGGTCTGTGGCTGTTCATCGAGCGGCCGGCCACCGACCTCCGGTGGGAGCACCACGGGAGCCACGTCGGGCTGGTCGCGGGGACAGCGGGTGTCGCCGTCGTCCTCGGGGTCCTCGTCGGTGCCGCGGCACGGCGACGGGACGACGCCCGGCTGTTCCTGGTCGCCCTGGTGTTCCAGGTGACCGCAGCGTTCCTCGGGCTGCACGCGCTGGCCACGCCGGGCGTGCTGGCCGACACGCCGACGCCCGCGTTCACGTCGGCGACCCCGATCGGGCTGCTGGTGGGCGCGGTCGTGGCGCTCGCGTCGGCCGTCGAGCTCTCCCCCGCCGGTGCCGCTCGACTCGTGCGCCGTCGGCCTGCCCTGGCCGTCCTGCCGTGGGTCCTGGTGGGCGCCTTCGCCGCGATGTCGGCCGCGGACCTGCCCGTGCTCGACGCGCTGGTCGAGCGGCCTGACGCGCCGGCGACCCAGGCCCTGTTCGGCGTCCTGACCCCGGCCCTGTACGTGGCCGCCGCGGCGCTGTACCTGCGGGTCTACCGACGACGCCCGCGGGTGGTGCTCCTCTCGGTGCTCACCGCGTTCGTGCTCCTCGCCGAGGCGTCCGTCGCGATCGTGTTCGGCCGCAACTGGCAGCTGTCCTGGTGGACGTGGCACGTCCTGATGACGGCGGCGTTCGCGTTCATCGCCTACAGCGCCTGGGTCCAGTTCCGGCGTGAGGGCTCCCGCGGTGGGCTGTTCGACGCGGTGGCCCTCGACCAGACCGTCGCCGACCTCCGCCGCGACTACAGCTCGGCGCTGGAGTCGATGGTCGAGGCGCTGCACGCCCAGGAGCAGGGCGGGGGTCGGCCTCTCGGCGCGGTCACCGTACGGCTGGCCGAGCGTTTCGACGTCACCGAGCAGCAGCTCGCCGTGTTGGAGCGCAGCGCCGAGGCGCTGCGGCACGAGCGCGAGCAGGCGCGTCGGCTCGGCGCGCTGGTCGACGTCGGCCGGGAGGCCCGGGTGATCAGGGAGGAGACCGACCTGCTCGACCGCGTGCAGGCGCACACCCGGCGCGCGTTCGCCGCCGACGACGTCTGGCTGGAGCTCGTCCGCTCCGGGGAGCTGGCCCCGCTGGACGACGCCTGCCCAGCGACCCGCGAGGGACGGCGGCGCTCGGCCGAGGCGGTGGACCGGCGCGAGACCGTCGTCTCGCCGGACGGCGCGGACCTGGCCCTGCCCCTGGTCGTGAAGGAGCAGGCGGCCGGGGTGCTCCGGGCCCGGCGGTCCTCCGGCCCGTTCGCCGACGCGGACCGCGCCCTGCTCACCTCGTTCGCGGGCCAGGCGGCGATCGCGCTGGAGAACGCCCGCCTCTACCACCAGCTGGACGGGCTGTTCCGGTCCTACATGTCCCCGGCGGTCGCCACGTCGCTGATCGCCGACCCCGACCAGGCCGGGCTCGGCGGGCGCACCGCGGACGTCACCGTGCTCATCGCCGACCTCCGCGGGTTCACGTCGTTCGCCGAGCGACACGCCCCGCACGAGGTCGTCGCGATGCTGAACACCCTCTTCGCCGAGGTGGTCCCGGTCGTGCTCCGAGCGGGGGGCACGGTGGTGCAGTTCGTCGGCGACGAGGTGATGGCGCTGTTCGGAGCCCCGACCCGGCAGCCCGACCACGCGCTCCGGGCCGCCCGCGCCGCGCTCGACCTGCAGCAGGCGGTCGCGACGACCGCGGATCGCGTGGGGTGGCCGCGGTTCGGCGTGGGCGTCAACACCGGACCGGCGCTGGTCGGCAACATCGGCGCCGAGCAGATGCGCACCTTCACCGCGATCGGGGACACCACCAACCTGGCCGCCCGGCTCCAGGGCCTCGCCGGGCCGGGCGAGGTCGTCGTCGGAGAGCGGACCGCTGCGCAACTCGGGGCGCGGGCGGTCGTGGAGGCCCGGGAGCCGGTCCCCGTCAAGGGCAAGAGCGAGCCGGTGCCCGCCTTCCTGCTCCGCGCGCTGCGGGGCTGATCGAGCCGGCGCGTCAGGGAGGCAGCGGACCCACCGCAGCGAACCGGGCGCACTCGGTAGCCGACGCCGACGCCGCGCCCGCACGGGTTGACCGGAGCAGGTCAGAGCGGTAACCCAGGCGCACCCGGCAGGTCGTCGACACTCTCCCCGAGGGGCACCCGATGACGACATCGGAGCTCGAGCCTTATCGAACCGTCGGAGCGCGCAACCCGTTCTGGATCCTCCAGTACGACAAGAAGGGCGCCAGCCGCTCGCCGGAGACGCTGCAGCAGGTGCGGGACGCCATGGCGTCCGGCCACTTCACCGACGTCGTCGTCTTCGCCCACGGCTGGAACAACGACTGGGCCGCCGCGACCAAGCGGTACGACCACTTCGTCGACGGGAGCGTGGGCCGGTTCCCGGACGACCCCGGCCGCCGGGCGCTGCTCGTGGGCATCTTCTGGCCGAGCGCGCTGCTGGTGCTCCCCGGCGAACGCGAACCGGACCTCGCCGCCGGTGGTGATGGGCAGGCGGCGCCGCCGGCCGATCCGGACTCCGCCGCGCTGGAGGACGTCGCCGGGGAACTCCCGCCCGACGACGCGGCGCGGGTCCGCGAGCTCGCCGCACGGACGACCCTCGACGCGTCCGCCACCACGGAGCTCGCACGGCTGCTCGCACCGGTCTACCGCAGCGGCGGCCCGGAGCTGGGCGAGCACCCGGAGCCGCCGGAGGGCCCCGTGCTGGCCGCGAGCTGGCTGTCCGCTCCGCCTCCGGTGGAGGTCTCCGCGCCCGTCACGACCACGGACGACGACGACTTCGGCACGGTCGTCACCGGCCCCCGGGACGGCCCCCAGCCGGCCGGGCTGCGCGACGTCCTCGATCCCCGCAACGCGATCCGCGGCGCCTCGGTCTGGCTGATGAAGGACCGGGCCGGGCGCGTCGGCGCGCGCGCCGTCGGTCCCCTGATCCGGCATGCCCTCGGGGAGAGCCAGGCGAAGGTCCACCTCGTCGGCCACTCGTTCGGCGCCAAGGTGGTGCTCTCCGCCGTCGCGACCGAACCACTCCCCCGCACGGTGCACTCGATGCTGCTGCTGCAGCCGGCGGTGAACCACCTCTGCTTCGCCGAGGCCGGCGACGGCGAACCGGCGGGCGGCTACCGCGTCGTCCTGGACCGCGTGGGGACGCACGTGTTCAGCACCTACAGCCCGCATGACAAGCCGCTCACCCGGTTCTTCCACTGGGCCCTGCGGCGCGACGGGGACCGACGGGAGCCGCTGCCCGCCCCGTGGCCGGACCCACCCAGCGTCTACGCCGCCCTCGGCGGGTTCGGTCCGCACGGCGCCGACGCCGACACGCAGCGCCGGGTGCTGGAGCCCGAGGGCACCCCGTACCGGCTCGACCCCGGACGCACGCTGGTCGCGCTCGACGGCACGCAGGGCATCACCGGGCACGGCGACATCAGCGGCCCGCGGACCTGGTGGGCGCTCCGCGAGCTGATGTGGTCCTGATGGCCGCCCTGCTCATCCACGCGTACGCGCTGACCGTCATCGGGGCCTCGCTCCACCTGGCCGACGGCGAGGATCCGGCTGATCCGCAAGGGGTCCACGTGGAGGTGGAGCTGCCCGACGGCCTGCACCTCCCGCGGACCCTCACCGTCGAGGACCTCGGCCTGCCGCTGGACCTGATCGGGCTGGACGAGGCCCTGGCCGAAGGGGGGCCGGCGGCGCTTCCCGAGGCGTGGCGCACGGAGCTGCTCCAGGCACTGGAGCCGGCGCCTCCGGACGAGCCGGTCTGGCTCGACTTCCGCCGGCCGTTCGGTCACCTCCCGGCCGTTCCGTGGGAGCGCATGCTCGTCCCCCACCTCGGGCGCCCGGTGGTGCGCCTGCCGTTCTCCGCGGTGCTGCCCCCGGCGGCACCCGACGACCTCCGGGTGGCCGTGTGCGCGCCGTGGGTGCGGACGACGGCCCTGCGCGACTTCCTCCGGACCGTCGTCCCGGTGCTGCCGGGCGCGCGCGTCGACGTCTTCGCCGCCGACACGACCGCCGCCGAAGCCGTGCCTCCCGACGCCGATGTGCGGTTCCATTTGCCTCCGACCCAGGACCCACAGGCGCCGCCGCCGGCACCCGGGCGTCCGTCGGCGGACCCGCGCCCCGACAACCCGTGGCTGCTGTGGATGCTGGACGAGATCGGGCCGGGCACCGTCGACGTCGTGCACCTGATCTGCCCGGCACGGGTGTCGGAGAACTACGGGATGCTCGACTTCGGCGCCTCGCCCGCGGGCACGGAGAACCCGCGCAGCATCCGGCTGGTCGGCATCGGGCAGCTGCTGGACGTCCTCACCCGGCTCGGCGCCTGGAGCCTGAGCGTGGCCATGCCCGGGGACCGCACGCCGCGGCGTGGCGAGGCGGGGCTGCGCATCTTCATGCACCGGATGACCGGCCTGCTGTCCGGCCCGGTCGTGCTGCAGGCACCGGCCGGACCGGCCGACGACCTGGCGGCGGCCTACCGGTTCCTGCACACCCCGTCGCACCAGCCGATGCCGGCGACACCGAGCCTGATGGTGGCCTGCCATCCCTTCCTCGTGCGCTCGCGGACGACGTCGTCGGCACCGAACAAGGACGACGCGGCGGTGGACTGGATCGAACGCGCTCTCCGGGACTGCACCCTCGACGAGGACGTGCTGATCAAGGCCCGGAAGGGCAGCACCGAGCCGTCGGCCTGGGTCGCGTCCAGCCAGCGGATCCTGGAGCGCTGGACGTCGGATCTGCTGGCGACCGAGGTCGACCCCGCCGCGCCGACGCCCGCCTCCCGCGGCGTGACCGACGCGCTCGCGTTCATCAGCAGGTCGATCGAGACCTCGGTCCGGGCGCAGGAGGACGGGGTCCGGGCGAAGGGGGACGACCGGTGAGACGCGTCGTGATGCGGGTGGGCACGATGCCCAGCGCCGACCATGCCCAGCAGGCAGTCTTCGTCTCGGTGGAGGAGCCGGCGACGGTGCCGGGTTTCGGGCGGTACTACCCGTTCGACGGCGATCCGGCGCTGGTCCGGCAGTTCGAGGAGGACCCGCCGTCGTGCGAGAACATGCGCGTGGTGGGCACGGCGCTGCTCGACGAGCTCGCCCGGCACGAGGCGACGCAGGCGGCGCTCCGCTATGCGCTCGACCACACCCCGCCGGACGAGTCCTGTCCCGTGTACCTGGACCTGGAAGGGTCGGAGGCCGCCGCGGCGATCCCGTGGGAGGCGCTCTTCGAACCCAGCGCCGGCTTCCTCGCGCTCCAGGACCGCTGGCCGATCGCGCGCCGGGCGGCGTCGACGGCACCGGAGCGGGGCGTGCGGACCTTCACGGCGCCGATCCGGCTCATGGCGGTGATGTCGGCGATCGGTGTGTCCGCGGCACGCGAATGGGCAGCGCTGAGGCGGGCGCTCCGGCAGAGCCCGGGCGGCGTCGGCGTGACGGTGTCCGTCTGGGTCGGCGAGGAGGCCCTCGCGACGCAGATCGAGGCGGACCTGGCCGACGACGGGCTCTCCGGCTCCGTGCAGTACCTGACCGGTGCCAACGACCTGGTGCGTGCTCTCAAGGAGTTCGACCCGCATCTGCTCCACCTGTTCTGCCACGGTCGGGGCGGGGTCTCCCCCTTCCTCCTGCTGGCCACGAAGCGCGAGCACGAGGTCGGGCACGGCAGCTCGGTCGTCCTCGAGCCCCTCCAGCTGCACAGCGTCGGCCGATCCACCTGGCTGATCTCGCTCAACGCGTGCGAGGGGGCGAGCGACTCGGCGGGCGCCCGGTCGCTGGCCTACCTCCTGACCCGGGCCGGCTGTCCCGCGGTGGTCGGGATGCGCGAGCCGGTGTCGAGCGCGGTCGCCGCGGTCTTCACCTACGGCTTCTACGCCGCCCTGCTCGGTCAGCTGCGGGACAAGCTCGTCCCCGGCCAGGAGGTAGACCTCGAGCTCGCCGCGGCGCTGGCGGCACCGCGGCGCGACCTGCGGGACACCCACCAGGCGGCGGACCCCACCGCGGCGGCCGCCGTCCACCGGGACTGGACCCTCCCGGTCCTCTACGTCCGCCGCGACCCGCTGGTCATAGAGCAACTGGTCGCGGACCCCTCGCACGACGCGCAGACGCAGAAGGACAGCACTGACTACCTCGACATCCTGCTGCGGTTCCGCCGCGAGCACCCGCCGGGGACCGCCGCCGACGTCCTGGCGATGATCGACGCGGAGATCGACCGGGCGCTCGAGGCGCTGAGGAGCCCGTCCCGGTGACCACCGAGCCCGGACCCGCGTATCCGTCCGCCCTCCGGCTCAACGCCTGGACCGGCGACGAGGCGCAGGCCGGGCCGCTCGGTCCTCGGGCGCGCGGCTGGGCGCTGTCCGGGCACGGCCAGGGGCTCCCCCAGCTCCTCGCCCCCGAGCCCGCGGCGGACCCGGCCGACTGGGCCGACCCCCGGGTGGGCTGGGGCCTGGTGCTGCCCGACGACGACGCGCTGCCCGACGACGTGAAGGCCCGCGGCGAGGACGCCCCCGAACCGCTCCGGGAACTCCTGGCGGCCCGACCCGGTTCGCCGGTCCTGCGGTACCGCACGGAGACGGCGCTGCGGTTCACCCATCTGCGCCGGCACTATCCCGACCGGCCCGCGCAGGACATCGCCCTGAGCGGCTCGACACGCGGCACCGGCGTCGGAGCCGTCCCCCGGTACCTGCTCCTCCACGGCGGTCCCGACGTCATCCCGTGGGACTTCCAGTACCTCGCCAACCAGTCGGCGGCGGTCGGCCGGCTGACCCTGACCGGTGTCGCCCTGGAGAACTACGTGACGGCGCTGCTGGGGAACTGGCCGGGGTCGGCGAGCCGACCCACGCACACCGTCGTGTGGGCCGCGGACCACGGGCCCCCCGACATCACGCGGGTGATGCGCACGGCGATCGCGGCCCCGGTGCAGAAGGCCCTCGCCGGGGACTCCGAGATCGGCGCCGGCGCCCTGTACCTGGACGGCGGGCAGCACCAGGCGACCGCGGCGGCGCTGTGCCAGGCCCTCGCCGGAGCGCTCGCCGGGCCTCGTCGTGACCACGAGCCACGGCAAGACCGGCCCGCTGACCGACACCGCCGCCACGCTGCGCGACCTCGGGCTACCGGTCGACGACGACTACTCGACCCTCGACCCGGCGCGGCTGCTCGACGCCTGGCAGCCGGACGGGGCGATCTGGTACGCGCACGCCTGCTGCTCGGCCGGCAGCGACGGCAGCTCGATCTACGAGGGACTGCTGGAACCCGGGTCGTGGGCCGACCAGGTGCTCACCGGCATCGCCGGCATCGGCGCGCACGTCGCCCCGCTGCCCGAGGCGCTGCTGGGAGCGCCCCGGCCGCTGCGGGCCTTCATCGGCCACGTCGAGCCGACCTTCGACTGGACCATCCAGAACCCCTACAACGGCCAGAAGCTGACCAGCAGCATCCGGACCGGGCTGTACGACGGCCTGTTCCGGCCCGCCGCGGTGGGCCTGGCGCTCCGCGAGACGTACGCGCACGTCGGCGAGCTCTTCGCCGAGCGGGACAGCGCCTACCGCGCCTTCGACGACGGCGAGGACACCGCGGGCGTCGCGATGGCCACGACGCTGGCGGCGCGGGACCGGCAGAGCATGGTGGTCCTCGGCGACCCCACCGTCGGGCTGCCCCCGCTCCCGTCGCGGGCCGGCTGACCGGTCACCCCGGCGTCGCGGTCGCGCTCCCCCGCAGCCGGGACGCCGTCTCCACGGCGCGCGCCTCGGCCACCGTGCTGCCCTTGCGGCGAGCCGCGTCCGCTGCCTCGTCGGCGGCGGTCGCGGCCTCCTCGGCGCGGCCGGTCAGCTCCAGGACGCGGGCCAGGCCGAGCAGCGCGTACCACTGCAGGTGCAGGAAGTCGGTCCGCGACACCAGCTCGACGGCCTCGCGGGCGAGGCGCTCGGCGTCGTCGGTCCGCCCGCCGCGCGCGTCCACCGCGGCCGCCACGGTCCGCCAGACGACCTGCGAGTAGACGTCGTCGGGTGCGGCGGCGTCCCGGCTCTCGGCGGCCAGCCCCCCGGCCTCCGCGAGCCGGTCCGCCTGGAGCACCGCCTCCGCCAGGAGTCCGGCGACCGTCGAGAACCAGGACATCTCCCCGATCTCGCGCAGCCGCACGAAGCCCTCGCGGAGCACCCGCTCGGCCGCGCCGGTGTCCCCGGCCAGCAGCTCCACCCAGCCGGCGAACTGCGCGTAGGGACCGGCCAGCCACACCGCCAGCGCCACCTCGTCCAGCAGCCCGTGCGCCCGCCGCAGCGAGTCGCGGGCCTCCTCGAACCTGCCGAGGCCGGCCTGGAACGCCCCTCGCGCGGTCAACGCGCTGCCCATCACCTTCTTGTCGCCCTCGCCCTGCACGAGGACGGCGGCGCAGCGGCGCAACCCCTCGTCCGACGGCGTCGGTCCCGCCCACACGACCAGCGGCACCCACGACAGCGCCTCCAGCTCGTCGCGGGTGTCCCCGGCCCGGCGCGCGTGCAGGTTCGCCTCGGTCCACCGGCCCTCGGCCGCACCGAACCGGCCCTGCATCATCGTCACCAGGCCGAGCAGCGAGGAGGCCATGGCCAGGCCCCGCTCGTCGCCCAGCGCGGTGAAGGCGCCCGCGGCCCGTTCCGCCTCGGGGCCGGCGACGTCGGCCCAGCCGATGGGATCGGTGAACAGCCGCAGGTAGAGCCGCAGCACCGTCGCGCGACCCCGCAGCGCCTCGTCGCCGGTCTCCGCCGCCGTGTCCAGCTCCGCCATGACGTCCTGCAGCAGCCCGAGCGCACCGGTCTCCATCAGCGCGAAGGCCAGCCGGGGCAGCACGGTGGCGCGCTCGGGCCGGCCCTCGGCCAGCACCCGCCGGGCCCGGTCCAGGAACGTGACCGCGGCGGGCATGTCGCCGCGGGCGTAGGCCCGCAGCCCGGCCACGGAGAGCTCGGCGAACGCCCGGTCGGCGAGCTCCGCCGTGTGCGCCGTCGGCGGCCCCAGCTCGAGCAGCAGGCGGTAGGCCCGCTCGAGGTGGTAGCCCACGATCTCCTCGAAGCCGGGCGCCCCGCCGCCGAGGGTGCGGTCGGCCCAGCCGGCGAACCGCTCGTGCAGCGCGGCCCGCGTCGCCTTGGGGATCAGCTGGTAGGCGGTGTCGCGGACGAGGGCGTGGGCGAACTCGAACGCGTCGTCGTCCCCGGGGTCGTCGTGCCGTGGCCGGATCAGCTGCTTGCGCATGAGCGCCTGCAGGTTGGCCGCCGTCCGGGTGGCCAGTCCGTCGTCCTCGCACAGCGCGGCCACGTCGCCCCAGCCGAACACCTGCCCGACGACGGCGGCCCGCTCGAGGACGCCGAGCTGCTCGGGGTCCAACCGCTCCAGGCGCGCCGACATCAGCGCCTGGATCGTCGACGGGATCGGCACCTCCGCCAGCGACCTGTCCAGCACCCACTGCCCGTCCTCCAGGCGGAGCTCCCCGGAGTCGGCGAGCATGCGCAGCATCTCCTCGACGAACAGCGGATTGCCCTCCGCCACGCTGCTGATCCGCGCCTCGGCGTCCCTGTCCACCCGGCCGCTGCCGACCAGCCCCTCGACCAGCCGCCGTGTCTGCTCCTCGTCCAGCGGCTGCAGCGTCAGCACCTCGGCGCCCGGCCGGGAGATCGCCCAGTCGGGCCGGTCGTCGAGCAGTTCGCGGCGCGCCATGCAGCAGACCAGGATCGGCGCGCGCACCGCCCAGTCGGCGAGGTACTCGAGCAGCTGGAGGAACGTCGGCTCGGCCCAGTGGATGTCGTCGAAGAGCACGACGAGGGGGCGCTCGCCGGCCAGCAGCTCGAGCAGCTTGCGGATCGCCCAGAACAGCTCCTGGACCGCCGGCTGCGTCGTGTCGTCGCCGAGCAGGCCCGCCAGTCGGGCGACGACCAGCTCGGCCTCGCGGCCGGGCGGGAGCAGGGTCCGCAGCTTCCGCACCGCGTCCGCCGGGGACTCGGCGACGCCGATGCCGGCGAGCTCGCGGAGCACCTCGGACACCGGCCAGAAGGTGATGCCCTCGCCGTAGGGCAGGCAGCGGCCGGTGAGCACGCGGGCGCGCCCGTCGAGCCGGGTGACCAGCTCCCTGCCCAGGCGCGTCTTGCCCACGCCGGCGTCCCCGATGACGGTGACCAGCTGGAAGCCGCCGTCGGTGGTCCTGTCGAAGGCGGCCAGCAGCCGGTCGAGCTCTGCCTCGCGGCCCACGAGGACGGCGTTGAGCCGCCGCTTGAGGCCGGCGGCCCCGGGGACGACCCGGTGCACCTCCCACGCCGTCACCGCGTCCCGCTTGCCCTTGAGCGCCAGCGGGCCGTGCTCGTCGGCCACCACGGCGTCCCGGACGAGGCGGTAGGCAGCCTCCCCGACGAGGACGCTCCCGGGCGGGGCGACCTGCTCGAGCCGGGCCGCCGTGCTGACCGTCGGGCCGGTCACGTAGAGCTCGTCGCGGCCGCGCACGCCGGCCACCGCCTCGCCGGACTCCACGCCGAGGCGGAGGACGACGGTCTGCCCGTAGGCGGCGGTGAACTCCTCGCCCAGCGCCCGGACCCGGTCGCGGAGCTCGACGGCGGCGGAGACGGCGCGCAAAGCGTCGTCCTCGTGCAGCTTCGGGATGCCGAACACCGCCATCACGGCATCCCCGATGAACTTCTCTACGTACCCGCCGTGCCGGGTGACCGCCTCCTCGGCCGCTGCGAAGTAGCGGTCCATGAGCCCGCGGAAGGCCTCCGGGTCGAGCTCCTCGGCCAGCACCGTCGACTCGACCATGTCGGCGAACAGCACCGTGACGATCTTGCGCGAGCCGTGCGCCATCACCGGTGGACTGTCGACCCGGTCCGGCGGGCTGCTGACCATGACGCCGCTCGTCTCGTGCGGTGGCCCGTCTTCGGCCGCTGGCCAGTCTGGGCAACCGGCCGACGCTCCACAAGGGACGCCGGCCCGGCTCGCGCACCGCGACGGACCCGCTTGACAGGCCGGCGGGGCTGCGCCCTACTGGCCGGGCCCCACCGGTCGGAAGGGGGAAGGTCCGATGGACGAAGCACCCCGCTGGGACGCTGCCAGGGTCGCGCTCGCCGACCTGGGCCGGCTCATGACCCGGGATCCCGAGACCGATCCCGAGAAGCTCGGCGCCCAGGTCGAGTACTACGACCAGATCCCGGAGCCGGTGCGCGAGCAGCTGCGGAGCCTCACGCCCGACCAGCGCCGGGCCCTGATGGCGACGATGCGCGTGCTGGTCGAGAACCACTTCTACTTCGAGGACCCCGGCGGCCAGCAGGAATTCCTGTAGGCCCCGCCGTGGCCCCGCCGAGCGCCGGCCCGACGTCCTCGACGACGGCGGAGAGCCGACGGCTGCGCGGCATCCTGGAGCTGGCGCTCCCGGTCCTGCTCGTCCAGGGACGCCGGCTCATGGGCCACCCCGCGCTGCGCGAGCTCTATCCGCGGTACCTGGTGCTCGCGCACACCAAGATCCGGGCCAGCGTGCCGCTCATGGAGACCGCGCTGGCCGCCTGCCGCCGGCTGCCCGACGACCCGGTCGCCGTGCTCCTGGCCGACTACCTGGAGCACCACGTCCCCGAGGAACGCGGCCACGACGAGTGGCTGCTCGCCGACCTGGCGGCCGTCGGGGTCGCGGCCGAGGAGGTCCGCGCCGTCGTGCCCTCGCCGTCGGTCGCGGCCCTCGTCGGCGCCCAGTACTACTGGGTCCAGCACGTCCACCCCGTCGGCCTGCTCGGCTACATCGGGCTGCTCGAGGGCTATCCGCCGGCGCCGGAGGAGATCGAGCGGATGCGGACCGCGACCGGGTACGGCGCCGAGGCGTTCCGCACCCTGCTCCTCCACGCCGAGCTGGACCCGCACCACGGGGCGGAGCTGGACGAGCTCCTGGACGCGCTGCCCCTCACCGACGCGCAGCGCAACCTCGTCGGGCTGAGCGCGATCACCTCGGTGCAGCTGGCCGCCGCGGCTCTGCAGGAGCTGCTCGACCGGGCCTGATCGCGCCGTGCGCGCGGGTCAGTGCACCAGGACCGGGGCGGCCGGACCGTCGACGTCGTCCAGGAGCTGCGACGGCTCGCGCCTGCGGGGCAGGAAGGCGACCGGGATCAGCGCCAGCAGGACCAGGACGAACGCCACGGTGAACGTCGTCCCGAAGCCGTCGGCGACGAACTCCAGCGGGTCCACCGGACCCGACGGCGTCGACGTGAGCTGGTTGGTCAGCACCACCGACAGCACGGCCGTCCCGATCGAGCCACCGATCTGCTGGACGATGTTCACCAGCGTCGAGCCGCGGGCCACCTGCTGGTGGGTCAGCGACTTCAGCGCCGAGGTCATGATCGGCATCATCGTGCCGCCCATGCCGAGGCCCATCACGAACAGCGCACCGCAGAGCACGACGTAGGACGTGTCGGCGCCGACCTGGGTGAAGACGAAGAAGCCGGCGGCCATCACGAGCAGCGCCACCGGTACCGTGCGGCCGATCGGCACCCTGTCGGCGAGGACGCCGGCGATGGGCATCGTGACCATCGCGCCCAGGCCCTGCGGCGCGATCAGCAGGCCGGCCATCAGGGTCGTCTCACCGCGCACGGTCAGGAAGTAGGACGGGAACAGCAGCCCGGCTCCCATGAAGGCGATGACGAAGACGAACATCGCCACCGTCGCGATGGTCAGCCGGCGGTTGGTGAACAGCCGCAGGTCGATCAGCGGCTTCTCCGTGCGCAGGGCGTGCCGGACGAAGGCCAGGATCAGCAGCACGCCGATGGCCGCCGACACCCACACCCGCGGACCGAAGGACGCGCCCTCGCCGCCCTCGGCGATCGACGAGACGCCGAAGAGGAACAGCGCCAGGCCGGGCGAGAGCAGCAGCATGCCCAGGAAGTCGAACGACTCGCTCTCGCTCGGCTCGTCCGCGGGGAGCACCCACAGCGCGTAGGCCAGGGCGGCGATGCCGATCGGCAGGTTGATCAGGAAGATCCAGTGCCACGAGGCGATGTCGATGAGCCAGCCGCCGAGGATCGGCCCCGTAATCGGGCCGAGCAGCATCGGGATGCCCAGGATGGCCATGAGCCGGCCGATCCGGTCGGGGCCGGCCGCTCGGGTCAGGATCGTCATGCCCAGGGGCATCAGCATGCCGCCACCGAGGCCCTGCACGACCCGGAAGGCGATGAGCAGCTCGATCGAGGTGGCCATCGCGCACAGCACGGATCCGGCGGTGAAGAGGAACAGCGCCGCGAGGTAGAGGCGCTTGGTGCCGAAGCGGTCGGCGGCCCAGCCGGTGAGCGGGATGACGGTGGCCAGGGCCAGGGTGTACGCCGTCATGGTCCAGGCGACGGTGGCGTAGGTGGCGCCGAAGGCCTCTTGGAAGGTCGGCAGCGCGACGCTGACGACGGTGATGTCGAGGATCGACATGATCGCGCCGAGGACGACGACGCCGGCGATCCTGAGGACGGCCCCGTCGATCTTCTCGGGGTACGCCTGCTCGCTGGTCGGCGCGTGCGTGGTCACGGGCGGTGCTCCTGGTGGTCCGAAGGCGACGTGTGCGCGAGGGTCGTGGCTCGGCACGCCCGCGATGCCGTGGAACGGCAGCGAGAACCTACCGCCGGCCGGAGCGGAGCCGGAACGAATTGTCGGGCACATCACCACGAACGGTCGGTGACGGTCCGTCGCTGCTGGTCAGGCCGCCGGGCGGCTGCCACGATCGCGGCATGCCCACCCTCTCCGGCGCGTCGCACGTCGCCCTCACCGTCCGGGACATGGAGGCCAGCGCCGCGTGGTACCAGCGCGTGCTCGGCCTGCAGGAGCTGCGCCGCTACGGCGGCGACGAGGCCGGCTCGCCGCGGATCCTGCTGCTCGAGCCCTCGACGTTCTTCGTCCTGGGACTCTGCCAGTACGACGACGGCCCCGCGGACGCCTTCGACCACCGGCGCACCGGCCTGGACCACCTGGCCTTCAAGGTCGCCGACGAGGCGGAGCTGGACCGGTGGATCGCCCACCTCGACGAGCTGGGGGTGCCGCACTCGCCGGTGCGCGTCCTGGATCTCGGCCGGTTCGTCTCCTTCGAGGATCCCGACGGCATCCAGTTCGAGCTCTGGGTCTAGGCACCTCCCGTGCGCCCGCAGCCCGGGCTGCTGCTCCCCCGGCAGGCGGCCGAGTACCGCGGCGCCCGGTGGGCGGTCGTCGTCCTGGCCGGCTACACCGCGGTCACGACGGTGCGCAGCCTGCTGCACCTGTTCCTGGGCGACAGCGGCGCCGGCTCGATCGCGACGATCGACCTCGACGTCGAGGGCGGCGGCAACGCGGTCGCCCTGCTCGCGCAGTGGGGTGGCGCGCAGCTGCTGGTGGCGCTGCTCGGCTGGGTCGTGCTCGCGCGCTACCGCGGGCTCGTGCCGCTGATGCTGGCCGTCGCCGTGCTGGAGGCGCTGCTCCGGCTGCTCGTGGGCGGGATGAAGCCCCTGGTCACCCAGGGCACGCCGCCCGGGGTTCCCGGCACCTACGTGGCGCTGGTGGTCTGCGGCGCGGCGCTCGTGGCCTCGCTCGTGCCGCGCGAGTGACGGGTCAGACATCCCATGGTC
>NZ_LWUA01000285.1 GCF_005222955.1 Blastococcus sp. CCUG 61487 | reverse complement strand
ATCAGACCCGGGGCGGGACAGAGCGTGCTGCTTGTGCTGCTCGGGGGGCTGCTGGCTCTCGCCGCTGGTCAAATGCTGACCGCGCGCACGGAGGTGCTGGCGGTCGCCCATGACGTGCCCCTTGGCTCGACGATCACCACGGAGGACCTGGCGGTCGCGAACGTGACGTCGGATCCCAACCTGTCGCCGATCCCTGCGTCGCAGCGGTCCCAGATCGTTGGGATGGTCGCCCAGGTCCCACTGAGCCGGGGAGAGCTGTTGACCGGCGCGCAGGTCGGCCCGGACAGCGGGTTCACGGCGGGGGAGATGTTGGTAGCCCTGCCATTGAAGGAAGGGCAGTTTCCGGCCGGCGGGCTGAGCCCAGGCCAGCAGGTACTGATCGTGGCGACGCCCGGCAGCACCGGCTCGACCATCGGCAGCGGTACCCCGGCTGCGGACACGGACGGTGCCCGCGATCAGCAGGTCGACGCGACGGTCGCCGAGGTCGGTCCGCTGAACCAGGCCACACAAGTGACGGTGGTCGACGTGCGAGTCAGCGCGGACGACGGCGTGCGGGTGGCCGAACTCGCATCGACCGGCAACCTGGCGTTGATCGTGCTGCCGGCGGGGCGGTGAACCGATGCTCACCGTCGTGACCTCGGGAAAGGCCGCGCCTGGGGTGACCACCTCGACCTGGGCGTTGGCCCTGGCGTGGCCCGGGCCATTGCTGGTGGCCGACTGTGACCCGGCCGGCGGGGACATGGCGCCGGGGTTGCTGGCCGGCCGGGTCAGCGTCGACCGGGGACTGCTGTCATGGTCGACGGCGGCCCGGCGGGGTGTCCCGGCGAGGCAGGCCGCCACGATGCTCGTCGAGCATGCGGTGGAGGTCCCCGAGCAGCCGCAGGTGTGGCTGGTTCCGGGAGTGACGACCGCCGCGCAGGGCACCTCGTTCACCGCCGAGGCATGGGAGCGGCTGGCGTCGGCCCTGCACACGTCGAGTGCGTCGATCGGGCGGGACGCCTTGGTCGACGCCGGACGACTGGTGACCGACCGCGGATGCTGGCCGGTGCTGCGGGCCGCCGATCGGGTGCTGCTGGCGGTGCGGCCCAGCGTGCGGTCGGTGCACGCGGCGCAGGATGCGACGCAACGACTGCGCCACGAACTCGGCGACCTGGCGAAGGTCTCCGCACTCGTGGTCGGGGATGGTCCGTACTCCGCCGGCGAAGTTGCCAAGGCGTTGGACCTGCCGCTGGCGGGCACGTTGCCCTATGACCGGACTACAGCGCAGGCGCTCTCCGACGGCGCGACCGTCAGTCCGAAGACGCTGCGACGGTCCGCGCTGCTGCGCGCGGCGTCTTCCCTGGGCCAGACGCTGACCAGTCCGGTGGAGGCGTCTCGTGTCGCCGAGGCGGTGGCCGGATGAGCAGCGCGGACACCGCGTCACCGCAGTGGGAAGTCCCGCCCGGCCGTGACGTGCTGCGGCCGGCGGCCGGGCCGGTCGACGCTCCGCCCAACGAAACCGGGGAGCTGAACAGCACGGAGTACCGCGTCGTCGTGGAACTGCGTGACCGGGTGTCGACCCGGTTGACGGTGGAGGACAGGAACTACGCCCCGGGACCGCGGCGAGAGCTGACGCGGAAGTTGATCCGGGACGAGTACGACCAGTGGCTGCTGCACGAGGCCAACCGTGGCCGTCCGGCGCCGACGGTGACCACCGAGGACACGATCTTTGCGGCCGTGCTGGCCGAGCTGGACGGGCTGGGGCGGCTGGCTCCCCTCATGGCCATGGACGACGTGGAGGACATCCACTTCGAGGGCTGCGAGCCGACGATGCTGCGGATGGCCAGTGGCCAACTGGTGCCCGGGCCGGCGATCGCCTCCAGCGACGAGGAGCTCGAGCAGCTGCTGCGGTCGATCGGTTCCCGGTCGGACGACGGGCAGACCAGCCGTGAGTTCTCTTCGGCCAACCCCATTCTGAACGTGCGGCTGAACGGCGTGACCGAGCTGGGCGCCCGACTGCAGGCGGCGATGGACGTGCTGCCGCGCCCGGCCGGGGTGATCCGGGTGCACCGGTTCAGTGATCCGAGCCTCGACGACCTGCACGGTATGGACATGGTCGACTCACCGGTCCGAGCCTTCTTGCATGCCTCGATCCTTGCCGGCGCATCGCCGCTGGTCAGCGGAGCGCCGGGGGTCGGCAAGACAACGCTGCTGCGTGCGCTGGGCAACGCGATCCCGTGGAACAACGTGGTCATCACCGTGGAGGACGAGCGGGAGCTGGGTCTGCACCTGCCTCGGTGGGATCCCGAGCGCCGGCAGCTGGTCAGGCGGCACGCGGTGTGCCGACCGTTCGAGTCCCGGCTGCCCAACGCCGAAGGCAGAGGCGGGTTCGACATGGGGGATGCGCTGCACCTGGCGCTGCGCGCGTCCCCGACCTGGGTGCTCGTGGGCGAGGTCCGCGGCGCCTATGTCACCTATCTGCTGGAGGCAGCGACCAGCGGCATCTCGTCGGTCATGTGCACGATCCATTCGCCGTCGGCCGCCGGTGTGTTCGACAAGGTGCTGATCAACGCGCTGAAGGCGCATCCGGCCCCGTCCCCGGAGCTGGTGCTGCGCTCGCTGGCCGCCCTGAACCTGGTCGTGCACGTGCATCGCGACCGTGACTACGCCCGGTATGTCTCGGGCATATACGAACTCGGCCCGATCGGCGACTCCGGTCGGCCCGACCTCAAGCCGATCTTTGCGCCGCGCGCCGAGGACGGGCGCGCGCAGGCCACGGGGCCGGGGATGCTCAGCGAGTCGCTGGCCGAGCGGCTGACCGCGGTCGGCTTCGATCTGAACTGGCTGCAGCCGGGCGTTTCGGACTGGCGCACAGGTTTCCACCGCCGCGAGCGTGCGTCGTGACCGCCGGCGCGCTGCTGCTGACCCTGTCCGGGCTGCTGCTCTCGGCCGGCCTGGTCGGCGTCGTCGGGGCGGTGCGCGGCGTCTCCTTCCTGCCGGAGCGTTCGCCGTCGGTGCGCTCGTCCTCCCGGCGGCGAGCCACTCCACTGCTCCTCGGTGGGCTGGCCGCCGGCGTTCTCACTCTGCTTGTTACGGGCTGGCCGGCCGCGGCGCTGGGCGCCGCGGGCGGCGTCGTATTCATCCCGAAGGTGCTCGGC
Organism: Blastococcus sp. CCUG 61487; assembly: GCF_005222955.1. Lineage (GTDB taxonomy): Bacteria > Actinomycetota > Actinomycetes > Mycobacteriales > Geodermatophilaceae > Blastococcus. The sequence continues at coordinate 10,878 of NZ_LWUA01000285.1, read as the reverse complement.
GGCGGTCAGGCAGCCAAGCGACTGATAGCTACGTCCGAGGCGCTGGCGGACTGGACGCGGCGGCTGGCCGACCTGATCAGCTCTGGCGCCGCCGGCTCGACGCGCGATGCTCTGCGCCGCTCCCTCAGCTCGGTGCCGGAGCCGCTCGCCCCGGCGGTCACCAACCTGGTGACCAGGATGGGGCCGCAGGGCACCGAGACCGCGCTGCGCCAGTTCGCTCGCGAGATCGACGATCCAGCCGCCGAGAAGATCGCCATGGTGCTCATCCTGCGGGAGCGCAACGGCGGGCCGGGGCTCGCCGAGGTGCTCACCGCCCTGGCTGCAGACCTCGACGACCGCTCCCGCATGGTCCGTGAGGTGGAGGCCGAACGCGCCAAGCCGCGTTCGAACATGCGCACCATCGTCGTGGTGACCCTGGTGCTGGTGGTCGGGATGACGCTGTTCGCCCGGACCTTCCTGTCGGGCTATTCGACGCCGGTCGGGCAGATCGCCCTGCTGGCAGTGGTGGCGATCTTCGCGACGTCGCTGCGGTGGATGCGCCGGTTGTCCGAGCCGGTCAAGCCCCCGCGGGTGCTCTTCGATCCGGCCCCGGCTCCGGTGAGTCCGTGACCGGGCTGCAGACGGCAACCCTCGCCGGGATGCTGATCGCCGGCGGCCTCTTACTCGGGGTCCGTGCCCTGCGTCCGGCGCCGCCGTCGTTGGTGGCCGCACTGGAGCAGTTGGCGGCCGAGCCGACCGTGCGAACGGCGCCGTCGGTGCCGGCGTCCATTCAGAACCGGTGGGACTGGCTGCCCGTGTCAGTGGCGCGGGTGCTGGACGGGCATTTGGGCGTCTCGGACGCCGACCTGGCGATTATCGGCTGGACCCGCGCTGAGCTGGCGGCCCGCAAGCTGACCCTGGCACTCGCCGGCTTGCTCACTCCGTCGCTGTTCGGCCTGGTGTTCGTGTTGGTCGACGTTCCGGTGCCCTTCGTCCTGCCCGCCGCGGTTGGGCTCGGGATCGCCGTCGTCGGGTGGTTCTTGCCCTCGGCCGAGGCCCGTGAGGCGGCGGACAAGGCGCGGGTGGAGTTCCGGAGCAACCTCGAGTCCTTCCTCACTCTGGTGGCCGGTGAACGTCGGGCGCGGGGCTCGGTGGAGCAGGCGCTGGAGGAGGCCGCCGAGATCTCGGGAAGCATGCCGTTCGTTCGGATGCGCCGCGCCATCCGACGCGCAGCGTTGTCCGGCCGCAAGCCGTGGGGCGAGCTGCGCGACCTCGGTGAGGAGCTACAGGTCGCCGAGCTGCGCAACCTCGCCGACATCGCGGCAGTGGCCGCCGACGGCGCCTCGGTCTACAACACCCTGCTGGCCAGCGCCCGCACGCTTCGCCACGCCGAGCTATCCGACGCCCGTACCGAGGCCAACCAGGTCAGTGAGCGGATGTCCCGTCCGCTGGCCCTGCTGGTCACGGGACTGACCCTTTTCGTGCTCGTCCCCTTCATGCTCCGCATGTTCGGGATCTCGTCCTGACGCACCGCCTACCGGGAGGTTTCCCATGCTCCAGCCCACCATCCGCCGAGGTGCTCAGGCCGTCGTGGCGCAGTGCGTCACGGCCCTGCCTGTCATGGCCCTGTCGGTCCTGTCTTGGCTGCGGGCCGAACGCGTCACCGACGACAGAGGTTCGGACTCCTCGGAGAAGGCGTTCATGGTGATCCTGGCCATCGCTCTTGGCGGCGCGGTCAGCGCAGCGGCCATTGCGTTCGTGGCCAGCAAGACGTCGCTGTTCCAGTAGAACCGGCAGCCATCCCATGCTCGTGGCGCGTACTCCGAACCGTGCGGCGTCCTCGCCGCGCGGTCCCGTGGCGCGCTCAGGTTCCCGCCGAGACCGCGGCCGCAGAAGCGAGCGGGGCTCATCCAGCGTCGAGTTCGCGATCCTGTTCCCCGTCATCGTCGCGCTGTTGTTGGCCGGCCCGCAGCTTGCGTTGTGGTACTTCGCCCGGGAAGCGGCCGACGCCGCGGCGCACGCCGGAGCCCGCGCCGCCAGCGTTCACGGGGCGGCCGGGGGAGTGGGGCGGGCGGCGGCGGACACGTACCTGGACAGCCTCGGTACCGGCACGATCACCGGCTACTCGGTGACCGAGTCCGGCACCGCCACCACGGTCTCGGTGCACGTCACCGCCAGCGTGCCCAACGTGATCCCGCTGCCCGGCTTCGCCCCGACCGTCGACGTCATCGTGGTGCGCGGCAAGGAGCGCTTCACCACCCCGGACTCGCCATGAGCCGCGACCTGCAGCCGGCCACGAACCGCCGCCGATGGTGGTGGCGCGACGACCGCGGCTCGGAGTCGGTGGAGCTGGCGATCCTGCTGCCGATTGGACTTCTCTTGGTGGCCATGTTGGTGGTCGGCGCTCGTATCGCGCTGGCCGGCGACCGCATCAGCGGTGTAGCCGGGATAGCGGCGCGGGACGCCTCGCTGGCCCGATCGGCCGTCGCAGCTCAGCAGATGGCCACCGACACCGCGACCGCCGCATTGACCAGCCAGGGCCTGCACTGCATCGACGTCCAGGTCCGCGTCGATACCTCCGGGTTCTCCGCGCCGCCGGGCACCTCGGCATCGGTCACCGTCGCCGTGTCGTGCACCGTCGACCTGTCCGACGTCGGCGTCGCCGGCTTGCCCGGCTCGCGGACTCTTACCGACAGCGCCACCAGCCCGCTCGACCCAGCTCGGGACTTGTCGTGACACCCCGCCCGCACGCCCGCGCCCGGCTCCGGGACGACCGCGGGTCGGTGGCCGTGCTGTTCTGCTTCATCGTGCTCATCGTCGGCGTCCTGGTCACCGCGCTTGTCGACGCCGGGACCGCCATCCAGGCCGCCAACCGTGCCGACACGTACTCGGCCGAAGCAGCCCGCGCAGCCAGCATTGCCATCGGGCCGGTGCCCACCGGCGGCGGCATCGACGCGCAACTGGCGGCGACCGCGGCCCGCTCCTACCTCGACCAAGCCGGCGCGACCGGCACGGTGATCATCACCGGTCCCGGCATCGTCGAGGTCAGCGTGACCGTCACCGACTCGACACCCATGCTCGGCATCCCGGTCAGCCAGACTCGCGCGCACACCGCACAGCTGCTGGTCGGGGTCACCTCCGGTGAGGGCCTGTCGTGACGGGCCACGCCGCCCGCCTGCTCAAGGCCGTGGGTGCCCTCGTGGCGCTGCTCGCCGTCGTCGTCGGCGTACCTGTGCTGATGGCGGTGCTGCACTTGGTTCCGGACAGCCTGCCGTCGCTGGACGAGATCGGCGCCCTCTTGACGTCTCGCGACGACGGGCAGCTCGTCGGACTCGTCCTCGCGGCCGGCGTGTGGGTGTGCTGGGCACTGTTCACCGTCGCGACAGTGGCGGAGGTCGTGGCGTTCGCCCGCGCGCGGCCGGTTCGGGCGCTGCCCGGGCTCGGGATCTTCCAGCGGCCGGCCGCCGCCCTGGTCGCCGCCGTCGCGGTCGGCTTTACTGTCGCTCCACTGGCCGCCGGCGGTCCCGCATCCATCACCACGGCGCCGCCACTGCCGGTCGCGGCCACATCCACCGCCGTCCCGCCCTCGGTGGAGTACGCCAGCCCGCTCTTCACGGAGCAGGCGCCGGTCACGTACTCGATGCCGGACGAGCAAGCGCCCCCGGCTGAGACCGCGACCTACCAGGTGCAGCGCCGGGACACCCTGTGGGCATTGGCCGAGCGGCATCTCGGGGACCCGTTGCGGTATCCGGAGATCGCCAGGCTCAACCCGACCGCAGTCGGTCCGGACAACGAAATCTTCACGGGCACGGTGCTGGTCCTGCCGCCCGACGCGGTCGGCCTGCCGCCGATTGGCTCAGCCCCGACCACCGCGATGACTGTAGAGGACGTCACGGTGGAATCCGGTGACACCCTGTGGGACCTCACCGAGGAGATCACCGGCAATGGGCACAGTTGGCACCAAGCCTGGGAGCTCAACCGCGGACGCACCCAACCCGGAGGCGCCACCTTCACCGACCCGTCGCTGATCCGACCGGGGTGGACGCTGAGCATCCCGGACGCAACCAGTCCCGCGACGCCCGCGCCCGGCGCACCCGGGCAGCCTCCAGACGAGTCGGCACCGCCCACGAGCGAGCCGGCACCGCCATCGGCGCCAGCCCCGAGCACCGCGCCTGCCGCTGACCCGACCCCGCCGGGCACCGATGCGCCGCCTCCGCCCGCGCCGGGTCCGGCGACCAACGCCCCCACCTCGTCTCCCACGGCTGCCCCGAACAGCGTCGAGCCGTCGTCCGCGAAGCCTCACGAGACCCCGACGGGGAGCACCTCGGAACTGCCGACGATCGCCTTCGCTGCCGGTGGGGGGCTGCTGCTGGCCGGGGCCTCGTTGACCGCGCTGCTGCGCTACCGCCGCAGTCAGTTCCGGCAGCGACGTCCCGGCCGCACGATCGGCAGCACACCACCAGAGCTGCTGCACGTCGAACGAGCACTGCAGGTGGCCGGCAGTGTCGGCAGTGCGGACGTCACCTGGCTGGACCAGACGCTGCGGGCCCTGGTGCAGGCATTGGCGAGGGTCGACGGTGCTCGCCTGCCCGACGTGGTGGCGGTCTGCATGACCGACGACGTCCTGACTCTGGTACTCACCGAGCCGGCCTTGGAGGCCCCGGAGCCGTGGACGGTGGACCCGGTTGGCACGCGCTGGTCGATCCGGCGCGACGACCCGCTGACCTACGACGAGCAGCAGCGGGCCTACTTCTTTGCACCGTTCCCCATGCTCGCGTCGGTGGGCTACACGGCTGAGGGCGAGCGCTGGCTGGTCGACCTGGAACGGGTCGCAACCCTGTCCCTGTCCGGGGACGTCGAACGCTGCCTCAACCTGGCCCGGTTCCTCGCTGCCGAGCTGGCGCACAACACGTGGTCGGAGATGCTGCAGGTGACCCTGGTCGGCTTCGGCCAGGAGTTGGCCCAGATCAATCCCGAGCGGCTGACCTACACCGACGACGTCGAGAAGGCGATCGCGGTGCTCGGCGGCCAGCTCGAGTCGGTCACCGACGCCATGCATGTCGCCGACGTCGACGTGCTGTCGGGCCGGTTGCGTGATGTGGCCGGCGATGCGTGGGCGCCCCACGTGCTGCTCATCGCCCCGGACGTGGCCAAGGACGACGCCGGGCTGGAACGACTGATGGCTGCGATCCAGCAGCAGCGCGGCCGCGGCGCGGTAGCGTTGGTGCTCATCGACGACCCGGCCCTCGGGGACGCCGCCCGATGGCAGCTGACGATCGATGTGGCCGGGATACTCCGCATCCCGGCGCTGGGCCTAGAGGTGATTGCGCAGCAGATCCCGGCCGACGAGGCCGCGCAGCTGGCCGAGGTGCTCGCGCTGGCGGCCGTCACCGACGACCGGCCGATGCCACCGGCCCACGGGGACAAGCCTTGGGACGAGCACGCCGACGCCTGCGGTGGCCTTCGAGTCGACCTGTCCCGCGCCGCGCGGCTGCAGCCGTCGGGTACGGCCGGAGCGGACGTCGGCCCGGTGTCCGGCCTGGCAGACACCTCGCCGTGGATGACCAACTCGGTGTTACCGCTGTCCGAGCAGACCTATCTGGACCGCGCCGCGACCACCGAGCAGGATCTGCAGGCACTGGCTCCCGCTACCGACGTGGGCATCCGCCACGAGGTCGAGGCTGCCGATCCCGCCCTGGACGCCGACCTCGCCGACTGGGCTGACCCGTCGTGTCCACGGCCGAAGTTGACCCTGCTCGGACCGGTCGAAGTGCGGGCGCAGGGCACGCTGCCCGAGCGCAACCCGCGGCGGCAGTTCTACACCGAGATCATCGCCTACCTGGCCACCCGGCCCGGCAGCGTGACCAGCGAGCGCTACGCCACCGCGATCTGGCCGAACGAGCCCGATGTCGTCGGCAAGACCAAGGTGCGGCAGTCGATCTCGATCGTGCGCGCATGGCTGGGCACCAACCCCGTGACCGGCGCGGACTACCTCCCGTCAGGGGTCACCGCAGGCGGAGTTGGCCGCTACCGCATCGACGATGTCCTCATCGACGCCGAGCTGTTCCGTCGACTGCGAGTCCGCGGGCTGGCCCGCGGTGTCGACGGGATAGCAGACCTACAGGCCGCTCTCGACATGGTCACCGGGCAGCCGTTCGACCTGCCCACGTCGCGGCAGGGTGCGCCCGGCGGCTACAGCTGGCTGGTCGAGGAAAACTCCCAGCTGGACCACGAGTACGCCGCCATGATCGTTGACGTGGCGCACACCGTCGCGACGCACCACCTTGCCGCCGGCGAGCCCGAGCTCGCTGCGGCCGCCGCCAAGGTGGCCTTGAGAGCCGGCAGTTACGAGGACGTGCCGCTGCTCGACCTGGTCGCCGCCTGCGATGCCCTGGACAACCGGGCCGAAGCCGATGCATACGTCGCTCGCATCCTGGCCAACCACGACGCCGAGGTCGAAGAAGATCTTCCACCCAGAACCGCTGAGATCCTCTTCCGCCGTCGGTGGACCAACCGAGCCAGCTGACCAGGGCGGTCGGCGGCAGCGTGATTCCGGTGACGCCGGCGTTGCAGGCGGAGCGGCAACGGTGCCCCGCCGTGTGAGGCGACCGGCCGGCGGTGCGATGGGTGTGTGGTGGGCGGCGACAGAGATCCCGACGGCGTGGTGTCCGGGGACGGGATCGCGTCTCGCAGGATCGTCGGGGGACCACGCCGCGACGACGCGCTCCCGCCCGGGGCATCGAGATCCAACGCGTTGAACAGCTCGGCTACTACTATCCGTCGTAGTGGATGTTGTGCAGGGGGATGTCGGCGGGCCGCCAGGTACGCGGACAAGCGGCTCGTTCTTCTACGTCTTGGGCATCCCGCCTCGTCGTTCCAGCAGCCTCACAACGCGATTCGATTACATGGCATCCGACCTAGGAGCACTGAGTGCACGGCACGCAATCCACTAGCGCTCAGTCTCGATGGCGCACCGTTGCCCGTTCGATCGGAGAGGTCCTGGTGACCGGGGGCCTCGTGGTGCTTCTATTCGTCGTCTACGAGCTGTTCGTGACCGACGTGCTCACTGACCGCAGGCAGGACCAGCTGAAGAGGGATCTGCGTCAGGGATGGACGGCGGAGGCAGAAGCCCGTCCGGCGCCGCGCGTCAGCATCCTGGGCGACGCGTTCGCCGTTCTGCACATCCCAAGGCTGGGTGCTGACTACGAGCAGGTCGTGCTCGAGGGCACCGCCGAGGAGCAGCTGGCGCAGGGGCCGGGCCACTACGAGGGGACGGCGTTGCCGGGCGAGCAGGGCAACGTGGCGCTCGCGGGTCACCGGGTCGGCCAAGGGTCGCCGTTCCTGGATCTTGACCGGCTGCGTCCGGGTGACCCCATCGTCATCGAGACGGCCGACCGCTGGTTCGTCTATCGGGTACTCGGGGACCCTGTGACGGGCGACTTCACCACCGACCCGAGCGGGATTCCCGGCCAACAGATCGTCCGTCCGTCCGACATCGAAGTGATCTCGCCGACGCCCAATGGAGCCGAGGACGGTCCACCGAGCGGGGCATATCTGACGCTGACCACGTGCCATCCGAAGTACTCCGCGCGGCAGCGGCTGATCATCCACGCCGGGCTGGAGGGCGACGGCCTGACCAAGACCGAGATGCCCGACGGCCCGCCGGCCCTGCGCGAGAGCTGAGAGGACCCGCATGTACCTCTGGATGTGGCGTCACCTGCCCGGTGGCACGGCGACCAGGGCGGTGACCGCGCTGGCCTTGGTGCTTGTGGTCTGCGCGCTGCTGCTGTTCGTCGTCTTCCCGTGGATGGAGCCGCGCCTTCCGTTCAACGACGTGACGGTGGGCGGCTGATGGCGTCCCGGCACAGACGACGACGTCAGTGGCGTGCTCACGACGCCTCCGGTGGACGACCTCCGTGAGCCCGGAGTCCCGCTTCTGCTGCTAAGGCGCGGGATGGGAGGGCGGACGGCCTCGCGGTTCAACGGCCGTGGTGTTGTCCCGGCTGGCTGTCACCGAGCAGGCTGCTGGTGAGTCCGTGGAGTCGTTCGCGGATGTCACCGTTCCCACCCAGTGCGAGTCCCGCCATCGACACCGTCGTCGACCGGTCGTCGACAGAGCTCGACACCTGCGAGCTGGCAATTCGAGCGAAGACCCGCTCCCGGCGCACCAGCAGTGTGACCAGAAGTCCGAGCAGCATGGTGATGGCGCTGATGAGGACAGCGACCTGCCCCGGATCGTGCGACACCTGCAGGGCCGCGAACTCACGGAACCCGTCGAAGCGGACGACGGTGCCGTCTTCGAACTCTGCGCTCTCGCCGATGTCCAAGTTCGCCTCCCCGATCTGGTTCAGCGCACCGACGTCGATCTGTCGTTGGTCCAGCGTGAAGACCGACTGTGGCGCACCGCTGTCCAGCCCCAGGTAGCCGCGATAGCCGACGATGGCGACCTGCGGGTTGAGCGGCCGCGCATCCACCGAGGTCAGGACGCCGCCCTGGATCAGGCCGGTCGGAGCGAAGAAGCCCTCGAGGGCGAACCCGTCACCGGAGCCGTCACCGAGATCCGGCAACTTCACGACCCCCTCGCTGGCGAACGTCGTGCTGTCCCGGGGCAGGAACGGTGCCGACAGCTGCTCGAAGACCTGACCGCCCGGCAGCGTCACTGTGAAAAGGGGTGTGAAGCCGTGCCCCGTCACGTACAGACGGTCCCCGTCGGAGCGGAACGGGTCGTTGACCCCGATCGTCGTCTGCTCCGTGGCCGCTCCCGGCTCTGCCTGCACCCCGATGTCGGCGGTGAAGGAGGCCGGCGTGCCGTTCGGCTCGTACGTGGCGCGGAAATCCTCCAGGTCGAAGCAGAGCGGCGTCAGGCCGTCCGGATCCACCAACGGCCCTGCGACATACCGGTCGTACTGCTGGAAGGAGTTGCAGAAGCCGTCTCCCTCGGTAACCAGGATGCTGCCTTCGTAGCCCCACAACTTGCCGCCGGCCAGCGCGACGAGCAGGGCCAAGAGCGAGACGTGAAAGACGAGGTTGCCGGTTTCCTTCACCCGACCGCGCTCGGCCGATATCTCCACACCACCGGGGATGCTGCGTCGGGACACCCGGAACCGCGCCGATCGCAGATCGGCCTCGAGCTGCTCAGCCACCGTCTCCGAGGGCAGTGACACCGTGTTCTCCGTGTGAACCGGGAGCCGGTGCAGATGCCGAGGTACGGGCGGCGGCTCGGCCCGTAGGGCCCGCAGGTGCTCGGTGCAGCGCGGGACCAGGCAGCCGATGAGCGAGATGAAGAGCAGGAGGTAGATCGCCGAGAACCACGGGCTGGCGAAGACGTCGAACATCCACAACCTGTCGAGGACAGGCGCCAGGTCGGGATTTTCTCGGAAGTACCGGGCCACCGCGCTGGGGGTCAACGACCGCTGCGGGAACAGCGAGCCGGGCACAGCCGCCAGCGCCAGCAGGAACAGCAGCACCACCGCCGTCCGCATGCTGGTCAACCACCGCCAGCGGCGCACCAGCCACCGTCCAGGTCGGCGCAGCACCGAGTTCTGATGGGCGGCGACCGATGCTCGGTCGGGCTGGGTCTGCAGGTCGGTCATGCCGTCCTCGCTGTACCCGTGCCTTGAAGAGGGGTCGTTGAACTCGTCCGGACGCTCGAGCACCAACTCACTGCGGCTCCTTCTTGCAGGCTGCCTGCGCGCGCCGCGGTCCATGCGGACCGTGGCCGACGGCGTGGTCGAGCGCTGGTGGGAGTGCCGACCGCCGATAGATTACGATGCGCTTTAGTAGATAGGAGCGACGGGTCATCAGCTACCGACGGCGAGCCGCGCAGACGGCACCGATGCGGTCCATCGGTTCGATGCGACTTGCGGGCGGGATCGCTGGAGCGCAGAGCCGAAGTGCACGCAGTCGGTGTGGCGGGATGCAGCGGTGGGCCGTCTTCATCGACCAGAAGCGTCTCGGCGAGGTGAGCAGACTTGCGCCAGCGAGCAGAGGCGGGACCTGCTGTCAGCGCCGTCCGACGAAGCTGTCTCCTCGCTCGAGGCGACTGCCTACGAGAGCACCCGGCGAATCACGGTGGGATCGCCCACCGACTGGATCTTGACGACCTCGCCGGGTTGTGGCGCGGCAATCATCTTGCCGTCACCCATGAAGATCCCCACGTGGTCGATACCTGGCCTCTCGGGCGAGTAGTCGAAGAACAGCAGATCCCCCGGGCGGGCCTCCGCCATCGACGGGACAGCTCGTCCAGCGGTCGCCTGCTGAGAGGAGACGCGGGGGAGGTCTACGCCCTGACTCTTGTAGACCAACTGTGTGAATCCGGAGCAGTCGAGACCCTTCGAGGGGTCGGTGCCGCCCCATAGGTAGGGCACTCCGAGATACTGGAGCGCCTTTCCCGTGATGGCGGACTCGCGGTCCGTTCCGGCGACCATCGGCGCCGCATCGGTCGCGCCGGCAGGCGAACTCGTGGCCACAGCCGGCGGCCGTGAGGCGTCCACCAGACCGGCAGCGGTCGCAGCGGACATCCAGTCGGCCGCGGTCGCGCGCGGTCGCGCACCCAGTGGCGCGAGCTGCGCCTGAATCTCGGCGATGCGTGACTGCACCTGCGACATTCCATCCATCATCAGGTCTCCCGCTGTCGTGCACCGGTCCGCAGGTCAGCGTCGAGGTAGGCCCAAGTGTTGCCGGAACAAGTGGGTCCCATCGTCCTGGAGTGCGTAGACGTCACGACTAGTCAAGGTAGTAGCCGTCGATGCGGCACGCCGGCACGGCTCGCTGCCGGCGTTCCTCTCTGGTTGGGCCGAGAGCGGGCCGCGGCGTGTCGCAGCCCGCAACGCAGGTCACCGCACGAATCCGCGGTCGCGGATTGTCGCGATTGCCAAACTGGGGTGACGTCCCGCGAGG
>NZ_LWUA01000284.1 GCF_005222955.1 Blastococcus sp. CCUG 61487 | reverse complement strand
CCAACGTCCGTGGTCAGTACACCTAGAGGGCGGGGAGGGCCTTCGGCTTCCAGGTGGGACGGGTCGCCTCGAACGCCTCGACGTCGCCGAGGTGGCGCTCGGTGAGGCCGACGTCGTCCAGCCCCTCCAGCAGCCGCCAGCGGACGTAGTCGTCGATCTCGAAGGGGACGACGACGTCGCCGTAGCTGACCGTCTTCTCCTGCAGGTCGACGGTCACCCGCGTCGCCGGGTCCGCCTCGATCGCCGACCACAGCGCCTCCACCTGCTCCTGCGGGAGGACGACGGTGAGCAGGCCGGACTTGGTCGAGTTGTTGCGGAAGATGTCGGCGAACCGCGAGCTGATGACGACCCGGAAGCCGCCGTCGAGCAGCGCCCAGTTGGCGTGCTCGCGGGACGAGCCGGTGCCGAAGTCCGGCCCCGCCACCAGGATCGACGCGTCGGCGTACTCGGGCTTGTTCAGCACGAAGTCCGGCTCGTTGGTGCGCCAGGCGACGAACAGGCCGTCCTCGAACCCGGTGCGGGTGATCCGCTTGAGGTACTCGGCCGGGATGATCTGGTCGGTGTCGACGGCGCTGCGCCGCAGCGGCGCAGCGGTACCGGTGTGGGTGGTGAAGGCGTCCATCAGAGGGTCACCGTCTCCTTCAGGTCGGCGGGGGCGGTCAGCTTCCCGGTGAGGGCGGTGGCGGCGGCGACCGACGGCGACACCAGGTGGGTGCGCCCGCCCTTGCCCTGCCGGCCCTGGAAGTTGCGGTTGCTCGTCGACGCCGAACGCTCGCCCGGCTTGAGCTGGTCGGGGTTCATGCCCAGGCACATCGAGCAGCCCGCGCCCCGCCACTCGGCGCCGGCCTCGAGGAAGACCTTGTCCAGGCCTTCCTCCTCGGCCTGGGTCTTCACGCCCACCGAGCCGGGGACGACCAGCATGCGGGTGTTCGGGTCGATCTTCTTCCCGCGCAGCAGCTCGGCGGCGATCCGCAGGTCCTCGATCCGGCCGTTGGTGCAGGAGCCGAGGAAGACGGTGTCGACCTCGATCTCCCGCAGCGGGGTGCCGGCGGTCAGGCCCATGTAGGCCAGCGCCTGCTCGGCCGCCCGGCGCTCGCCCTCGTCGGCGAAGTCGGCCGGGTCCGGGACCACGCCGTCGATCGGCAGCCCCTGGCCGGGGTTGGTGCCCCAGGTGACGAACGGGGTCAGCGTCGCGGCGTCGATGACGACCTCCGCGTCGAACACCGCTCCCTCGTCGGTGCGCAGCGTCGACCAGTACTCGACCGCCGCGTCCCAGTCCGCGCCCTGGGGGGCGTGCGGCCGGCCCTTCAGGAAGTCCAGGGTCACCTGGTCGGGAGCGATGAGCCCGGCCTTGGCGCCGGCCTCGATCGACATGTTGCAGATCGTCATCCGGGCTTCCATCGACAGCTTCTCGATGGCGCTGCCGCGGTACTCGATCACGTGGCCCTGGGCGCCGTTGGTCCCGATCTTGGCGATGACGGCCAGGATGATGTCCTTCGACGAGACGCCGGCGGGCAGCTCGCCCTCCACCGTCACCGCCATCTGCTTGGGCCGGTACTGGGGCAGCGTCTGGGTGGCGAGCACGTGCTCGACCTCGCTGGTGCCGATGCCGAACGCCAGCGCGCCGAACGCGCCGTGGGTGGAGGTGTGACTGTCCCCGCAGACGATGGTCATGCCCGGCTGGGTCAGGCCGAGCTGCGGGCCGATGACGTGCACGATGCCCTGGTCGCGGTCGCCCATCGGGGCGAGGCGGATGCCGAACTCCTCGGCGTTCTTCCGCAGCGCCTCGATCTGCGCGCGGCTCACCGGGTCGGCGATCGGGGCGAGGATGTCCAGCGTCGGGACGTTGTGGTCCTCGGTGGCCATCGTGAGGTCGGGACGACGCACCGTGCGCCCGGCGGCGCGGAGGCCGTCGAACGCCTGGGGGCTGGTGACCTCGTGCACGAGGTGCAGGTCGATGTACAGCAGGTCGGGCTCGCCTGCGGCGCTGCGCACCACGTGGGCGTCGTAGACCTTCTCCGCCAGGGTCTTCGGCACGGTTCGTCCTCTCACCGGGATCACCGGGTGCGTTCTGCTTGCCGTCTCACTGTATGAGATGCAAGTATTGCTCTGTGGGACAGCCTAACCCAGTCGCCGTTCTGGACAAAGCGGTCGCCATCCTCCGTGCGGTGTCCGAGGAGCCGGCGACCCTCGCCGAGCTCGTCGCGCGCACGGGCCTTCCCCGGGCGACGGCCCACCGGCTGGCCGTGGCACTGGAGGGGCACCGCCTCGTCCGGCGCACCGACGCCGGCACCTGGGCGCCCGGGCCGGCCCTCGCCGAGCTGGGGCGCGGCGCCGCGGACCTC
>NZ_LWUA01000283.1 GCF_005222955.1 Blastococcus sp. CCUG 61487 | reverse complement strand
CTGACCCACCGGCCGCTACCGGCGCCGAACCTGCCAGACACCAGCGGGCTCGGTAAGCCCCATTAGTCCTCGACGACGGCGTCGATCGCGACCTCGTCCACCCGCTCCACCTCGGCGGTGCCGCCGGCCCGCGCGACGTCGGCGACCACTCCGCCGGAGACGTTGAGCGCGACCTCGAGGGCGGCGGGCGGCCCGATCGCCAGGATCTCGTAGGGCGCCCTGAGCTCCTGGCCGTCGACCGTCAGCTCGCCGGGCGTGCCACCGACGTAGCTGGACACGACGACGCGGACGCCGTCGACCTCGATGGCCTCCGCACCGGCGCCGCGGAGCTCCTGGATGGCGTCGAGCAGCACCGCCGTCGTGACCGCGCCCTGCGGGTCCCGGACGAGCAGCCGCAACCCCGGGCCACGGGCCGGCAGGGTGCCGTTGAGGATGCCGATGGCCTCGGCGCGGCGCTGTGCCTCGGCGAGCGCGGACCCGGACTGCGACCGGCCGTCGCTCAGCTCCTCGACGGCCCGCTCCCGGTCGGCGAGTTGCGCGCGCAGCTGCTGCTCCCGGCTGTCGAGGTCGTCGAGGATGCGCACCAGGTCGGCCTCGGTCGCTCCGCTGAGCTCCTCGCCCGCGCCGGTCGCCCGGACCTGGACGACGATCGCGAAGCCGAGCACGAGAGCCAGGGCGGCGGTGACGATCGCGGAGACCGTGCGGTTCCAGCTCCGGCCACCCGACGGCGTCGTGTCGGAGCCGGGGGCGTCCGTGGGCTCGCTCATCGGCTCCAGAGTAGGTCACCGGCGGGCGGTTCCCGGGCCGCTGCGGCGACGGTTCAGCGGTATCCCGGCGCCCGGCCGGAGCCGTGGACCGCCTCCGATCGCAGCAGTGGCAGCGTGCGCCACGGCACGACGCAGGACAGCGCGACGACGCTGGTCGAGCGCACGACCGACGGCGACCTGTTCAGCTCCACGAGGATCTGCTGCAGCGCCTCGTGCGAGGAGGCGGCGACCCGGCAGAGGACGTCGCCGCGGCCGGTGGTCGCGTGCGCCTCGAGGATCCCGGGGATGGCCGACAGCTCGGCGTGCACCTCCTCGAGCGCGCCCTGGGCGATCTCCAGGTCACGAACGCCTGGACGCCGAAGCCCGCGGCGGTGACGTCGACGTCGGGTCCGAAGCCGGTGACGACGCCGGCGTCCTCCAGCCGCTGCAACCGGGCGGTGGCCGTGGCGCGAGCGACACCGACGATCCGCGCGATCTCCAGCATCCCGGCCCGCGGGTGCTCGCGCAGCGCCTGGAGGAGGGCGACGTCCAAGGTGTCCAGCGTGCGCGTCTGCGCCATCGGTGCCTCCGCTGATCGTCGAGGAGCTGTGCAGTCTGCCCAGCTCGACCCGCTCTGTGCTAGCTGTACTGCCCAGAGA
>NZ_LWUA01000282.1 GCF_005222955.1 Blastococcus sp. CCUG 61487 | reverse complement strand
TGTACTGCCCAGAGACGTTGGTCGAGGACGTGTGATCACGGGATCTGACTGAGGATCTTGTGCAAGGAGGACCTCCGGTCGTGGAGTGGAGCTGCTCAAGGCATCCACACACGAACCGGAGGTCCTCGTGTCCCACGCTAATGCCGCTCTGACTCCACGCCAGCGTCTGCGTCTGGGTCGTGCCGTGGTCGAGGACGGCTGGTCGATCGCCTACGCCGCGGCGATGTTCCAGGTCGCTTGGCCCACCGCGAAGAAATGGGCGGTCCGCTACCGCCAGGCCGGGCCGGCAGGCATGGCCGACCGCAGCTCCCGCCCGCACAGCTGCCCCCGTCGTACCCCGCGGCCGCTGGTGCGGCGGATCGTGCATCTGCGCTGGCATCAGCGGCTGGGGCCGGTGGAGATCGCCGCCCGCCTCGGGGTGCCGGCCTCGACGGTCTACGCGGTGCTGCGCCGCTGCCGGATCAACCGGCTCTCCCACATCGACCGGCGCACCGGCGAGCGGGTCCGCCGCTACGAGCACGAGCGTCCCGGGTCGCTGTTGCACGTCGATGTGAAGAAGTTGGGCAACATCCCCGATGGCGGCGGGTGGCGCTACGTCGGCCGGCAACAGGGCGGCCGCCACCGGGCGGCCACGCCCGGCAAGCCGCGCAACCGACACTCCAACCCGAAGATGGGCACGGCGTTCGTGCACACCGTGATCGACGACCACAGCCGGGTCGCCTACGCCGAGATCCACGACGACGAAACCGGCGCCACCGCGATCGGCGTGCTGCGCCGGGCGGTGGCCTGGTTCGCC
>NZ_LWUA01000281.1 GCF_005222955.1 Blastococcus sp. CCUG 61487 | reverse complement strand
CGGTGCGGCGCTTGATCTCCTTGTTCAGCCGTTCCAGCGGGTTGGTCGACCAGATCTTCTTCCAGTGCGCGGCGGGGAAGCCGGTGAAGGCGAGCAGGTCGTTCTCGGCGTCGCGGAGCATCATCTCAACGGCCGGGAACTGGCGGCCGAGCATGCCGGCGATGACGTCGAGTTGGGAGTGCACGTGTTCGGCGTCGGGCTGGGCGAACACGGTGCGGATGGCCGCGGCGACCATCTCGCTGTTGCCGCGCGGGACGCGGGCGAGCACGTTGCGCATGAAGTGCACCCGGCAGCGCTGCCAGGCCGCGCCGAGCAGCACCGCGCTGATGGCGGCCTTCAGCCCGGCGTGGGCGTCGGAGATGACCAGCTGGGTGCCGGTGAGCCCGCGGGCCTTCAGCGTGCGCAGGAACGCCGTCCAGAACGCGCCGTCCTCGGAGTCGCCGACGGCGAACCCGAGCACCTCCCGATGCCCGTCGGCGGCGACGCCAGTGGCGATCACCACGGCTTGGGAGACCACCCGCCGGTTGACCCGCGCCTTGCAGTAGGTGGCATCCAGGAACACGTAAGGGAAGGCCTGCTCGGCCAGTGAGCGGTCGGCGAAGGCACTGACTTCGGCGTCCAGATCGGCGCAGATCCGGGAGACCTCGGACTTGGAGATCCCGGTATCCGCGCCCAGTGCCTTGACCAGGTCGTCGACCTTGCGGGTGGAGACGCCGTGCAGGTAGGCCTCCATCACCACCGCGAACAGCGCCTGATCGATCCGCCGTCGCCGTTCCAGCAGCGAGGGGAAGAACGACCCGGCGCGCAGCTTGGGGATCCGCAGCTCCAGATCCCCGGCCGTCGTGGTGAGCGTCCGGGGCCGGGAGCCGTTGCGCTGAGCGGTCCGGGCATCGGTGCGTTCGTGCGGGGCGGCGCCGATCACCGCGGTGAGCTCGGCTTCGATCAGCGCTTGGTAGATCGTGGTGGCCGCCGACCGGATCCGGTCGTCGACGTCGGCGGCCTTCAGTGCGTCGAGCACCTCGAGCAGGGCAGACTGGTCCAGGGCCATCGTGTGCTGTGTCCTTCCGCGAGAACCATTGGCGTGGTCTCGCTGACCATCACACGATGGCCCCTCGCACGTGATCACCCACGCGGTCAGTGGCCTGGACTTACACCACCCCGCGGGACGTCAC
>NZ_LWUA01000280.1 GCF_005222955.1 Blastococcus sp. CCUG 61487 | reverse complement strand
CGCTCGGAGGTTATCTTGAGCTGTCAAAGTGATCATGACGTTGAGCTGCATGTTTGCCATGTGGACGGTGTCGATGACGGAGATGGTCAGCACGGTCCGATGACGCCGGAAACCCGCGGGGCCAGCGCGTCGTGTCGAGGTCGGCTGGGCGTGTCGGCGCGGCGTTCACCGAGGGCTTCGGCGAGGGCGCGGCGGAGCCGCTTGTTGTCCTCCTCCAGGTGCCGGATGCGTTGTGCGGCGAGCTCGAGGCGGCGTAGCAGGGAGGCGTCGGTGCCGCGTTGACGGTCGGGAAGGACTCGGCCGGAGGTGGGCCGTTGGCGATCACGGAGCCGTTCGATCTCGCCGCGCAGGTCGGGTTGGGTGTAAATCCAGGAGCGGGAGACGCCGGCCTCGCGGGCGACCGCGTCGAAGGTGACGGCGACCCCGGCGTTGTCCATCCGCCGCAGCGCGGCGGCGGCTCGCCGGTGGGTGGCCTGGGAGCGTCGTTGGGTCGCGGCGAGCAGGTGGTGGGAGTTGTCAGCCCGCATCGGCCACCTGCTGACCGGCGGGCGCGGAGCCCTCGGCGCCGGCCTGGGGATCGTCGTCGAGCGCGGTGATGATCCGGTCGAGGCTGCCCAGCACCTGCTGGTTGGTCTCGACCAGACCGGCCTGGCCGCGGGCCTCGGCGGCGGTGAGGATCTGCAGGACCTGCTGGCGGTGGCTGCGGTGCTGGGGCAGGAACTCCGTGGTGGTGACGAACATCGGGCAGGTCAGGCAGGCGTTGGCGTGCGGGCAGCTCTTCTGCACCGGCAGTCCGCAGAACCCGTTGGGCAGCGCCTGTGTCACGCGGCCGAGTCGCTGCTTGGCCCAGGCCGCCTCGGCCAGCGGCCCGTCAGGGTCGACGAGAACGGTCTGACCGGTGATGTCGACCTTGCGGGCGGCCTCCCAGTGCCGGCGGACGGTGCTGTCGTGCAGCCGGGCGTAGTGCGCGGTCATCTGCGGCGAGTCGTGATCGAGGATGCGGCGCACGACCTCCTGCGGGACGTCTCGGTTGATCAGCCGTGTGCCCAGCGTGTGCCGCCACTGGTGCGGCGTCAGGTGCACGGGCCGGCCGTGAGCGTCGCGGACCTCGCAGGATTCCAGCCACCGGTAGAGCGCCAGACGGTAGGTCGAGGCGGCGATCGGGGCGCTGCGGTCTGGGTTCTTCGTCGGCCGGGGAAACAGCACCGGGGCGTCGGCGACCCGCACCTGCTGTTCGGCGATCAGGGCGTGCAGCTCTTCGTCGATCGGTACCAGCGCCTGGCGTTTCATCTTGTGGTTGAGGTAACGCAGGTAGGGCGCGCCGTCGGCGTCGGGGACCACGCAGTCGTGGGGCAGGCGAAGCGCGTCGCTGATCCGTAGCCCGGTCCGGATCAGGATCACGGTGACCAGCCGGTGGGCCGGGTCGGGGAAGCGGGCGAGGTTGTCCGGGTGCTCGACCTGGGCCATCACCTGCTCGGCCAGCGCCCGTGGTGGCCGCTCGGTCCGGGTGGGGTAATCCTCGCTGAAGATCAACGCTCCGGCGGGCAGCGAGTCGTCCCAGCGGTGCTGGCGGACCGCGTGCAGGAAGGAGTTGAGCTGCCCGATCTGATCACCGTGACGCTGCCGGCCGGCCAGCTCGGCGTGCAGATCGGCCAGGTAGCGCTCGAGCACGCCCCGGTCGATGGCGACCAGCGAGGTGATGCCGGCGCGCTCGCAGAAGGCGGCGAAGCGGGTCAGGGCGAGCAGTCCGCGGCTGGCGGCCGCCAGCCCGAGCCCGCTGCTCAGCCGCCAACGCAGCCATCGTTTGACCAGCGGGCGCAGCCACGGCGCTGCGATGCTGGTGAAGTCCAGCCGCTGGTTGCCGTCGAAGCCCAGCCGGCGCATCTGCCAGACGTCGCGGTCGAACTCGGCCTCCCAGCCGCCGGCGTCGACGAGGTCTTCGACCTGACGGCGGGCGTAGAACAGCAACGCTCGCAGCTGGCCGTCCTTCGGTGCCAGGCGGCCGATCTGAGTCCGCCATTCGTCCTCGCTGCGGTCCAGCAGCGAGGCCGCACCGGTGGAGACCAGCGCCCGGACCAGCGCCATGACCACCGCCGGCCGAGTCTTGGTGGTCGGCTGGTCGCGGCGGCGCTGCAGCGCGTAGCCGATCTCCAGGCGCAGCCCGGGCCCGAGCCGATCGAGCCGGATGATCTCGTCTTCGGTGGCCGTGACCTCGACGAACCGGCGGACGAAGTCCTCCACGTCGGGGCGGCCACGCACCCGCCAGGTGTTGGCGTGGGGGCGGCAGAACGGCCCGTCTGCGTGCGGCCACAACGGGCAGTGCTCGATCCGACAGACCGCACCGGGCGCCGGCTGCTTGATCGCCGGCGGATCGGCCAGCCACCGGGGCAGGTCGGGTCGGTGCGCGCGGTCCCAGCGCTGGAAGTGCAGCTGGCACAGGCCGGTGCGGGCCACTCCGTAGCCGCAGCCGGGAACCCGGCAGTGAGCGTTCGGGCGCTGACGGCGCCACTGCGGATCGGTGTCGGCGGCGAACGTCGCCAGGTCGGGGCGGCCCTGCTTGACCCAGCGCAGGTGATGGCCCTGGCACATGCCTCGGGAGCGGGCCGTGCGCCGGCAGCCGGTCACCCGGCAGGTGCCGCCGCCGAACACCGGGTCCTCGGCATCGAAGACGAGCACGTCGGCGCGGAAGTCCGGACGGACCACGCCCAACAGCCGCTCGGTCAACATCGGACGGCGTGTGCCCGGCTCTCTGGTCGGCGCCGGCGCCGTCACAGCTGCACCGCGCCGTCGAACCAGCCGGCCTGCTCCAGAACCCGGCGGGCGTCCTCGACCGTCAGGTGCCCGTAGATCTGCGCCGTGGTGGTCACCGAGGCGTGCCCGAGCAGCTTGCTGACCACCTCCACTGGGGTGCTCGCGCGCAGCAGACCGGTGGCGTAGGTGTGCCGGAACCAGTGCGGGTCAAAATCCAGCCCGGTCCGGCGGCGCAGCCGGCGGACCAGGTCATAGACCGCGGCGTAGCCCAGCGGGTGGCCGTGCGGGGCGCCCCAGAGGTTCACGAAGACGTAGTCGCTGTCCAGCTCGCCGTACTCGCCGTGCAGGTAGTCGGCGTAGAGGCGGATCAGCTCGGCGGTGACCGGGATCGTCCGCGGCTGGCCCGACTTGGCGCGGGCGCCGTTGTCGTTGGTCCGCGGCACGACCGCCACGGTGCACTCGGCCGCGGCCCAGTCCTCGTGCCGCAACCCGAGCGCTTCCCCGATCCGCATCCCGGTGCCGAACAGCACCGCGAACAGCAGCCGGTCCCGCAGCCGGTCGCAGGCGTTCAGGATCGCCTGCACCTCGGCGGCGGTCAGCACCCGCGGATGCCTGTGTGGGGCCTTCAACCCGACCGCCCGCCGGGCAGCCGGCTGGGTCTTGCTGATGTGGTGCAGGAACGGCCGCCAGGCTGTCCCGCGCCGGCCGGCCGGCTGCCAGCTGGTCAGCAGCTCGCCCAGGTCCACCCCGTGTCGGGCGGCGTGCTGGTAGAAGGCGCTGACCGCCGACAGCTTCCGGTTCACCGTCGCCTCGCCGCAGTGATGTGCCACCGACGGCAACACCGCGACCCGCCCGTCCCGTGCCGCCGGGGGCAGCCGCAGCCAGGCGACGAACCCGCCGACGTCCTCCAGGCGGACCTCCCGCCAGTCCAGCCCGCGGCCGAACAGGAAGACCAGCCAGTCCTTCAGATCGTGGGCGTACGCCTTAACCGTGTTCGGCGATCGCTCGACATCGGTCAGGAACGCCAGGAACCGTTCCACCGGTTCGACCGGCACCCCGTCCTCGCCCAGCACCGTCCACGACTCACGCCGCGACGCGGGCATCACCACCTGCTGAACGATCACCGAGCTCCTCACCGATCCACGTGCTGGACCGCGGCAGATAACCACGTCCACCAGACAGAACCTGGGAGCTCAACCCGCCGTCAGCTACATGCCGGACACCCTCGGCGCGGCTCAAGATAACCAGCGGGTTGGTCGACCAGATCTTCTTCCAGTGCGCGG
>NZ_LWUA01000279.1 GCF_005222955.1 Blastococcus sp. CCUG 61487 | reverse complement strand
GGCGGGCAGCAGGACGAAGCCGCCGACCTCGTCGCGCAGGCTGAGCGCCCGGCTGCCGGCGCGGGCGGCCGCCTGGGCCAGCACCCACCGCACGGCCCGCGGGCGTCGGAGCCCGCCGCGGCGCGCACCCGCAGCACCAGGTAGCCGCTCTCCAGCGGCAGCCCGTACCGGGCGGCGACGTCGTCCGGCCCCTCCCCGCGGACCAGCGCCCAGGTGAGCTCGCGGAGCGCGGCGTGCTGGTCCGCGGCGCCCGCCTGGTATGCCTCGGTCACCTGGGCGACGGCCCGGCTCACCGCCCGCAGCTGCTCGCGGGTCAGCCGGAGCACGGCCGCCTCCTCCCCCGGGCCCGCGGCGTCGGCCAGCGCTTCCACGACCACCTCGGCACCCACGTGGTAGGTGTGCACCAGCGCCGCCAGCGGCACGCCCTCCTCGGCGCGCTGCACGGCCCGCTGCCGGGAGAGCCCCCCGCCGTCGACCGGCAGGCCCTGCGCGTGCCGGAGGAAGGCGCGGATCGCCGAGCGGGCGGTGGCCGCGACCTCGACGTCCTGCACCTCGCGCGGCAGCAGCCCGAAGCCCGGCACCTCCGCGGCGATCCGCTCGACGACGCGGCGGGCGAGCCGGGGCACCTCCGGGACGAGTCGTGCCGCGAGCGCGGCGGCCTGCTCGTCCCGCGCTTGTGACATCTCACAACCGTAGCCGTGCCTCACTGGTCGCCCAGCCGGTTGCCCGCCGCCCCCCGAACCGCCACGGTGGTCGGCATGACGCGCTCGCTGATCGACTACGCCGACGACGTCTGGCGCGGAGCCGCCGACGACAACATCGCCCAGAGCGGATCGAGCGGCACCGGCGTGCTCGACGTGACCGACGGCGTCGGCTTCCACGCCGGCTTCGGCAACGTCGTGACGTTCCGCGCCGGCGGTGAGCTGGTCCTCTTCGACAGCGGCAACCCGCTCGGGGCGCAGGCCCTGCACGAGGCGGTCCGCGCCTGGAGCCCGGACCCGGTGAGCACGGTGGTCTTCTCCCACGGGCACATCGACCACGTGTTCGGCGTCGGCCCCTTCGACGCCGAGGACTCCCCGCGTCCCACCGTCATCGCCCAGGAGCTGATCGGCGACAGGTTCGACCGCTACATCCTCACCAACGGCTACAACGCAGTGATCAACCAGCGGCAGTTCCAGGCGCCCGGCATGACCTGGCCGACCGAGTACCGCCGTCCCGACGTCACCTACCGGGACGGGATGACCGTCACCCGCGGCGGGCTCACCATGGAGCTCTTCCACGTCCAGGGCGAGACCGACGACGCCACGGTGGCCTGGCTGCCGGAGCAGCGCATCCTGTGCCCCGGCGACATGTTCATCTGGGTGACGCCGAACTGCGGCAACCCGCAGAAGGTGCAGCGCTACCCCCGCGAGTGGGCGATCGCGATGCGGCGGATGGCGGCCCTGGACGCCGAGATCATGCTGCCCTCGCACGGGGCGCCCATCTTCGGCGCCGACCGGATCAAGCAGGCGCTCACCGAGACGGCGGAGTGGCTGGAGAGCCTGGTCGAGCAGACCCTGGCGGGCATGAACGCCGGCGCCCGGCTGGACGAGCTCGTCCACGAGGTCACGCCACCGGCGCACCTGGCCGACCGGCCGTACCTGCGGGCCCGCTACGACGAGCCGGAGTTCATCGTCCGCAACCTCTGGCGCCGGTACGCCGGCTGGTACGACGGCAACCCGGCGCACCTGAAGCCCGCCCCCGACCGGCAGCTCGCCGCCGCGGTGGCCGAGCTCGCCGGCGGCGCGGCCGCGCTGGCCGACGTCGCCCGCCGCTACGCCGACGCCGGTGAGCTGCGCCTGGCCGGGCACTTCGCCGAGCTCGCCGTCCAGGCCGACGAGGACGACGCGACCGCGCACGCCGCCCGGGCCGACGTCTTCGAGGCGCGGGCGAAGGTCGAGGACTCCCTGATGGCGCGCGGCATCTTCACCTGGGCGGCCGCCGAGTCGCGCAAGCGCACCGGAGGGTCGGGACCGCAGGCCGGGCCGTCGTCGCGGCTGCTCGCGCCGAAGCCCGAGTAGTGCGGCGCTGGCCCGCCGCCCTCTACCGGGAGGGCGAGGAACCGGACCCGCGGTTCACCTTCGCCAACGAGCGGACCTTCCTGGCCTGGCTCCGGACCTCGCTGGCCCTCGTGGTGGGCGGCGTGGCGATCGACGTCCTCGCCGAGTCGGTCGAGTCGGGGAACGCCGACGGCTTCCGGCCGCTGGCCGCCGCGCTCGTCGTGCTGGGCATGCTGGCCAGCGGCAGTGCCTTCTTCCGCTGGATGACCAACGAGCGGGCGATGCGCCGCGGTGAGCCGTTGCCGGGGCTGGGGATGGGGGCGGTCCTGGCGCTCGGCATCGCGATCGTCAGCGCGGGACTCCTGATCCTGTTCCTCCTCTGATGACGCGCAGCCCCGGCCCGTGGGACCCCGGGCTCCAGCTCGAGCGCACGACGCTGGCCTGGCGCCGCACCGTGATCTCGGGGTACGGCGCCTCGCTGCTCATCGGCCGGCTGCTGCTGGACCGCTCACCGGTGCTGGCCGGGACGCTCGCCGCCGTCACCACCGCGCTCGTGGCGGTGATCGGCGTCCTGGCGTCCCGGCGCTCACGTGCCGCGGACGCGCGGCTGCGGCGCAACGACGTCCTGCCGGACGCCCGGCTCTTCCCCGTCATGTCGGCGCTGATGTTCCTGGCCGGCGTGATGGCGCTGTTCACCGTCGTCCTGCCACGGTGACCCGCCGCTCGCTACGTTCAGCCCCGTGAGCAGCGACGAGGAGCTGCGCGGCGAGGTCCGCACCTGGCTGGCCGCCCATCGGGACCGCGCGATCGACCCCACCGAGTGGCTGGCCATGGTGGTGGACGCCGGGTACGCCGTCCCCCGCTGGCCCCGCGACGCGTTCGGCGCGGAGCTGACCGAAGAGCAGGCGCGCATCGTCGAGGCCGAGTTCGCGCGGGTCGGCGCCCCGGGCAGCGGGCAGGACCGGACCAACCTCTGGGCGAACACCCTGCTCACCTACGGCACCGACGAGCTGCGCGAGCGGCTGCTGCGCCAGCTGCTGGAGAGCCGGCTGCGCATGTGCCTGCTCTACAGCGAGCCCGGCGCCGGCTCCGATCTGGCCGGCGTGCGCACCAGCGCCGTCCTCGACGGCGACGAGTACGTCGTGAACGGGCAGAAGGTGTGGACGTCGAACGCCGCGGGCGCCGACTTCGGGATGCTGCTGGCCCGCACCGACCCGACGGTGCCCAAGCACCGCGGGCTCAGCTTCTTCTTCCTGCCGATGGACCAGCCCGGCGTCCAGGTCCGCCCGCTGCGGCAGATCACCGGCGAGGCGCACTTCAACGAGGTGTTCCTCACCGATGCCCGGGTGCCGCAGGCGAACATGCTCGGCGAGCCAGGGCAGGGCTGGCGGGTCCTGGTGACGGCGCTGGCCTACGAGCGGGTCGCGCTCGGCGAGACCAACCTCGGGGCGAGCACCCGCGCGAACGGTCGTGGGCCGGTCGACCTGGCCGACCTCGTCCGGCGGCACGGCCGGACCGGCGACCCGCTGATCCGCCGGGACCTGGCCCGGGTGCACGCCCTGCGCGCGGTCAACCGCTGGACCAACCAGCGCGCACAGGCCCAGCTCGAGCAGGGCAGCTCCTCACCGCTGGCGTCGCTGGGCAAGCTGGCGATGTCGCGCATCGTGCACGAGACCGGCCGGGTGCAGTCGGCGATCGTCGGAGCCGAGGCGCTGCTGGAGGGGCCCGACCACCCGGACGGCGACGAGGCGAACTTCGCCTCGATGAACGCCTACTTCACCTCGATCGGCGGGGGCACCGACGAGATCCAGCGGAACATCATCGGCGAGCGGCTGCTCGGCCTGCCGAAGGAGCCCGAGGTCGACCGCGACGTCCCGTTCGAGGACATCCGGCACTCCTCCTGACCCAACCGTCCGGCCGGCGGTCACCAGCGGCGGGCGAGCTGCTCGAGGAGTTCCCGGCGCTCCTCCGGGGGGCGGCGGGGGCAGGACGTGCACAGCGCTCCCCCGGGCAGCCGGTAGAGCAGGCAGCACGACGCCCGGCGGGTGAACCGGGCGCCGCCGACGTCCTCGTACCGCGGCAGCGGCAGCGGGGCGCCGACCGCCTCGGCCAGCGGCCGGGCGCACGCCGTCGCGGCGGCCACGTCCCCGGTCGCCCGGCCCAGCGCGAGCAACTGGTTGGCCACGGAGTCGGCCGCCAACGCCCACAACGGGCGCTCGCGCACCCCGCCGGCCTCGGAGACGACGGCGATCACCGCTGCCAGCGAGGTCCGCAGGTCCGCGGCGAGCTCCGGCGAGCCGGACCCGCGGGCCACCGCCGCCATCGGCGCGTACCCGGGGAGCAGCGCCACGGTGAGGTCGGCGAGCCGGGCCGACAGCGGGATGCCGGTGACCAGCCCGGCCAGCGGCGGGGTCACCAGCACCGACGACGCCGAGTACCACCAGACGGTGGCGACCACCCGGCGGTCGACTGGCCGATGCCGTGGGGTGCGGGCGTCCAGGACCTGCGCCGTCCAGCCGGGATCGGCCAGCGCCGTCGCGGGCACGACCGCCGCCCCGGTCGGGAGCAGCAGGCCGAGAGCCGCGGCGCCGGGGATCCGGGCGGCCACGGCGGCCTGGGCGCTGCTCATCCCGCCAGTCTGACCGGCCATCGCACGGAACCGCCCGCCCGTCGCCCCGGGGCAGACGAGGAAACCCCCGACCCCATACCGTGTGACCCGAGCCACGTCGCGTCGCCAGGCTCCCGAGCGGCGCCGGACACCGGAGGTAGCGCATGAGCGACACGGTCCAGTCACCGGCCGAGGGTCAGACCTTCGCCCCGCCGGAGGCGCTCGCCGCGCAGGCCAACGTCGGGCCCGAGGTCTACGAGGAGGCCTCGCGCGACCGGCTCGCGTTCTGGGCGAAGGCCGCCGAGCGCCTGGACTGGGCGCAGCCCTGGGACGAGGTGCTCGACTGGAGCAACCCGCCCTTCGCGAAGTGGTTCGTCGGCGGGAAGCTCAACGTCGCCTACAACTGCGTGGACCGGCACGTCGAGGCCGGCCACGGCGAGCAGGTCGCCTACCACTGGGAGGGCGAGCCCGGCGACACCCGGGCGATCACCTACAGCCAGCTCAAGGACGAGGTGAGCAAGGCCGCCAACGCGCTCACCGAGCTGGGCGTGAACGCCGGCGACAGGGTCGCGATCTACATGCCGATGATCCCGGAGACGATCATCGCGATGCTGGCCTGCGCCCGCATCGGCGCCGTCCACATGGTCGTGTTCGGCGGCTTCTCCGCCGACGCGCTGGCCAGCCGGCTCGACGACTCCGGCGCCGTCCTCGTCATCACCGCCGACGGCGGCTACCGGCGGGGGGCGCCGAGCGCGCTCAAGCCCGCCGTCGACGACGCCGTGGGCCGCTCCCCCGGCGTCCGCAACGTCGTCGTCGTCAAGCGGACCGGCGAGGACGTGGACTGGACCGAGGGCCGCGACCTGTGGTGGGACGACGTCGTCGGGCGGCAGTCCACCGAGCACACCTGCGAGTTCTTCGACGCCGAGCACCCGCTGTACATCATGTACACGTCGGGGACGACGGCGAAGCCGAAGGGCATCCTGCACACCTCGGGTGGCTACCTGACCCAGGTCAGCTACACCCACTGGGCGAGCTTCGACCTCAAGCCCGACACCGACGTCTTCTGGACGGCGGCCGACGTCGGCTGGGTCACCGGCCACAGCTACATCGTCTACGGCCCGCTCTCCAACCGGGCGACGTCGGTGATGTACGAGGGGACGCCGGAGACGCCGCACCGGGGCCGCTGGTGGGAGATCGTGCAGAAGTACGGCGTCACGATCCTCTACACCGCGCCCACCGTCATCCGGACCTTCATGAAGTGGGGCGAGGAGGTGCCGGCCGGCTTCGACCTCTCCACGCTGCGCGTCCTCGGCTCGGTCGGTGAGCCGATCAACCCCGAGGCGTGGCTCTGGTACCACCGCAACATCGGCGGCGGCCGCTGCCCCGTCGTCGACACCTGGTGGCAGACCGAGACCGGCGGCCACATGATCAACCCGCTGCCCGGCGTCACCTCGCTGGTGCCGGGCTCCGCGCAGGCCCCCTTCCCAGGGATCTCGGCCAAGGTCGTCGACGACGAGGGCAACGAGCTCGCCGACGACTCGACCGGGCTGCTCGTGCTCACCGAGCCCTGGCCGTCGATGCTGCGCACCATCTGGGGCGACGACGACAGGTACGTCGACACCTACTGGTCGCGGTTCGCCGAGCAGGGCTACTACTTCGCCGGCGACGGCGCGAAGAAGGACGCCGACGGCAACATCTGGCTGCTCGGCCGGGTGGACGACGTCATGAACGTCTCCGGGCACCGCATCTCCACCACGGAGGTGGAGTCCTCGCTGGTCGGGCACCCGACCGTCGCCGAGGCCGCGGTGGTCGGCGCCAGCGACCCGACCACCGGGCAGGGCATCGTCGCGTTCGTGATCCTGCGCGGCACCGCGGAGGATTCCGGCGACGAGCTGGTGCAGACGCTGAAGACGCACGTCGCGAAGGACATCGGCCCGATCGCGAAGCCGCGCCAGATCATGGTCGTGCAGGAGCTGCCGAAGACCCGCTCGGGCAAGATCATGCGCCGGCTGCTGCGCGACATCGCCGAGAACCGCGAGCTCGGCGACGTGACGACCCTGACCGACTCCTCGGTGATGAACATGATCAAGGAGAAGCTGCCCGCCGCCCCCTCCGAGGACTGACCCCGCCCGGTGGTGGGGCCACAAGCATGCTTCTGGCCCCACCACCGGGGCGCGGACCTGCCTCGGTCGGAGGACGCGGGGGCGCGCGCTCGGGCGGGGTGCGGCACGATCTTCGGTGACCAGCACGTCCGTCGAAGAAGGAGCCACCGTGGCGCACAGCGTCTCCCACGCATCCGGCGCGTCGTCGGCCGCCCGCCCGGCGGGGACCGAGGAGCCGTCGGTCGGCACGCTCGTGCAGAGCGCGATGGCCGACGTCTCGACCCTGATCCGCGCCGAGGTCGAGCTGGCCAAGACCGAGATCAGCGGGTCGGCGAAGAGGGCCGGGATCAGCGTCGGGCTGTTCGCCGCGGCCGGCGTCCTCGTCGCCTTCGCCGCGATCTACCTGTTCATCACCGTGGCCGAGATCCTCGACATCTGGCTGTGGCGTTGGGCCGCCTTCGGCATCGTGACCCTCTTCCTCTTCCTGGTGGCGGGCGTCGCGGCGATGATCGGCCGGCGGATGCTCAAGAAGGTCGAGAAGCCCGAGCGGACCCTCGAGACCCTGCAGGACCTGCCCGACGTGCTGCACCGCGAGGCCCCGGGGCAGCGCCACCGCGCCGTGCCCGAGGTGAGCAACGGCAAGGTCGCCCTGCGGGGCAGCGAGTCGTACAAGCTCTGAGGACCGCGTGACAGTCCCGCCGGCCGGGCAGCCGGACGCGACCAGCGTCCTGCTCCCCGGCCCCTGGACCCACCGCGACATCTCGGCCAACGGCATCAGCCTGCACGTCGCCGAGGCCGGCGACGGGCCGCTCGTGCTGCTGCTGCACGGCTTCCCCCAGTTCTGGTGGACCTGGCGCGCCCAGCTCATCGGGCTGGCCGACGCCGGATTCCGGGCCGTCGCCGTCGACCTGCGCGGCTACGGGGCCAGCGACAAGCCGCCGCGGGGCTACGACCTGCCGACGCTGTCCGCCGACGCCGCGGCGCTGGTGCGGGCGCTGGGCGAGGAGGACGCCGTCGTCGTCGGGCACGACTGGGGCGGGCTGCTCGGCTGGACCATGGCCGCGCTGCACCCACGCACGGTGCGCCGGCTCGTCGTCCTGTCGATGGCGCACCCGCGCCGGCTGCGGGCCGCGATGACCGATCCGCGGCAGCGCCGCGCCTCGCGCTACGCCCTGGGGTTCCAGGTGCCGCGGCTGCCGGAGAAGCGGCTCACCCGAGCCGACGACGACCCGGTCGCCGACCTCATGCACCGCTGGGCCGGGCCGGAGTGGGCCCGGAGCGCCGACTTCGCGGAGGCTGTCGAGCGCTACCGCTCCGCG
The DNA here is from genome assembly GCF_005222955.1 of Blastococcus sp. CCUG 61487. GTDB lineage: Bacteria > Actinomycetota > Actinomycetes > Mycobacteriales > Geodermatophilaceae > Blastococcus. The sequence goes on along the minus strand of NZ_LWUA01000279.1, from coordinate 47,630 downwards.
GCCCGCATCCCGCAGGCCGCCTACTCGGCGATGGAGTACCACCGCTGGGCGGGCCGCTCGCAGCTGCGGCCGGACGGGCTGCGGTACGCCCGCCGGATGGCGGCGCCGATCACCGCGCCGACGCTGCAGTTGCACGGCGGGGCCGACCCGTGCGTGCTGCCGGACACCGCCCGCGGCTCGGGCAGGTACGTGGCCGGCGCCTACGAGTGGCGGGAACTCCCCGGCCTCGGCCACTTCCTCCCCGAGGAAGCCCCCGACGAGGTCACCCGCGCCATCGCCGGGTGGGCGGCGTAGCGAGGGGGTCCTTCTACTCGCAGGGGCCGGTGGCCACTGCTGCTACGGCGTTCGCGCCGATGCCCGCGGCCTCGGCGACCTGCGGGCCGGTGAGCGCGTACCCGGTGTTCGGGTCGTCGATCGCCGAGGCGAAGACGACGCCGAGGACGGTGCCGTCGGGGGCGAACAGCGGTCCGCCGGAGTTGCCGGCCCGCACGGTGCCGTACAGCGCGTAGACGTCGCGGACGACGGTGCTCGAGTTGCGGAAGTCGGGGCCGCTGATCTCACCGCGGTCGCGGACGCGGGCCGCCCCGACGTACAGGTCTCCGCCCCCGGGGTAGCCCATGATGATCGCGTCGTCGCCGGCCTCGGCGACGCCGTCGGTGAAGGACAACGTCGCCTGGGGCAGCCCCGGCACCGCGAGGACGGCGACGTCGAGCGCCTCGTCGACGAAGACCGTCCGCGCGTCGTACTCCTCGCCCTCGGCCTGCACCGTCGGCTCGGTGACCCCGGCGAGCACGTGGGCGTTGGTCATCACCCGCTCGGTCGCGTACACGAACCCGGAGCCGTCGATCTGCCGCGAGCACGACGGCGCGACGCCCCGGATCTTCACGACCGATCCCTGCACCCTCGCGACCACCTCGCTGCCGGCGAGAGCGGGGTCGGGCGGGGGCACCTCGCGCACCCGCGTGGGGGTGAGCGGGTCGAGGACGTCGGGCAGGCCGCGCCGGTCGATGGCCTCGCGGAGGCTGTCGTAGACCGATCGCACGCTGCTGGGCACCGCGCTGTCGACGGCCTGGACCAGGGCCGACTGACGCACCTGGCCGGCCACCTCGGGGAACGGGGAGGTGGCCAGCGGCGAGGCCACCATCCAGGCCACCAGCAGCACGGCGACGGCGGAGACGACCGCGCCGGCGACCGAGTCGAGCATCTTCGCCGGTTCCCACGTCACCTGGCGGCGCACGGCCCGCCCGATCGCGCCGGCCAGGATCTGTCCCAGCAGCGCCCCGGCGAGGACGACGACGAGCGCGACGAACACCCGGGTGACGCTCGAGCCGTCGATGCTGTCGGCCACCGGGCCGGACAGCTGCGCTCCCACCACGGCACCGGCGAGGAAGCCGGCGATCGAGGTCGCCGAGACGAGCAGGCCCTGCCGGAAGCCCGACAGGGCGAACGTCAACGCCAGCACGATGAGGACGACGTCGACGAAGGACACGATCAGCCGTCCTGGCGGACGATCATCGTGCCGAACTGGCCCTGCGCGGTGTGGAACGTGCAGGTGAAGGGGTGCTCCCCCGGCACCGACACCTCGAACTCGATGGTCTTCTCCTGGCCCGGGCCGAGGAAGTCGACGCCGGCGTCGATGGCCTCGGGGCCCTCCCCCTCGTCGAACTCGAGGTTGTGCGTCATGTGGGTGGCCACGTTCCGCACGGTGAGCCGCACCGTCCCCGGTGCCACCGTGAAGCGGTCGGGGGTGAACTCGTAGTCGTCCTGGGTCTGGACGGTGACCTCCTGGACGCCGTCGGCCGCCACCGTCACCTCCCCGATGCCCTCGGGCACGGGGGCGGCGTCCCCACCGTTCCCGCCACCGTTGCCGTTCCCGCCGCAGCCGACGAGCAGCACACCGGCGGCAGCCACGACCGCCATCTTCCTCAGCGCCATCATCGGGGCGGAACCGTACGCGTCGGCGGACCGTCCGGCGCGGGATCGGCGACGGTCGGCGCGGCGGCGTCACCGGCCGGGTCGTCGTCGCCGGAGCCGGGCAGCGTGTACGGGCTCAGCCGGGGCGCGCCCATCGACCGCACGTCGCGGGTGTTCCACGGGCGCGCCAGCCCGGCGGCGTCCAGGATCGCGTCGACCAGCCCCGCGGTGAACCCCCAGATCTCCATGTCGGCGACGCCGAACGCCGGCCCGATGTAGCCCGACGGGTGCCGCAGCCGGTAGCGGTTGGCCGGGTCCACCAGGTCGTCGAGCGGCACCCGCGCCACCCGGGCGACCTCGTGCGGATCGCCGACGGTGACCTCGCGCGGGTCGTCCCACCAGCCGACGACGGGCACGACGAGCCGGTCCGACGGCGGCAGGTACAGCTCCTGCAGGGTCGCGAGCACCCGGACGCCCTCGGGGTCGATCCCGGCCTCCTCCTGCGCCTCGCGCAGCGCGGTGCCGATCGGGAAGTCGTCGCCGTGCTCGACGCCGCCGCCGGGGAAGGCCGGCTGGCCCGCGTGGGTGCGCAGGTGCGCGGACTTCTCGATGAAGACGAGGTCGGGCCCCACCGGCCCCTCGCCGAAGAGGATGAGCACCGCCGACTTGCGGGCGCTGGCCGCCGGCCGGGGCATCCGGCGGGCCAGCGGGAGGTCGTGCGCCCCGTCGAGGAGGCGGACCAGGTAGTCGGGCAGCCCGTCCGTGCCGGGCGGGCGCAGCGGTGCGCTCACACCTGCACCCCGAGGTGCTCGGCGACCAGGTCGTTCAGCTGGGCCACGGAGGTGACCGGCCTGGTCTGCACGTGCCGCAGCCCGCCGTCGGCGTCCACGAAGTAGGTGAAGGGGAGGGCGTTGAGCCCGAGTTCGGTCATCAGCTCGCCCTGCGGGTCGAAGGCGTGCGGGAACGCGGCACCGGACTCCACGGCGAAGGACTCCGCCTGCGACTGCCCGTCCTTGCTGATCACCCCGATGACGCGGACGCCGTCGCCGGCCTGCTCGGCGAACTCCTGCAGGACCGGCAGCTCCTCGCGGCACGGGACGCACCAGCTCGCCCACAGGTTGACCACGGTCGGCACTCCCGGCGCGCGACCGAGGTCGAGCTCCCCACCGCCCGGGCAGTCGAGCGCGACGGCCGGCATCAGCTCGGTGCCGCTCGACAGCTGCTCCGGCTGGTCCGGGCAGGCGCTCAGCGCGCTCCGCTCGGCGGGCGCCGGCTCGGGCTCGTCGGCGGTGCAGCCGGTCAGGAACAGGGCGGCGACGGCCGCCGCGGCCCACGCTGCGCGCATCACTCGGTGTCCGAGGCGGCCGGGGTCTTCACGAGCTTCATGGCCTCCTCCGGGTCGACCGGGCCGATGCCGAACGAGGGGCACCACTTCGCCAGGCCGCAGCCTCCGCAGGCCGCCTTCTTCGCGTGGCAGACGCGGCGGCCGTGGAAGATCACGCGGTGGGAGAAGTCGGTCCACTCCTTCTTGGGGATCAGCTCCGCGATCTCGGCCTCGACCTTGACCGGGTCCTCCTCCTCGGTCCAGCCGAAGCGCCGCACCAGCCGGCCGAAGTGCGTGTCGACGGTCAGCCCCGGGACGCCGAACGCGTTGCCGAGGACGACGTTCGCCGTCTTGCGCCCGACTCCCGGGAGCGTCACCAGATCGGCCATGCGGCCGGGCACCTCGCCGTCGAACCGCTCGACCAGCGCCTGCGACAGGCCCAGCACCGAGTTCGCCTTGGCGCGGAAGAACCCCGTCGGCTTGAGGATCGTCTCCAGCTCCTCGCGCTCGGCCCCGGCGAGGGCGACCGCGTCGGGGTAGCGGGCGAACAGCGTCGGCGTGACCTTGTTGACCATCTTGTCGGTGGTCTGGGCGGAGAGCACGGTGGCCACCAGCAGCTCGAAGGCGTTGGTGAAGTCGAGCTCGCAGTGCGCGTCGGGGTGGATGAGCGCCAGCTCGCGAGCCATCCGGCGGGCACGCCGGGTGCGGGCCAGCGGCGTCTCGGCGGGATCGTAGGGCGACGCCCCCGTGCGGGCCGCCACCGTGGGCCGGCGGGGAGGCGCCGGGATGGCGTAGTCCGGCGTCGGGGCAGGGGCTGACACGCTGTCGAGCGTAGGCGGCCCTGCTGACAGTGCCCGTTCGTGGGACCATCGACGGCGGACACGGCGGTCCGAGACGTACGAGCAGGCCCAGGAGGTGGTCGAGGTGGTCGCACTGAGCGTCATCCTCTTCCCCCCGCTGCTGATCGCCTTCCTCCTCGTCATGGAGCGGGTGGAGGAGCCCCTGCGCCGTCCCGCCTCGCCCCGCGAGGTCGACGAGTTCCTCGACACGGCGACCCCCGCCGAGGTCGACACCCTGGCCAGTTCCGGCCTGCGCCGCGCCCTCTTCCGCTGGCGCCGACGCCGTCGCGGTCGCCCGACGAGCAGCAATCCGCCCCTGGTCTGAGCAGGCCTGTGAGCCGGCCCACACGCCCGTAGGGGGGACGCCGCAGCCCACCGAACGGGTGACCAGCAGCACAGCCGCCTAGACTCCGACCGGACACGGGACGCCTCGCGCCCGTCGAGCAGCAGTGGGAGGACGTGCAGTGGACGAGCAGGTGCTGGCCCAATCGGGGCTCTTCCAGGGGATCTCGGAAGAAGCAGCGGCCCCGGTGATCAGCCGGCTCGAGGTCGTCACGCTGCCTCGGGGTCGGGTCGTCTTCAACGAGGGCGAGCCCGGCGACAGCCTCTACATCGTCATGAGCGGCAAGATCAAGCTCTCCCGTCGGGCACCGGACGGCCGCGAGAACGTGCTCGCCGTCATGGGCCCGTCGGACCAGTTCGGCGAGCTGTCGGTCTTCGACCCGGGCCCGCGGACGGCGACGGCGACGGCCGTGACCGACGTCCGGCTGGCGCACATGCCGCAGACGGTGCTCCGCCCGTGGATCGAGGCGCACCCGGAGATCGGCGAGCAGCTGCTGCGCGTGCTGGCCCGCCGCCTGCGCCGCACCAACGACTCGGTCGCCGACCTGATCTTCACCGACGTCCCCGGTCGCGTGGCCAAGGCGCTGCTGCAGATGGCCGACCGCTTCGGCAGCCGCGACAACGACGGGCTGCGCGTCAAGCACGACCTCACGCAGGAGGAGCTCGCCCAGCTGGTGGGTGCCTCCCGCGAGACGGTGAACAAGGCGCTGGCCGACTTCGTGCAGCGCGGCTGGATCCAGCTGCAGGGCAAGTCCGTCGTCGTCCTGGACGAGGACCGCCTCCGCCGCCGCGCACGCTGACGCCTTCCGTGTTGATCAGGTTTCCTGATCAACACGGGTCCTCCCTCGTGGTCGACCATGAGGGAGGACCCGGAACGACGAGGTAGGACGTCGCTCAGGACGGGAGCGGCGCGACCAGACGCACGCGGGTGCCGTCGGGGAGCAGCACCCAGCGGCCCTCGTCGTCCTGCTCGAAGCGGGGCAGGATCGGCTCGAGCGGGTCCGGCGGCGAGCCGGCCAGCGCGGAGGCGACGTCGGCGAACCGGCCCAGCTGCGAGAGCGTGTGCGACGTCGGCGGCAGCATCGGCCGGGTGCTCGCCAGGTGCTCCTGCAGCGCGGCGGCCGGCGAGAGCCACGCGGCCTCGTCCGCCTCGCCGGAGACGTCCCGCGCCTCCTGCCCGGCCGGCAGCGCGGCCACGAAGAACTTCGTGTCGTAGCGCCGCGACTCCATCGGCGGGGTGATCCAGTGCGCGAACGGCCGCAGCAGGTCCGAGCGCAGCACCAGCCCCCTGTCGGCGAGCAGCTCGCTCAGCGACAGCTCCCGGCTCAGCAACGCCTGCCGCTGCTCCTCCCAGTCGTCCCCGCTCACGTCCGGGACGACGGTGCCCTCGGCGGGCCCGGCCAGCAGGACGCCGGCCTCCTCGAACGTCTCGCGCACGGCGGCGCACACCAGCTCGCGCGCCAGCGGCTCGTCACAGCCGAACGCCCTCGCCCACTCGGCCGGCGTCGGACCGGCCCAGCCGATCTCGATGTCGGCGTCGCGCGGGTCCACCCCACCGCCGGGGTAGGCGGTCATGCCCCCCGCGAACGGCATCCCCTTCGTGCGCCGCAGCAGGTAGACCTCCAGCCCCGACGCTCCGTCCCGGAGCAGCAGGACGGTGGCCGCCTGGCGGGGCTCGACAGCAGGTTCGGCGGGAGGCGGGGTCACGCGGACAGCTCGACGGTGAGCTCGACCTCGACCGGCGACCCGAGCGGCAGCTCCGCGACCCCGATCGCGCTGCGGGCGTGCTGCCCGGCCTCGCCGAAGATGGTCCCCAGCAGCTCGCTGGCCCCGTTGACCACGCGCGGCTGCCCGGTGAAGCCCTCGGCGCTGGCGACGTAGCCGACCACGCGGACGATCCGGGCCACCGAGTCCAGCCCCACCAGCTCGTCGATCGCGGCGAGGCCGTTGAGCGCGCACACCTTGGCGTCGGCCGCCGCCGCCTCGACGTCCACCGAGCCCCCGACCTTGCCGGTCCGGCGCAGCCCGCCGTCGACGAACGGCAGCTGGCCCGAGGTGAAGACCAACGAGCCGCTGCGCACCGCCGGCACGTAGGCCGCCACCGGCGCGGCCACCACCGGCAGCCGGATGCCGAGCTCGACCAGCCGGGCGTGCCAACCGCCGGGGGCGCTCACGCCGGTCGCTTGAGGTAGGCCACCAGCTGGTCGGTGCCGCCAGGGCCGGGGAGCACCGTCACGAGCTCCCACCCGTCGACACCCCAGGAGTCGAGGATCGCCTTCGTGTTGTGGATCAGCAGCGGGATGGTCGCGTACTCCCACCGCTGGCGCGCCGTCTCGGTCATGCCGCGACGCTAGCGCAGCCCCCCTCGTGACGTGCTGGAGCGGCCCTCCTGCAGGGCCCCGCCGTGAGCTCGCGAACGGCGGGGGGCAGCAGGGTCCTTCTAGGCTGGAGCGGTGAGCCCGGCCCCGTCGTCCCCACGCCTGCACGTCGTCTCGGGCAAGGGCGGGACGGGCAAGACCACTGTCGCCGCCGCCCTGGCCCTCGCGCTCGCGGCCGACGGCGGGCACGTGCTGCTCGTGGAGACCGAGGGCCGGCAGGGCATCGCCCAGCTCTTCGACACCGCGCCGCTGCCCTACGAGGAGCGCCGGGTCGCGGTCGCGCGCGGCGGTGGCGAGGTCAAGGCGCTCGCCATCGACACCGAGGAAGCGCTGCTCGACTACCTCGACATGTTCTACAACCTGCGCCGCGCCGGCCGGGCGCTGCGCAAGATGGGCGCCATCGACTTCGCGACGGCGATCGCACCGGGCCTCCGTGACGTGCTGATCACCGGCAAGATCAAGGAGGCGGTCACCCGCCGCACGGACAGCCGGCACGTCTACGACGCCGTCGTCGTCGACGCTCCGCCGACCGGCCGGATCACCAGGTTCCTCGGCGTGACCGGGGAGATGTCGCAGCTCGCGCGCTCCGGGCCGATCCGGACCCAGAGCGACGGCGTCATGGCCGTGCTGCGCTCGCCGCAGACGGCCGTGCACCTGGTCACCATCCTCGAGGACATGCCGGTGCAGGAGACCGCCGACGCGATCGAGGAGCTGACCAAGGCGGACCTGCCGGTGGGGTCGGTCATCGTGAACATGGCGACCGACCCGGTGCTCCCGCCGGCCGAGCTCGCCCGCGCAGCCCGCGGCGAGCTCACCGCCGACGACCTGCTCCCGGGCCTGACCGCCGCCCACCTCCCCGGCGGGCGGGAGCTCGCGGCCGCGCTCGCGGCCGAGGTCACCGAGCACGCCGAGCGGTGGTCCGGCCAGGACGCGCTGCGCTCCCGGGTGGAGGCGCTGGGGCGCCCGACCGTCGAGCTGCCACTGCTCCCCGGCCCGATGGACGTCGGGCTGCTGTTCGAGCTGGCCGCGCTGCTGGAGGACCACCTCGGCGCGCAGACCGGCACCCTCGCCCGGGCGGCCGGGGGGACGGCGTGAGCGCGCGCCCCCTGGACCTGCAGGGGCTGATCACCGACCCCGACACCCGGATCGTGGTCTGCTGCGGCGCCGGCGGGGTGGGCAAGACGACGACGTCGGCCGCGCTGGCACTGGCCGCGGCCGAGGCCGGGCGCACCGTCGTCGTCCTCACCATCGACCCGGCCCGCCGGCTGGCCCAGTCGCTCGGCCTGACCGAGCTCGACAACGAGCCGCGGCGGGTCGACGTCGACGGGGCCGACGGCGAACTGCACGCGATGATGCTGGACATGAAGCGCACCTTCGACGACATCGTCGTGGCGCACTCGACCCCCGAGCGGGCCGAGCAGATCCTCGAGAACCCCTTCTACCAGGCGCTCTCCTCCTCCTTCTCCGGGACGCAGGAGTACATGGCGATGGAGAAGCTCGGGCAGCTGCGGTCCAGCGAGAAGTGGGACCTGATCATCGTCGACACCCCGCCGTCGCGGTCGGCGCTGGACTTCCTCGACGCCCCGAAGCGGATGGGCCGGTTCCTCGACGGCACGATGATCCGGCTGCTCATGGCGCCCAGCCGCGCCGGCTTCAAGTTCGCCAGCGCCGGGTTCCTGCTGTTCAGCCGGATCGTCTCGAAGATCCTCGGTGGGCAGCTGCTGCGGGACATCTCCGCCTTCGTCGCGGCGCTGGACACCATGTTCGGCGGCTTCCGCGAGCGGGCGACGGCGACCTACGAACTGCTCCGCCGCCCGGGCACGTCGTTCGTGGTGGTGGCCTCCCCCGAGCCCGACGCGCTGCGCGAGGCCTCCTACTTCGTGGACCGGCTCTCGGCGGAGGGCATGCCCCTGGCCGGGCTGGTGCTGAACCGCACCCACCCGCCGGCCACCGCGGCGCTCTCCGCGGAGCGGGCCGAGGGCGCGGCGGAGGAGGTGCTGGAGGCCGGTCGCCCCGACGCCCCGCTGGTCGCCGCGGCGCTGCGGGTGCACGCCGAGCGGATGGGGCAGGCCGCCCGCGAGCAGCACCTCGCGGACAGGTTCACCAGCGCCCACCCGGAGGTCGCCGTCCGGACGGTTCCCGCGGCGGCCGGTGACGTGCACGACCTGCCGGGCCTGCGGACGATGGCCGAGGCGCTGACCGGCGCCGACGCGGACACCCCGACCGGGACCCCGCGGACGCGGATCCTGCCCGCGCGCCGCGCCTGACGGCGGCGTCGCGGAGGCCGCGCGCCGTACGCTGGGCGGCGATGTCGGAGAACGCCCGTATCCAGACCCGTGTGCTCGCCAAGCTCGCCCTGACGATCGTCGTCGCCGGCGTGCTGCTGGCGGGCCTCCTGCTGCCCTGGGTCGGGGGCGGCGGGCTCGTCGCCCGCAACTCCGCGGACCTGCTCGACGCGCTCCCGGTGGAGCTCACCGACGCCACACCGGCAGGCCCGACGAAGGTGCTCGCCGCCGACGGGCAGCTGATCACCAACCTGTACGAGAAGAACCGCACGCCGGTCGCCTCCGACCAGATCGCCGACGTCATGAAGCAGGCGCTGGTGGCCATCGAGGACTCGCGGTTCTACGAGCACAACGGCCTGGACGTGCAGGGCACGATGCGCGCGCTGGTGAAGAACCTGGCCGCCGGCTCGGTGCAGGAGGGCGGCTCCACGCTCACCCAGCAGCTGGTCAAGCAGACGCTCCTGCAGACGGCCGACTCCCCCGAGGCGCGGAACGCCGCCACCGAGCAGACGCCGGCCCGCAAGCTGCGCGAGGCCCGGCTGGCGCTGGCCCTGGAGGAGACCTACGACAAGGACGAGATCCTCACCCGGTACCTGAACATCGTGTACTTCGGGAAGGGCGCCTACGGCATCCAGGCCGCCGCCCAGCAGTACTTCAGCACGAACGCCTGGGACCTCACCCTGCCGCAGGCGGCGATGCTGGCGGGGCTCGTGCAGCGCCCCTTCTACGACGACCCCATCGACAACCCGGAGAACGCCCAGCTCCGGCGCAACGTGGTGCTGCAGCGGATGCTGGACCTCGGGTACATCGACGAGCAGCAGTACACCGAGATCGCGCCGACGCCGGTCGAGGTCGCGCCGGGCATCGCGCCGCCCAACGGCTGCATCGACGCCACGATGGGCGGCTTCTTCTGCGCCTACACCCTCGAGTACCTGGTCCGGGAGCTCGGGCTCACCGACCGGCAGCTGAAGACCGGCGGGCTGACCATCCAGACCACCCTGCGCCCCGACATGCAGGTCGCCGGTGACCAGGCGGTGCTCAACACCCTGTCGATGGGCAACTCGCTCGCCGGCATGTACACCGCGCTGGAACCCGGCACGGGCAACCTGCTGGCGATGAGCGTCAACCGGCGCTTCGGCTGCGAGGGACCCGAGTGCGAGTCGGTCATCCTCAACGCGCGGGCCAGCCAGGGCGCGGGCTCGACCTACAAGGTGTTCACCGCAGCCGCCGCACTGGCCGAGGGCTACGCGCCCAGCCACACGATCACGACCCCGAACACGTACTCGTCCCGGGTGTTCAAGCAGAACGGTGGCACCCGCGGCGCGCCGTACACCGTGTCCAACGTCGGGAACTACCCGAACACCCTGGACATGACCGGCGCCCTGGTCCGGTCCTCCAACACCTACTTCCTGGCGCTCCTCGACCAGCTCGGCAGCGTGGAGAAGCCGGTGCGGATGGCGCAGGCCATGGGGCTGCACTCCATCGACCCCGTCGCCGACGAGATCATCGACGGTCGACAGGGCTCCTTCGTGCTGGGTCCGCACGCGACGAGCCCGCTCGACCTCGCCAGCTCGTTCAGCACGATGGCGGCCAGCGGCACCCAGTGCGACCCGACGCCGATCGCCGGCGTCCTCGACCGCAACGGGAAGCCGCTGGAGAAGGACGACGGCACGCCGGTCTGGGACGGCAACGAGTGCACCCCGGAGGCGATCCCGCAGGGAGTGGCCCGGACGCTCAACCAGATCCTCATCGGTGACGTCAGCAGCCCTGCGGGGACCGGCACCCGGGCCGCCGTCCCCGGCCACGAGATCGCCGGCAAGACGGGTACCTCGCAGAACAACTTCTCGGCGGCCTTCGTCGGGTACACCCCGCAGTACGCGGCCAGCGTGATGGTGCTCAACCCGAAGTCCAACCAGGACGTCGGCGGCTACGGCGGGGGCAAGCCGGCCACGATCTGGCACGACGCCATGGCGCCGATCCTCACCGCGCAGGAGCCGGTGCCGTTCCCGCCGGCCGACCCCGAGGTCGTGCGCGGCCGGAGCGTGCCGGTGCCGGACTGCGCCTCGGTGACCCAGTGCGAGGAGCTGATCCGGGCGGCCGGCCTGCAGACGAGCGTCGTCGAGGTCGAGAACGATGCCCCGCAGGGCACGTTCCTGGGCACCAGCCCGGGCGCCGGCGTGGAGGCCTACGGCAACGAGCCGGTGCAGATCCTGGTCAGCAGGGGCCCGCGGATCATCGTCGAGACGATCCCGGAGCCCGAGCCGGAGGTCGTCGTCGTGCCGCCGGGGCCCGGTCCCGGGCAGGGCGGCGGAGGCGGACCCGGCCCCGGTAACGGGGGCGGGCCGCCGAACCAGGGCGGCGAACCGGCGCCCGACGACCCGTTCGGCGAGGGCTTCCCCTTCGACTGATTCAGGCCAGCTGGCGGCGGACCTCCGCGGCCACCCGGCCGCCCTCGGCCCGGCCGGCCACCGCGGCGTTGGCCGCGCCCATGACCTTGCCCATGTCCTTCATGCCCGAGGCGCCGGTGCGGGTGATGACGTCGGCGACGAGCGCGGCCAGGTCGGCGTCCTCGAGCTGGGCCGGGAGGTAGCCGGCGAGCACCTCGCCCTCGGCCTCCTCGCGGGCGGCCTGCTCCGCGCGGCCGGCGCCGGCGAAGGCCTCGGCGGCCTCGCGGCGCTTCTTCGCCTCCCGGCGCACGACCGCCTGCACCTCGTCGTCGGAGAGCTCGCGGGCCTCCTTGCCCGACACCTCCTCGGCGCTGATCGCCGTCAGCACCATGCGCAGGGTGGCGGTGCGCAGTTCGTCACGGGCCTTCATGGCGGTGGTCAGGTCATCGCGCAGCTGCTTCTTCAGGTCGGGCACGGTCCCAGCCTGGCACGGCGCGCACCGAGCGCGCGCCCGTAGGCTCCCGGACGTGCGCTGGTACACCGCCGTCCCCACCGCCGTCCCCACCGCCGTCATCGCCACGGGCGCCGGCGCGCTCGCCTACGCGAGCCTCTACGAGCGCACCCGCTGGACCCTGCGGCGCTTCGAGGTGCCGGTGCTCGCACCCGGCTCCGCGCCGCTGACGATCCTGCACCTCTCCGACCTGCACATGACCGCGGGCCAGCGGTCCAAGCAGGAGTGGGTCGCCGGCCTCGCGGCGCTGGAGCCGGACCTGGTGATCAACACCGGCGACAATCTGGCCGGGTTCGACGCCGTCCCCGGCACGCTGCGGGCGCTCGATCCGCTGCTGGACCGGCCGGGCGCCTTCGTGCTGGCCAGCAACGACTACTACGCGCCGCGGCCGAAGAACCCGCTGAAGTACTTCTTCCCCGACCACAAGCGGGTGCACGGCACCGAGCTGCCCTGGCGCGACCTGCGCGACGGGATGGCCGACCGCGGCTGGCTCGACCTCACCAACGCCGCCGGCGAGCTCGTCGTCGGCGGACGGCGGATCGTGTTCGCCGGCGTCGACGACTCGCACCTGCACCGCGACAGGTACGACGTCGTCGCCGGGCCGGCCGACCGGGACGCCGATCTGCGGCTGGGCCTGGCCCACTCCCCCGAGCCGCGGGTGCTCGACAGGTTCGCCGCCGACGGCTACGACCTGCTGCTCTGCGGGCACACCCACGGCGGCCAGCTGCGGGTGCCGTTCTACGGGGCGCTGGTCACCAACTGCGGCATCGACCGGGAGCGGGCGCGCTGGCTGCACCGCTGGGCGGCACCGGCGGACGGCCGCCCGAACGGCACCTGGCTGCACGTCTCGGCGGGGCTGGGCACCAGCCCCTACGCCCCCGCTCGGTTCGCCTGCCCGCCCGAGGCAACCCTGCTCACGCTCACCGCGCGCCCCGCCTGAGCCCGCCGCCTGCCCCCGCGAGGAGGAGCGTTAGACTCGACCAGCGCACCTCGGGGTGTGGCGCAGCTTGGTAGCGCGCGTCGTTCGGGACGACGAGGCCGCAGGTTCAAATCCTGTCACCCCGACCAGTTGCTCAGGGGCCGCCGATGGCGGCCCCTGAGTCGTTCCCGGCCCGGTTCACCCGCCTGGGACCATGGACGTCGTGACCACCGAGCAGACTGCCTCCTCCGCCCTTCCGCCCGAGGTGACCGCCCGCTGGCAGGCCCGGTTCCGGGCGCCGCGCGTCTCGCTGCCCGACTGGGCCTTCGACGCCCCGCACCGCAACCTGTACAGCTCCGACGTCAGCGGCGTCGTCGAGCAGTACGCGTGGGACCGCTCGACCGGCACCCACCGGCAGGTCACCGACCGGCCCAACGGCACGCTCATCGGCACGCTCAGCCCCGACGGCGAGACCATCTGGTGGTTCGCCGACACCGACGGCGACGAGTTCGGCGTCTGGATGACCCAGCCCTTCGACGGCGGGGAGGACGACGTCGCCGTCCCGGAGGTCGGCCCGGCCTACCCGGCCGGGCTGGAGATCGGCGACGACCTGGTCGCGATCGGCCGCTCGACCGACGACGGCAGCGAGCTGTGGCTCGCCCCGTTCGGGGGCACCCCGCGGGTGATCTACCGGCATCAGGACCCGGCGTCGGTCGACGCGCTCACCCACGACGGCGACCTGCTGGTCATCTCGCACTCCGAGCACGGCGACCCGCGCTACCCCGCGCTGCGCGTGCTCCGGACGTCGGACGACTCGGTCGTGGCGGAGAAGTGGGACGGCGAGGGCCGCGGCCTGCACGCCTCGGAGTTCGCGCCGCTGCCCGGCGACACCCGGCTGCTGGTCGGGCACGAGCGGCGCGGCCGCGAGGAGCTGCTCGTCTGGGACGTCGCCACGGACACCGAGACCGAGATCGTGCTGGACCTGCCCGGCGACGTCTCGGCCGGCTGGTACCCCGACGGTACGGCGCTGCTGGTCGGCCACGACCACGCGGCCCGCACCGAGCTGTACCGCTACGACCTCGGCACCGGGGCGCTGGAGAAGCTGGACACCCCGACCGGCGTCGTGCGCGGCGCCAGCACCCGGCCCGACGGCGCGGTCGAGCTCGCCTGGTCCAACGCGGAGCGGCCGCCGGTGATCCGCCGCGCGGACGGCCCCGTCGTCCTCTCGGTGAGCGAGGAGGAGCCCCCGGCGGCCTACCCGGTCGAGGACCGCTGGGTGCCCGGCCCCGGCGGTGACATCCACGCGCTCGTGGTGCGGCCCGCGGGCCCGGCCCCGTACGCGACGGCGTTCCTGGTGCACGGCGGCCCGGAGGCGGCCGACGACGACTCCTACCGCGCCCGGCGGGCCGCCTACGTCGACGCCGGCTACGCGGTGGTGCACGTGAACTACCGCGGCTCCACCGGCTACGGCTCGGCCTGGCGGGACGCGCTCACCGGCCGCCCCGGGCTCACCGAGCTGGAGGACATCGGCGCCGTCTACGACGCGCTGGTGGCCGAGGGCTTCGTCGACCCGCAGCGCGCGATCCTGTCCGGCGGGTCGTGGGGCGGCTTCCTCACCCTGCTCGGCCTGGGCACCCAGCCGGAGCGCTGGGCGGCGGGCATCGCCGAGGTGCCGGTGGCCGACTACCTGGCCGCCTACGAGGACGAGATGGAGGGCCTGCGGGCCTACGACCGCGCGCTGTTCGGCGGGTCACCGGACGAGGTGCGCGACGTCTACGTGCGCTCCTCGCCGATCACCTACGTGGACGCCGTCGCCGCGCCGGTGCTGGTGGTGGCGGGCGCCAACGACCCGCGCTGCCCGATCCGGCAGATCGACAACTACCTGGCCCGGCTCGAGCAGCTGGGCAAGCCGCACGAGGTGTACCGCTTCGACGCCGGGCACGGCTCACTGGTGATCGAGGAGACCATCCGGCAGGTCGAGGTCGCGCTCTCCTTCGCCCTCCGCCACGTCAAGCCCTAGCCCCTGCCGGGCCAAAAGCGTGCTTGTGGCCCCTTCAGCGCTGGGCGGCGATGAGCTCGGCGATCTGGATGGTGTTGAGCGCGGCGCCCTTGCGCAGGTTGTCGTTGCTCACGAACAGCGCCAGCCCGCGGCCGCCGTCGACGCTCTGGTCCTGCCGGATGCGGCCCACGTAGCTCGGGTCCTTCCCGGCAGCCATCAGCGGGTTCGGGACGTCGGCGAGCGCCACCCCGGGCGCGGCCGCGAGCAGCTCGGTGGCCCGCTCGACGCTGATCGGACGCTCGAACTCCAGGTTCAGCGAGAGCGAATGCCCGGTGAACACCGGCACGCGCACGCAGGTGCCGGAGACCCGCAGGTCGGGGATGCCGAGGATCTTGCGGCTCTCGTTGCGGAGCTTCTGCTCCTCGTCGGTCTCGAACGAGCCGTCGTCGACGACGGAGCCGGCCATCGGCAGCACGTTGAACGCGATCGGCGCGACGTAGGTCGCCGGGTCGGGGAAGGCCACCGCCTCGCCGTCGTAGGCGAGCGCGTCGGCCTTGTCGACGACGGCCTTCGCCTGACCGTGCAGCTCCCGCACGCCGGCCACACCCGAGCCCGAGACCGCCTGGTACGTGCTGGCGACGATCCGCACCAGCCCGGCCTCGTCGTGCAGCGGCTTGAGCACCGGCATCGCGGCCATGGTGGTGCAGTTCGGGTTGGCGACGATCCGGCCGTGCGCCTTGGCGATGTCGCCCGGGTTGACCTCGCTGCACACCAGCGGGATCTCCGGGTCGCGGCGGAACGCCGAGCTGTTGTCGATCACGGTGACCCCGGCCGCGGCGAAGCGGGGCGCCTGCGCCCGCGAGGTCGTGGCGCCGGCGGAGAAGAGCGCCACGTCCAGGCCGGTGGGGTCGGCGGTGGCGGCGTCCTCGACGGTGATCTCGCCGCCGTCCCAGGGCAGGGTGGTGCCGGCCGAGCGGGCCGAGGCGAAGAAGCGGACCGAGGCGATCGGCAGGTCGCGCTCGGCGAGGATCGACCGCATCGCGGCGCCGACCTGGCCGGTCGCGCCGACGATGCCGATGTGCAGGCCGTCGCTGGTACTCATCGTCCCGTCCCTCCGTAGACCACGGCCACGTCCTCCGAGCCGAGGTCGAACGCGTCGTGCACCGCGCGGACGGCGATGTCGACGTCGGTGTCGCGGCAGACCACGGAGATGCGGATCTCCGAGGTGCTGATCAGCTCGAGGTTGACGCCCGCGTCGGCGAGCGCCCCGAAGAAGCGCGCCGACACCCCGGGGTGCGAGCGCATGCCGGCGCCGACCAGCGACACCTTGCCGATGTGCTGGTCGAAGTCGACCCGGCTGAAGCCGACGGTGTGCTTGACCCGCTCCAGCGCCTCGAGCGCCGCCGGGCCGTCGCTCTTGGGCAGCGTGAAGGAGATGTCGGCCAGCTTCTCGGCGCCGATCGACACGTTCTGCACGATCATGTCGATGTTGATCTCGGCGTCGGCGAGCACCCGGAACAGCTGCGCCGCCTCGCCCGGGCGGTCCGGCACGTCGTAGACGGTGATCTTGCCTTCGGAGCGGTCGTGCGCGACGCCCGTGATGATCGCCTGTTCCACCGGGAGGTCCTCCATCGAGCCGGTCACGAGTGTGCCCGGGAACTGTGAGTAGGAGCTGCGGACGTGCACGGGGATGCCGTAGCGGCGGGCGTACTCGACGCAGCGGAGCATGAGCACCTTGGCCCCGGAGGCGGCGAGCTCGAGCATCTCCTCGTAGGTGATGGTGTCGAGCCGCTTGGCGTTGGGGACGATCCGCGGGTCGGCGCTGAAGACGCCGTCCACGTCGGTGTAGATCTCGCAGACGTCGGCGTTCAGCGCGGCGGCGACGGCGACGGCGGTGGTGTCGGACCCGCCGCGGCCCAGCGTGGTGATGTCCTTGGTGTCCATGCTGACGCCCTGGAAGCCGGCCACGATGACGATCGAGCCCTCGTCCAGCGCCGAGCGCAGCCGGCCCGGGGTGACGTCGATGATCCGCGCCTTGCCGTGGCTGCCGGTCGTGATGACGCCGGCCTGCGAGCCGGTGAACGACCGCGCCTCGTAACCGTGCGTGGAGATCGCGATCGCCAGCAGCGCCATCGAGATGCGCTCACCGGCGGTGAGCAGCATGTCGAGCTCGCGGCCGGGCGGGTTCTCGGTGATCTGGTTGGCCTGGTCGAGCAACTCGTCGGTGGTGTCACCCATCGCGGAGACGACGACGACGACGTCGTCGCCGTTCTTCTTCGCGGCGACAATCCGCTCGGCGACACGCTTCATGTGCTCTGCGGAGGCGACGGATGATCCGCCGTACTTCTGGACGACGAGGGCCACGGGTCCACAGGCTACCGACGTGCGGCGCCCGACCGGCGGCTGCGTCCGCCGCTGCCTGCGGAATGACGCCCCGGGACGAGCTGCGGCGTCCGACCCGGCCACCAGGTTCCTCCGTCGAACCTCGGTCTCTGCTTCCACCTGGAAGCAGAGCCCGAGGATGGCCGGGAAGTTTTCTGCTCCACGCTCGGTCTCCGCTTCCACCTGGAAACAGAGCCCGAGCATGGCCGGGATGTTTTCTGCACACAGTCGGTCTCTGCTTCCACCTGTGAGCAGAGCCCGAGGATCGCCGGGGGTGTTCTGCGCACAGTCGGTCTCTGCTTCCACCTGGAGGCAGAGACCGACTGTGTGCAGAACTGGTCACCCACCCCGGCGCGCCCCGTCCACAGATGGGTCGCCGGCCCGCCGCGGCAGGCCGGCCACCGGCACGCTCGGTGGCGTGACCCCTGCCTTCGACCTGTGTGGCGCGCTGCGCCGCATCCGCCGGGTCGCCGACCTGTCGCAGCGGGAACTCGCGGCCGCCGCGGAGCTGAGCAGCTCCGCCGTCGCCCACGCCGAGGCAGGCAGCCGTGACCTCCCGGTCGGGGCGCTGGCACGTGCGGCGGCGGTGGCCGGGCTGCGGATCGCCCTGCTGGACGGGGCGGGCGACGAGGTCGGCGGGATGCGCCCCGAGGCGGTGCGCGACCGCGGCGGCCGGCGCTTCCCCGCGCACCTGGACACCATGCTCAGCGAGGAGCGCGCCTGGCGCTGGGACCACCGGCCCCGGTTGCGTCGACCCACCTACACCTTCGACCGGCGCTCCGAGTGGGACGACCCCCGCAGCCGGGAGACCGGCAGGCCCGACGACCATCTCGTTCCGCAGCCAGGTGATGCGCCGGAGGAGCGAGCCCGCGCCCGGGCCGACGCGGCACGGCGACGGCGGGAGGCGGAACTCGAGCGCCGACGGGCGGCCGGTGAGCTGCCGACGGTCGCCCCCTTCGCCTGCAGCTGCCCGCCGGCGTGCGACGAGCTCGACGACTGGTCGGCCCGTCCGGTGCACGCCGAGCACTGCCCCTGCCGCTGCGACGTCGGCTGACGGCGCGGCCCCAGGAGCTAGACGACCGCCCCGTCGGAGCGCCGCACCGGCGACTTCGGGCGCTCGGCCGGCTCCACCTCGGGCGCCGGCCACCGCCGGTCGAGCGCGACGGCGAGGGGCACGGCGACCGAGATGGTCGAGATCGTCCCGGCCACGATGCCCAGCACGAGCGCGAGCGCGAAGTCCGACAGCGACTCCCCACCCAGGAAGAGCAGCGCCAGCAGCACCAGCAGGGTCGAGGCGCCGGTGTTCACCGTGCGCGGCAGGGTCTGCATCACCGCCTCCCCGGCCACCGTGGAGAAGGGGCGCCGGCCCGGGCCGCGCCAGGTCTCCCGGACGCGGTCGAAGACCACCACGGAGTCGTTGACCGAGTACCCGATCACGGTCAGGACGGCGGCGAGGAACACCCCGTCGGCGACCCGCCCGGTCCAGGCGAAGAACCCGACGACGATGGTCGCGTTCGCCGCCAGCGCGGCCACCGCACCGGCGCCGTAGGTCCAGCGGAACCGGATCGCGAGGTAGGCCAGCTGGGCGAGCAGTGCGATGCCCAGCGCGATGAGTGCGTTGCGCCGGAGCTCGTCGCCCAGCGTCGGGCCGATCAGCTCGTCGGAGACGACCTCGGCGCCACCCCCGGCCTCGGCCAGGGCGTCCCTGATCTCCTCCTGCTGCGCGTCGTCGATCGGTCCGGTGCGGACCCGGATGTCGCCACCGTCGGCCTCCTGCACGACCGCCGTCGGCTGCCCGGCGTCCGCGACGGCCTCGCGGGCGCGGTCGGCGGAGAGGGTCTGCTCGGTCGAGTACTGGATGCTGCGGCCACCGGTGAACTCGACGCCGAGGTCCAGGCCGCGCACGACGAGCCCGCTGCCGAGGAGCACGACGACCAGCAGCGAGCCGGCGAGCCAGCGCAGCGGGCGCGCGTACAGGTCGATGTCCCGAGCGGCCAGCCAGGTGCGTACCCGCCCCAGCGTGTGCAGCCCGGTGAGCTCCGGCCGGCGGGAGACCGAGCGGCGGGTGGCCGCGAACTCCGCCAGCGACCGGGTGATGACCAGGGCGGAGAACATCGAGGCGAGGACGCCGACGCTCAGCGTGACGCCGAAGCCGCGGACCGGGCCGGAGGCGAGGAAGAACAGCAGCCCGGCGGCGAGCAGGGTGGTGACGTTGGAGTCGGCGATGGCCGAGAAGGCCTTGCGGAACCCTGTCGTCACCGCCGCGCGCAGCGTGCGCTTGGGGAGGGCGAGCTCCTCCCGGGCTCGTTCGTAGACCAGCACGTTCGCGTCGACCGCCATGCCGACGGCGAGCACGAACCCGGCGAGCCCGGGCAGGGTGATCGTGGCGCCGAGCGTGAGGAGTGCGGCGTAGGAGATGAGCGCGTAGCAGACCAGCGCGACGATGGCGAGCAGGCCCATCAGCCGGTAGACCGTCACGATGAACAGCGCGGTCAGCACGACGCCGATCGCCACCGCCTGGACGCTCGCGTCGATCGCCGCGGCACCGAGGCTGGGGCCGACGGTCCGCTGCTCGATGACCTCGACCGGAACCGGCAGCGCGCCGCCCTCGACGAGCGCGGCGAGGTCCTGCGCCTCGTCCTGGGTGAACTGCCCGGTGATCCGCGTGTTGCCACCGGTGATGCCCACCCCGCAGCGGACGTCCGGGTTCACCGCCGGCGACGTGATCACCTCGCCGTCGAGCACGATCGCCACCCGGCGGGTCGGGTCGCCGGGCGGGGCGCAGGCGGCCTTCCCGGTGAGCTCCTCCCACGCCGTCCGCCCGCTGCCGGTGAAATCGACCGTCACGAACCAGCCGAGCGCCGACTGCAGGTCGACCGCCGCGTCGGCGGCCTCGACGCCTTCCCCGGTCAGCGCGGCCGGCGCGAGCCGCAGCGGTGTCCCGTCCTCGTCGGGGAGCGTGAGCTCGTCCTCGGGCCCGACCGCCTCGGGGTCCGTGGGCTCCGCCTCGGGATCAGCGAAGCCGAGCACCTCGTGGAAGGTGAGCTGGGCGGTGCGGCCGATGACCTCCACGGCCTCCCGGGGCTCCTGGAGACCGGGCAGCTCCACCACGATGCGGTTCTCGCCGGCCCGCACGATGGTGGGCTCGGCGACCCCCAGCGCGTCCACGCGGCGGCGGAGCACCTCCAGCGCGCGGTCGGTCGCCTCGGCATCGGCCTGGACCGTCGGGGTGTCCTGGGCCTCGAGCACGATCTGCGTGCCCCCACGCAGGTCGAGCCCCAGCGTCGGCGACGAGGTCAGGACGGCGGCGGTCGCCGCGATCAGCACGGCGAGGGAGATGAGCGCCCGCAGGAGTGGGCCGCGGTCGGGCGAGTTCGACGCCTTGGCGGTGCTCCGAGAGGAGGAGGCCACGCATGCACTCCGAGACATCGGGATCAGGGACAGCTGTCAGCGCGCCGACTGGCGAGGACGTGTCGACCGTGACCGCCGCATCCTCCGCTCCCCCGGTGCGTGGCGGGAGCCTAGCGGGCGACCGGACGCCCACGGATGAGGACCGCGGCCGTGGGCATGACCCGACCATGACCGACACGGATGCTCCGCCGCACAACGACGCCATCCTCCTGCGCTCCGGGCGGCGGGCATGGGCGGCGCTCGGGATCGCCGGCGTCGTCGTGCTCGTCTACCTCCTGCTCCGGGAGGTGAGCATCATCGCCACTCCGCTGGCCGTCGCGCTCTTCCCGGCAGCGGTGCTGTGGCCGGTCGCCCAATGGGTGAAGCGGCGCGGGGTCCCGCCCTCGCTGGTCGCGCTGGGACTGGTCCTGGCCCTGCTCGCGGTCATCGGGTTGGCGCTCTGGTTCGTGGTGCCGCGCTTCGTCGACCAGGTGCCCGACCTCGTCGACAGCGTCGAGCAGGCCGTGGCCGACCTCGACGACGTGCTCGCCGACGCGCCGGTGTCGCTGCCCTTCGACGTCGGGGAGGGCGGGTTGGCCGAGGCGGCCCGGCAAGCGCTGGACTCGTTCGACGGCGACGCCGGCGCCGTGGTGGGACAGGGCATCGGCGCTCTCTCCCGGCTCACCGACATCGGGACGTCGCTGCTCCTGTTCCTGGTCGCGCTCTTCTTCTACCTGCGCGACGGCGAGCGGATCTGGGCCGGCGTCACCAGCGTGCTGCCCACGGGGACCCGGCGGCACGTCCGGCGGGTGTCCCCGCGGGTGGGCTGGACGCTGGGGGCCTACTTCCGCTCGCAGATGCTGGTGGCGCTGGTCGACGCGGTGGGGATCGGGATCGGTCTCGTCCTGCTCGACGTTCCTCTGGCACTGCCCCTGGCCCTGCTGGTGTTCCTGGGCGGGTTCTTCCCCATCGTCGGGGCGTTCGTCTCCGGTCTCGTCGCCGTGCTGGTGGCGCTCGCCGACCAGGGGCTGGGGACGGCGCTGCTCGTCCTGGCTCTGGTGATCCTGGTCCAGCAGGCCGAGGGCAACCTGCTGGAGCCGCTCATCCTCGGGCCCGTCCTCCGGCTGCATCCCTTCGCGATCATCCTCGCCGTCACCGCCGGCGCGGTCACCTACGGCGTCCTCGGCGCGTTCCTCGCGGTGCCGGTGGCGGCCTCCGTCGCCCGGATAGTCGACTACGTCCGCGGCCGACCACCCGCCGCGGGTCCTGGCTCCGATGTCGAGAGCGGCGAGTCCGCATGGGGGACGGACGAGGACGACGACGGGGACGAGGACGGGGCGAGGACGGCGACGCCAGCCCGGCCCCGGAACGGCCGGGTGGCGCGACCGCCGCGCGTGGGTGAGGCTGGAGGCAGGGTCGGCGCGGAGCGGAGGGACCGAGAGGTGCGGCAGTGGTCCTGATCGCCGCCATCAGCGCGATGCTCGCCCTCGCCGTCGCCGCCCCGCTGCTCGCGCGCCGGTGGGGCCCTGACGCCGGGTACCTGCTCGCCGCCGGGTTCCTCGCCGTCGGGGGCCTGCTGGCCACCGGCGCGCCGACGGTGCTCGACGGTGGCGCGGTGACCGCCTCGTGGCGGTGGATGCCGTCGCTGGACGTCTCGCTGTCCCTGCGCCTGGACGGCCTCGCCGCCCTGTTCTGCGTCATCGTGCTCGGCGTCGGCGCGCTGATCCTGGCCTACTGCCCCCGCTACATGGACGAGGGCAACGACACCAACGGCGTGGTGCTCGGGCTGCTCACCCTCTTCGCCGGCGGGATGCTCGGCCTGGTGCTCGCCGCCGACGTGGTGCTGCTCTACGTCTTCTGGGAAGTCACCACGATCTGCTCGTTCGCGCTCATCGCCACCGCCGGTCCGGTGGCGATGAGGCCCGCCCGGCGCGCGCTGCTGATCACCGCCGCCGGCGGGCTGGCGCTGCTGCTGGCCGTGGTGATGCTCTCGG
The DNA here is from genome assembly GCF_005222955.1 of Blastococcus sp. CCUG 61487. Classification (GTDB taxonomy): domain Bacteria; phylum Actinomycetota; class Actinomycetes; order Mycobacteriales; family Geodermatophilaceae; genus Blastococcus. The sequence goes on along the minus strand of NZ_LWUA01000279.1, from coordinate 24,966 downwards.
TCGTGGTCGGCACCACCGACCTGGTCACCATCCTGGCCGAGCGCGACCGCGTCGTGGCATCCCCGCTGGCCTGGCCGATCGGCGCGCTGATCGCGACCGCGGCGTTCACCAAGTCCGCACAGCTGCCGCTGCACTTCTGGTTGCCCGGCGCCATGGTCGCCATGACCCCGATCAGCGCCTACCTGCACGCGGCGACGATGGTGAAGGCCGGCATCTACCTGCTGATGCGCATGACGCCGCTGTTCGCCGGCCAGCCGGCCTGGTCGGTGCTCCTGCTCGCCGTCGGGCTGACCTCCGCGGTCGCCGGCGCCTTCATGGCGCTGCGCGAGCACGACCTCAAGGCCATCCTGGCCCACTCGACGGTGAGCCAGCTCGGTCTGCTCATCGCCGTCATCGGCGTCGGCACGCCGGTCGCCCTGGCCGCCGCGATGCTGCACACCTTCGCCCATGCGCTGTTCAAGGCGACGCTGTTCATGCTCGCCGGGGTCGTGGACAAGCAGACCGGCAGCCGCGACATCCGGGAGCTCTCCGGGCTGCGCCGGGTCATGCCGGTGACCGCGGCCGTCACGGCGCTGGCGGCGCTCTCCATGGCCGGAGTGCCGCCGATGCTGGGCTTCGTCAGCAAGGAGTACCTGTTCCAGGGCTTCCTGGAGGCCGACGTCACGCCGTGGATCGGACCGCTCGCCGGCGCGCTGGCCGTGACCGCGTCGGCACTGACCTTCGCCTACGGCGCGCGGATCGTCTACGGCGCCTTCGGCGGTCCGCTGCGCCAGCCGGAGCTCCGCGAGCCGTCGGCCGCCTTCCTCGCCCCGGCTGCCGCTGCCGCGCTCGCGGGCCTCGTGCTCGGCCCCGGCATCGACCTGCTCAACCCCGGGGTCCGCCGGGCGGCGGCCGACGTCGTCTACGTCGGCGCGGTCCCCGAATTCTCCTTCTGGCACGGGCTGAGCCCCGAGGTGCTCATGTCGGCCGTCACCGTGGCGGTCGGGACGGCGCTGTTCCTGGCCCGCGCCCCGGTCGACCGGTTCCTGCAGCGGGTTCGGCTGCCCGACGGCGGGGCGATCTTCGACCGCACCCACGATCGGACCATCAGCGCCGGGTACACCGTCGGCCGCCCGGACCGCGTCCCCGGTCTGGCCCCGCACCTCGCCCGCCCGCTCGTCGCCGTCGCCGTGCTGGGCGTGGCGGGGGTGGCGACAGTCGGTACGCTGCCCTCGCCCGCACCGACCGTCGAACCGCTCGACTGGCCCGTCCTGGCCCTGCTGGTCGTGACGGTGATCGCCGCCGCGCTCACCCGGTCGGCGCTGGCCGCGCTCGCCCTGGTCGGCTTCGTCGGCCTGGTGGTGACCGGCTGGTTCCTGCTCGCGGGCGCCCCGGACGTCGCCCTGACCCTGCTGCTGGTGGAGATCCTGACCGCGGTCGTCGCCGTGCTGGTCCTGCGCTCGCGCCCCGCTCGGCTGCCCGGGGCATCCCGGCTCCGTGCCATGTACGCCGCGGCCCTGGCCCTCGGTGCCGGGCTCGTGGCCGCCGGCGCGACCGCGGCCTTCACCGGCCGGCGCGAGCTCTCTGCTCCCGGGGCGTACTTCCTGGAGGCGGCGGAGCCCGAGACAGGCGGCTCGAACGTGGTGAACACGATCCTCGCCGACTTCCGCGGCATGGACACGTTCGGCGAGGCGATCGTGGTCGGCTCGGCAGCGCTGGGGCTGCTCGTCCTCCTGCGCGGCGGCCCCGCCGACCGGGCGCGGGCGGCCGCCGCCGTGCGCGCGGAGCAGACCGACGAGAGCCTGGTGCTGCAGGTCAGCAGCCGGGTGCTCGTCCCGGGCATGGCCGTGCTCTCGGCCTTCCTGCTGTGGCGGGGGCACGACGAGCCCGGCGGCGGCTTCATCGCCGCCCTCGTGGCGGGGGTTGCCGTCGGCTACCACCAGCTCGCTTCCGGCTTCCCGGGCGTGCCGCGACTGCTCCGGCCGGAGGGCCTGGTCGGCGCCGGGCTGCTGGTGGCCCTGGGGACGGGGCTGGCCGCGGTCCTCCGGGGCGACCCGTTCCTGACCCCGTTCGACGTGCCGGTGCTGGGCGCGGTCGGGATCGGGTCGGCGCTGCTGTTCGAGCTCGGCGTCTACCTCATGGTGCTCGGGCTGCTGGTCGCGGCGTTCGACAGGTTCGGCGCCGCTCGCGTGAGGGAACGGGAGGCCGCCCGATGACCGCCGCGATCGCCGTCGGAGTGCTGGTCGCCGGAGGCGTCTACCTCGTCCTCCAGCGCGGCCTCCTGCGCGTCGTCCTCGGGTTCATCCTGCTCGGCCACGCCGTCAACGTCCTGCTGGTGGCAGCCGGCGGATTGGACCGGCGCGGGGTGCCGCTGATCGGGCAGAGCGACCCGTCGACGACGGCCGACCCCCTCCCGCAGGCCTTCGTGCTCACCGCGGTCGTCATCACGTTCGCGGTCACCGTCTACCTGCTCGGGCTCGCCCGAGCCGGTGACTCGGGGGACGACGACGCGGAGGGGCCCCGATGAGCGGCGGCCTGCTGGTCCTCCCGGTCCTGGCGCCCCTCGCGGCGGCGGGGCTGCTCGTCCTGCTCGGCCGGCGCGGCGCGGGCACCCGGCTGCCTCGGCTGGTCGCCTGGCTGGTCGGTGCCGGGGTGCTCGTCTTCGCGGGCGTGCTGCTGGCGCACACCCTCGCCGGCGAGTTGCCCACCGTCCGCCTCGGCGGCTGGCCGTCCGGCATCGCGATCACCCTGGTCGCCGACGTGTTCAGCGCTCTGCTGCTGGCCGTCACCGCGCTGCTGGTGGTGGTCTCGCTGGTGTTCGCCGCGGCGACCGGCGAGGACGAGGATCCCTTCTTCCTGCCACTGGTCCTGGTCCTCGCCGCCGGCGTCAACGGCGCCCTGCTGACCTCGGATCTGTTCAACCTGTTCGTCTTCGTCGAGATCATGCTGCTGCCCAGCTACGTGCTGCTCACCGCCGCGGGCGGCGGGCAGCGCCTGGCGGCGGGCCGGCTCTACGTGACGGTGAACCTGCTCGCCTCGACGGTGCTGCTGGCCGGCATCGGGCTGCTGTACGGCGTGACGGGCACCGTCGGGCTCGGAGAGCTGGCCGGGGTGGGCTCGGCCGACCCCGCGGCGGGCGTGGCCGGTGCCGTCGTGCTCCTGGCCCTGGCTGTCAAGGCCGCCGTCGTGCCCCTGCACAGCTGGCTGCCCAGCACGTACTCCTTCACGGGGCCGGCGGTGACGGTCCTGTTCTCGGGGCTGCTCACCAAGGTCGGGGTGTACGCGCTGATCCGCATCTACGCCGTCGTGTACGAGGGCGACCGCCGGTTCCTCTGGCTGATCATGACGGCCGCGCTGGTCACGATGGTCGTCGGCGTCCTGGGTGCCGTGGGCGAGAAGGCGATGCGGCCGGTCCTGACCTTCCACATGGTCAGCCAGGTCGGCTACATGCTCCTGGGGCTGGCGCTGTTCACCGCCGCCGGGCTGGCGGCGGCGATCTTCTTCCTCGTCCAGTACGTACTGGTGAAGGCCGCGCTGCTGATGTGCGCCGGGGCGGTGATCGTCGGCCACGGCACCGACGACCTCGATCGGCTCGGCGGGCTGATGCGTCGCGAACCGGCGCTGGCGGTGGCGTTCGCCATCAGCGCGCTCGCCCTCGTCGGGATCCCGCCGCTGTCGGGCTTCGTCGCCAAGCTCGGCCTGGCCACGGCCGCGGTGGCGCAGAACCAGTACCTGGCCGCCGCTCTCGTGGTCGTCGTCAGCCTGCTGACGCTGACCTCGATGCTCAAGCTCTGGAACGCGGTGTTCTCGGGACCGACGCCGGACGACGACGGCGCTCCGGCGGAGGACACCCCGGGCGCGCCCACCCGGACGGCGACCCCGCCGCGCGCCCGGCTGCGCCCGGCGCTCACCGCGCCGGCGCTCGTCCTCGCCGGCCTCGCCGTCGCCCTCGGTGTGTGGGCCGAACCGCTGCTGGCGGCCAGCGCCGAGGCCGCCGACGGGCTGGTGGACACCGGCGCGTACGTGCGGGCGGTGAGCGGGCCGTGAGCCGACGGTGGGGCCCGGCGAGGGTCAGGACGATCGCGGGGTTCCTGGGCTGGTACCTGCTCACCTTCCTACGGGCGAACTACCGGGTGGCGAAGGAGATCGTTATGCCGAGCGACGGGCTGGCGCCCACCTTCGCCGAGGTTCCGCTGCGCACGCGCACCCGCGCCGAGACCGCCTCCTACATCAGCCTGGTGACGCTCTCCCCCGGCACGCTGGTGATCGCCGTCCGCACCGACCCCTCCCGGTTGCTGGCCCACGGCATGCACGCCCGCGACCCCGACTCGTTCCGCACCGAGCTCCTGGAGCTGCAGGACCGGCTGCTGGCCGCCTGGCGCCCCGTCGACCAGCAGCAGGCGGCCCCCGCGGCACCGACTTCCGAGGGAGAACCGACATGACCTTCCTGGACGCGGCGCTGGTCGTCCTCGGGCTGGCGCTCCTCGTGGCGACGCACCGGGTGGCCGCGGGCCCCACCGACGCCGACCGGGCACTCGGCGTGGACCTCGGTTTCGCGATCGTCATCGCCGCCGTCGCGGTGCTGGCCGTGCGGCTGGAGGCTCCGGCGGTGCTGGACCTGGTCCTCGTCGCCACGCTGGTCGGCTTCCTGTCCACGGTGGCCGTCGCCCGGCTCGTCGCCTCGAGGGGATCGTCGTGACCGCGCAGGAAGTGGTCGGCGACGTGTTCATCGCGCTGGGCGTCGCGCTCATCGCCCTGGCCGCCATCGGTCTGCTCCGGCTGCCCGACGTCTACAACCGGGCCAACGCGGTGGCCAAGGCGGCCGGCCTGGGGATGGTGCTCGTCCTGTTCGGGGTCGTGGTGCTGGCTCCGGGGGTGACCCCGGTGATCACGCTGCTCGTGGCCATCGCGCTGCAGCTGTTCACCGTGCCGATCGCCAGCTTCAAGATCGGCGAGGCCGCCTACCTGACCGGTGCGCCGATCGTGCCGGGCACCGCGGGGCGCGAGCTGGCCGGAGATCCGCCCGAGACCGAGCCCGAGGAGTGATCAGCCGGTCTTCCGGTCGGCCGGCGTGGCCAGCAGCACCGGGATCCGCGACGACGCGCTGATCTGCTGCGCCGCGCTGCCGATCAGCGCCCGCGACAGCCCCCTGCCGCGGCGCCCCACCGCGATCAGGTCGACGTGCTCGTCGGCCGCGAGTTCGAGGAGTGCCTGGGCGGGCGAGCCGGCGAGGACCCGTGTCTCGATCTGTCCGTCCGCCGTCGCCGGGATCTGCTCGGCCACCCGGGCCAGCAGCGCGCGGGCCTGTCCGCGTTCGGCGGCGTCCTCCCGCTCGGCGCTGTCGACGTCCAGCACGGTGGCCAGCACCAGCCGCGCGCCGGCCGTGCCCAGCAGCCGGGCCGCGTCGCGGACCGCCTGGTCCGACTCGGGTGAGCCGTCGACGCCGACGAGCACCCGGAGCTGCACCGCCCCGTCACCCCAGGTGCCGGGCGCGTCCTCCCGCTCGAGCACCACGCTGCGCGACCGACCGCGCTCGTAGGCGATCGGCACCATGAGCGGGCCGAGGACCGCGCCGAGCAGGTACCAGATGGTGTCCGCGTGCCCGCGGCGGTGCAGCAGCACCAGCACCGCGAGCACGCCGATGACCACCCACAGCACTCCCAGCAGCAGTCCGAGCTCCCAGCTCATGGGCGGGTCCGGCGGGCGAGGACGGGGCGAGGTGATCGGGCGCGCATGCCCCGACCGTATCCAGCCCGGGCCGTGCGGGCGAGCCGACGCAGCGCGACCCGGCCGCGAACTGCTACCGTGGCACCCGTGCGCGGCAGCCTCCTGCTTACCCGCCGCGGCGAGGCCCTCTCCTAGGTCGGCCCCCTCGCCGCGGTGATCTGCCGTGACGTCTCCGGCGCCTGCTGACCGCCCATCGGAGCGACAGTCCGCCCGCGCCAGAGGAGCCCGTCACCGTGAGCACGAACGCCCAGCACCCCCACGTACGCCATCCCCAGCAGCCCTCGGGCATGCCGATCCACCGCTACGAGCCCTTCCGCCCGGTGGACCTGCCCGACCGCACCTGGCCGGAGAAGGTCACCACGGTCGCCCCGCGCTGGTGCGCCGTCGACCTGCGCGACGGCAACCAGGCGCTGATCGACCCCATGACCCCCGACCGCAAGCGGCGGATGTTCCAGCTGCTGGTCCGGATGGGCTACAAGGAGATCGAGGTCGGCTTCCCGGCGGCCAGCCAGACCGACTACGACTTCGTCCGCCAGCTGATCGAGGACGACCTGGTCCCCGACGACGTCACCATCCAGGTCCTCACGCAGGCCCGCGACGAGCTGATCGAGCGCACCTACGAGTCCCTGCAGGGCGCCAAGCAGGCGATCGTGCACCTGTACAACTCGACCTCGACCCTGCAGCGCCGGGTGGTCTTCGACAGCGACCGCGCCGGCATCGTCGACATCGCCGTCCACGGCGCGCAGCTGGTCCGCAAGCTGGCCGAGCAGATGCGCGACACCGAGATCCTCTTCGAGTACTCCCCCGAGTCGTTCACCGGCACCGAGCTCGACTTCGCCGTCGAGATCTGCAACGCGGTCACCGACGTCTGGGAGCCCACCCCCGAGCGGCCGACGATCCTCAACCTGCCGGCGACCGTCGAGATGGCCGAGCCGACCGTCTACGCCGACCAGATCGAGTGGATGCACCGCAACCTGGGCCGCCGCGACGCCGTCGTCCTGTCCTTGCACCCGCACAACGACAGGGGCACCGCCGTCGCCGCCGCCGAGCTGGGCTACCGCGCCGGCGCCGACCGCATCGAGGGCTGCCTGTTCGGCAACGGCGAGCGCACCGGGAACGTCGACCTGGTCACGCTGGGCCTGAACCTGTTCAGCCAGGGCATCGACCCGCAGATCGACTTCTCCGACATCGACGAGATCCGCCGCACCGTCGAGTACTGCAACCAGCTGGGCGTGCACGAGCGGCACCCCTACGGCGGCGACCTGGTCTACACCGCGTTCTCCGGCTCCCACCAGGACGCGATCAACAAGGGCTTCAAGGCCCTGGAGGCCGACGCCGCGGCCGCCGGGGTGCCGGTGGAGCAGCAGGCGTGGGCGGTGCCCTACCTGCCGATCGACCCCAAGGACGTCGGCCGCAGCTACGAGGCCGTGATCCGGGTGAACAGCCAGTCCGGCAAGGGCGGCGTCGCCTACATCATGAAGACCGAGAACCACCTGGACCTGCCGCGCCGGCTGCAGATCGAGTTCAGCGCCGTCGTCCAGCGGCACACCGACGACGAGGGCGGCGAGGTCACCGCCGAGCAGATGTGGGCGGCGTTCTCCAACGAGTACCTGCCCGACCCCGCGGCGCCCTGGGGCCGGTTCGGGCTGGTCGGGCACAGCCACCGGTCCGACGGCGACCAGGCCGACGAGATGGTCGTCGAGCTCACGCAGGACGGCGTCCCCGTCACGATCCAGGGCCGGGGCAACGGCCCGATCGCGGCCTTCGTCGACGCGCTGCGCAGCGTGGACGTCGACGTCCGGGTGCTGGACTACGCCGAGCACGCGATGAGCTCCGGTGGGGACGCCCGGGCCGCCGCCTACGTCGAGTGCGCCGTCGGCGACCGGGTGCTGTGGGGCGTGGGCATCGACCCGAACATCCTCACCGCGTCGCTGCGGGCGGTCGTCTCGGCGGTCAACCGCGCGCAGCGCTGAGCAGGGATCCGGCCGGGTCAGCCGCCCCGGCCGGATCCGCCGTCCCGGCTCTCACGCAGCGAGCGGAACGGCTCCTCCGGCGGGGCGTCGGCCGGCTCGTCCCCGCGGAACAGCCGGTCGCTGTGCTCCCCGGTGTGCAGCTCGTCGACCATGAGCAGGTCGCGGCGCACGTGCCGGCGCCGATAGGCCACCCGGCTGATCATGTGGGCGGTCACCGGGGCGGTCAGCAGCTGGAAGAGCGCCACCAGCAGCAGCATCCAGGTCGCCGACCAGCCCTGCAGCCGGATCGCCGAGCCGCTCATGATCAGCAGGACGCCGAGCGCCTGCGGCTTGGTCCCGGCGTGCATCCGGGTGAGGACGTCGGGGAAGCGCACCAGGCCGAGCCCCGCGGTGAAGCAGAGGAAGGCACCGCCGACCAGGGCGATCAGCGCGATGACGTCGGCGGGCCCCTGCACGTCGCTCAACGTTCCTCCCCCCTGCCGGTCACGGATCCGCTCTCCTGCTCCTCCGCCGCCGGCGACTGCACGACCATCCCGGCGATGTACCGGGCGACCGACACCGAGCCGACGAAGGCGAGCAGCGAGACGACGACGAGCACGGGCACCACCGTTGGCTCCCGGTCCAGCGCGGCGTAGACCGCCAGCCCGGCGGCGACGATGACCAGCATCGTGTCCGCCGCGACCACCCGGTCCAGCAGCGAGGGCCCCCGGGCCAGCCGCACGAGGCAGAGCAGCGCACCCCCGGCCAGCAGGCTGAAGGTCAGCACGAAGACCAGCGTCACGACGTCCCTCCGGCCGGTTGCGCGCTCGGCTCTGGCGGGAGGTCGAGCGCGGCGATCTGCTCCGGGGTGCCGAACGCACGCACCACGCGCTCCTCCTCCTCCAGCACCGACCGGCGGCGCTGCTCGACGTCCTCCTCGTCCTCGACCGCGAGGATGTGCAACGCGAGGACGCGGCGCTCGCGGTCCATGTCGATGACCACCGAGCCGGGCACCAGCGTGAGCGTCTCGGACACAATCGTGAGCAGCAGGTCGGAGTCGGTGCGCATCTGCACCGCGATGATCGCGCTGTAGCGGATCCCGCTGGGCCGGATCGTCTGCCAGGCCACCAGGGCCGCAGAGCGCACGAGGTCGTAGAGGAACGTGCCGACGAAGACCACGAGGCCCACCGGGTGCACCCGCGCCCCGCCCTCCACCGGCGGCAGGGGCAGCAGGATCGTGACCGCCAGCGCGACGACGACGCCGCTGAGCAGGTTCGCCCACGACCACGTGCCCCACAGCAGGTTCCAGACCAGGACCAGCCACAGCAGCAGCGGCCCCTGGGTCCGCAGCCGGGTGACGACGTCGTCGCTCACGAGCCGTCCCCGTTCGCGTCGATCACCGCGGTGATGTACGGCGCGCGGTCCAGCAGGTCGACGGCGGCCCGATCGGCGATCGCGTACAGCGGACCGGCCAGCGCGGTCAGCGACACGGTGACGACCACCATCGCCGCGGTCGACATCATCATCACGCGGGGCAGCGGATCCTCCGGCCGGGGCCGCCGGGAACGCACCGCCACACCGGCCAGCGGCGCATCGGTGGCCGTCGCCACGGCAGTGTGCCGCTCCCAGGCAGCCCGCCGGGCGGCCGCGCGGGAGGACAGCCCCGATCCGTTCGCCGCGCCGTCGTCCGGCGGTTCGCCGTCCTGCTCTCCCCCGGCGGTCGACGGACCCACGGGACCACCGTCGAGCTCGGGGCCCGCGTCCGCCGCGGCCGCCGCGGCGGACTCGCCGGCCGGCGCCTCGACGGGCTTGCGCCAGAACGAGCGGTTCCAGACGCGGGAGACCGCCAGCAGGGTGAGCAGGCTGGTCAGCGCGCCGGCGGCGACGAGGACCACCGGCAGCCAGCCGCCGTCGGCGATCCCGGCCTCGAGCAGCCCCAGCTTGCCGACGAACCCGGAGAACGGGGGGATCCCGCCCAGGTTCAGCGCCGGCACGAAGTAGAGGACGGCCAGCAGCGGCGAGCTCTTCGCCAGGCCGCCCAGCCGGTCCATGCTCGTCGAGCCGCCCTGCCGCTCGATCAGCCCCGCGACGAGGAACAGCGTGGTCTGGATGGCGATGTGGTGGACGACGTAGAAGATCGCGCCGGCCAGCCCCGCGGTCGAGGCCAGCGCGATCCCGAAGACCATGTAGCCGATGTGGCTGACCAGGGTGAAGGAGAGGATCCGCCGGATGTCGGTCTGCGCGACCGCGCCGAGGATGCCGACGACCATCGTCGCCAGCGCCGCCCACATGAGCACCTGGTCCAGCGCGCCGCCGGGGAAGAGCAGCGTCTGCGTGCGGATGATCGCGTAGACGCCGACCTTGGTCAGCAGGCCGGCGAACACCGCGGTGACCGGCGCCGGCGCGGTCGGGTAGCTGTCCGGGAGCCAGGCCGAGAGCGGGAAGACCGCGGCCTTGATCGCGAACGCGATGAGCAGCAGCGACTGCAGCAGCAGCTGGGTGCCGGCGGGCAGGTCGCCCAGCCGGTCGGCCAGCTGGGCCATGTTGACCGTGCCGGTCGCCCCGTAGATCAACGCGATCGCCGCCAGGAACAGCAGCGAGCTGAGCAGGCTGACGACGATGTAGGTGACCCCGGCGCGGATCCGTGGCGCCGACCCGCCGAGGGTCAGCAGCACGTAGCTGGCGGTCAGCAGGATCTCGAAGCCCACGTACAGGTTGAACAGGTCGCCGGCCAGGAAGGCGTTGGCCACGCCGGCGATCAGCACGAGGAACGTCGGGTGGAAGATCGAGACCGGTGTCTCCTCGTCGCCGTCGGCGGCACCCTGCCCGACGGCGAACACGAGCACGCCCAGCGCCACCGTCGCGGCGATGACCAGCATGAGCGCGGAGAGCCGGTCGACCACCAGCACGATCCCGAGCGGCACCGGCCAGCCACCCACCGAGACCGCGGCGGCGCCGTCGGCGTCGGCCAGCAGCAGCAGCGCCAGCGAGACCCCCAGCACGGCCGTGATCACCGCGATGCTGACGATGCGCTGGGCGTAGGGGTGCCGGCCGCCGACGATCAGCGCCGCGGCCGCGCCGAGCAGCGGCAGCAGCACCGGCAGAGGAGTGAGGGCGCTGATCATCGGTCCGTCCGCTGGGTCGGGTCGAGCGCGACGTCGTCGGACGGGGTGCCGACCAGGCCGCCGGACCCCTCGCTGTCGACCTCGTCGTCGACGGCGAGCGTGTCGGCGTGCATCGCGGGGCGGTCCTCCGGTGCCAGGTCGTCGGGGTCGATCTCGTCGGCGTCGGTGCCCGAGCGCCGGGCCACGCGGCGGTCCTCCTCGTCGACGCCGACCACCTCCTGGCGGACCAGCCGCCAGGACCGGTAGATGATCGCCAGCACGAACGCCGCGACGCCGAAGGTGATGACGATCGCGGTCAGGATGAGCGCCTGGGGGAGCGGATCGGTCATCTCCTCCGGCTCGGCGTAACCGAGGATCGGCGCCTCGCCGGACGGGCCGCCGCTGGAGAGCAGCAGCAGGTTCGTCGCGTTGCCGAGCAGCAGGAAGCCCAGGAGCACCCGGGTGAGGCTGCGGTCGAGCAGCAGGTAGACGCCGGCGGCGTACATGCCGCCGATGACCAGGGGGAGGACGACGGTGGGAGTCATCGGGCGATGACCTCCTCCGGCTGAGCGTCGATGTAGTCGTCCTCGTCGGCCTGCCGGTCGAGCTCCGCGCCCAGGCTGCGCAGGATGTCCAGCACCAGGCCGACGACGATGAGGTAGACGCCGACGTCGAAGAACAGCGAGGTGACCAGCTTGACGTCACCGAGCACGGGCAGCGTGGTCTCCAGGATCGCCGTCTGCAGCACCTCGGCGCCCAGGACCAACCCGACCGCGCCCGTGCCGCCGGCGAACAGCAGGCCGGCGCCCAGCAGGAGGCCCGGGTCGACCGGCGCGGCCTCGCCGAGCTCGTAGCGGCCGCCGGCCAGGTAGCGCAGCACGAGCGCGAGCCCGGCCACCAGCCCGCCGGCGAAGCCGCCGCCGGGCTGGTTGTGCCCGCTGAACAGCAGGTACAGCGAGAAGACGACGATCGGGTGGAACAGCACGCGGGTGATGACCTCGAGGACCACCGAGCGCCGCTCCGGCGAGAGCGCCACCGAGGCCGACAGCCAGCGCCTCCGGGGAGCCCGCCGCATGTCCCCGGTGCCCAGCCGCCCCTCGTCCAGCCGGTCGATCACCCCGGTGCGCCGGCGCAGGAAGACCAGGCTGGCCACACCGGTCGCGGCGACCACGAGCAGCGAGATCTCGCCGAGGGTGTCCCAGGCGCGGATGTCGACCAGGGTGACGTTGACGATGTTCTCCCCGCCGCCGAAGTCGTAGGCGGCCTCGGGGTAGTCGACCGATACCGGATCGGCCGTGCGCACGCTCATCGCGACGGCGCCGGCAGCAGCCATGAGCGCGCCGACGCCGACGGCGATCACGCCGCGGACCGCGCGCTCGCGCGGCCGGTGCCGCTCGGCGATGTCCTTGGGCAGCTTGCGCAGCACCAGGACGAAGACCACCAGGGTGAGCGTCTCGACGAGGAACTGGGTGAGGGCGAGGTCGGGCGCGCCCTGCAGGACGAACAGCACCGCCAGCGCGTAGCCGGTGACGCTGACGACCAGCACCGCCGAGAGCCGCTGCCGGATGCGCACCGCGAGCACCGCGGCGATCAGCGCGACCGCACCGACCAGCGCCTGGATGGGGGTGTCCCAGGCGCGCCACTCGTCCGGCCAGGGCGCGCGGAAGAGCAGCACCGAGCCGGGCAGGGCGAGGACGACGACGAGGATCGTGCCCAGGTAGGCCGGCAGCGATCCGCGCTGCGTGGTGCCGGTGACCAGCACCGCGAGCCGGTCCAGGGCCTGCATCGTGTTCCAGTAGCCCTCGTCGGCGGAGCTGCGCACCGCGAGCGCCCGCTGCCGGCGGTAGACCTGCTTGCGGGCGGCGAACAGCGCGGCACCGCCGAGCAGGGTGACCAGCGAGAGCCCCAGCGCGGGCTGCCAGCCGTGCCAGAGGGCCAGCTCGACGGCCTTCGGGGCCAGCAGCGGCAGCTCGTCGGCGTACCGGCCCACCAGCGGCTCGAGCAGCGGGCTCAGCGGACCGGCGACCAGGCCGGCCGTGGCCAGCAGCGCCGGCGCGGTCAGGAACAGCGCGCTGGGCCGGTGGAGCACCTCGATGTCCGCGCAGCCCGGCTTGGCCGCGAACGCGCCCCACAGGAAGCGCAGGGTGTAGCCGACGGTGAACACCGAGCCGAGGACCAGGCCCACGAGCAGGAGGACGGCGGAGGTGCGGTCGGGCAGCCCGCCCTCCCAGAGCGCGGTGAACGCGGCCTCCTTGCCCACGAAGCCCAGCAGCGGCGGCAGGCCGGCCATCGAGGCGCCGGCCAGCCCGCCGATGACCGCCAGCCCCGGCAGCTGCCGGCCCAGCCGGGAGAGCTGGCGCAGGTCGCGGGTGCCCGTGGCGTGGTCGATGACGCCGACGGTGAGGAACAGCGTGGACTTGAACAGCGCGTGCGCCACGGTCATGGTCAGGCCCGCAGCCGCGAGCTCCCGGCTGCCGCCGCCGACCAGGGTCATGAGGAAGCCGAGCTGGCTGACCGTGCCGAAGGCGAGCAGCAGCTTGAGGTCGTTCTGCCGCAGCGAGCGGTACCCGCCGACGAGCATGGTGGCCACGCCGAGCCCGAGCACGATCGGCCGCCAGCCGGGGACCTCGGCGAACCCGGGGGCGAGCCGGGCCACCAGGTAGATGCCGGCCTTCACCATCGCCGCGGCGTGCAGGTAGGCGCTGACCGGTGTGGGCGCCTCCATCGCGGCGGGCAGCCAGAAGTGGAACGGCACCATGGCCGACTTCGTGATGGCGCCGACCAGCACGAGCACGGTGCCGGCGATCAGGAAGGGACCGTCGCCGGGGTTCGCGACCACCTCCGACAGCAGGTAGCTGCCGCTGGTCTCGCCGAGCATGATCAGCCCGACCAGCATCGCCAGCCCGCCGGCGGTGGTGAGGATCAGCGCCTGGCTGGCCGCCCGTCGGGCCGCCAGCCGCGTCCCCGACCCGCCGATCAGCAGGTAGGAGAAGACGGTGGTCAGCTCCCAGAACACGTAGAGCAGCAGCAGGTCGTCGGCGACGACCAGGCCGAGCATCGACCCGGCGAACGCGGTGAGCTGGCCGGCGAAGCGCGCCGTCCCCTCGTCGTCGGGCTCGAAGTAGCGCGAGCAGTACAGGAGCACGAGCGCCCCGACCCCGGTGACCAGCGCCGCGAGGGTGAGCGACAGCGCGTCCAGGCGCAGTGCGACGTCCAGGTCGAGGGCGGGCACCCAGGGCACCGTCTCCCGGACCTCACCGCCGTCGGTGACGGTGCCGAGCTGCGCCATCACCCAGACGAACCCCGCGGCCGGCACCAGCGCCAGGGCCGCGAAGGCCTGCCGTCCCCACCAGCGGACGAGCAGCGGCGCGACGACCGCGGCGGCCAGGTGGAGGAGCAGGAGTGCTAGCACGGGTCTCCGGGAGTCTCGGCGGGCTCGGGGACGACCACAGACGTCGGAAGGACACCGGCGGCGATGCCGTTCAGGTTAGCGCCCCCGGTTCAGCGTCCGCCGGGGGTGACCAGGCCGCTCTCGTAGGCGAACGCGACCGCCTGCACCCGGTCGCGCAGGCCGAGCTTGAGCAGGACCCGGCTGACGTGGGTCTTGACCGTCGCTTCCCCGAGGTAGAGCCGCGCGGCGATCTCCGCGTTGGACAGCCCGGCCGCCACCAGCGCCAGGACGTCGGTCTCCCGTTCGGTGAGCCCGGCCAGGGCCGCGGCGCGGACCGGGTCGGGGGACGGGGCGGCCGCGTACCCCTCGATCACCCGCAGGGTGACCGCCGGGTCGAGCAATCCCTGACCCGCCGCGACCGTGCGCACGGCGGCGACCAGGTCCTCCGGCGGCGCCACCTTGAGCAGGAAGCCGCTCACCCCGGCCCGCAGGGCGGCGGTCACGTACTCGTCCTCGTCGAAGGTGGTGAGGACGACGACGCGGGTGGGCAGGTCGGCGGCCAGGATGCGGCGGGCCGCCTCGAGCCCGTCCATCCCGGGCATCCGGACGTCGAGCAGGACGACGTCGGGCCGCAGGTCGGTGACCACGCGCACCCCGGCGGCGCCGTCGGCGGCCTCCCCCACCACCTCGATGTCCGGCTCCGCGGCGAGCACCATGCGCAGCCCGGTGCGCACCATGGCCTGGTCGTCGACGAGCACGACGCGGATCACGCGGACACCTCCCGCGCGGCGGCGGCCGTGCCGTCGTCCTGCCGGGGCAGCGGGAAGGTGGCGCACACGCGGTAGCCGCCCCCGCGGACCGGGCCGACGTCCAGCCGTCCGCCCGCCACCGCAGCCCGCTCGCGCATGTGCAGCTGACCGTGCCCGCCCACCCGCGGTGGTGCCGGGGGTGCGGGAACGCGGGCGACGCCGTCGTCGGTGACCGTGACCGTGAGCCGGTCGGTGGCGTGGTCCAGCTCGATGCGGGTCGCCGCCGCCCCGGCGTGCCGCAGCACGTTGGACAGCGCCTCCTGCACGATCCGCACGGCGGACACGTCGACCAGCTGCGGCAGCTCGCGCGGAGCGCCGGTGACCACCAGCTCGATCGGCATGCCGCCGGCACGCAGGTCGGCCAGCATCGGCTCGAGCCGGCTCAGCGAGGGCTGAGGAGCCGGGACGCCGTCGGCACCGTCGCGCAGGATGCCGACCACCCGGCGCATCTCGTCGACCGAGTCGCGGCCCAGCCGCTCGAGGTCGAGCAGCACCCGCTGGGCGTCGGGGTGGTCGGGCAGCAACCGGCGCAGCCCGCCCATCTGCAGGACCATCACGCTCACCGCGTGCGCCACCGAGTCGTGCACCTCGCGGGCGATGCGGGCCCGCTCCGCGGTGACCGCGGCCGCGGCGACCGCCTCCTGCTGCTCGGCCAGCCGGGCCGCCAGCACCTGCAGCTCGCCGGAGCGCTGCTGCACCTGGCGGACCAGCGTGCCCACGGCCCAGCCCGCGCCGGTGACCACCGAGTAGAATACGCCCTCCCACGGCGACACGGAGAAGATCGACCCGGAGACCAGCGCGATCGCCGAGCTGACCAGCGTCGCCCGGATCCCGGCGCGGGGCGGCAGGACGGCGACGGCGTGCCCGACGAGCACGCCCATGCCGACCAGCTGGGCGCCACCGGGGCCGGGGGTGTCCATCGCGAAGTTGCCGAGGATGGTCAGGGCACCGCCGACGGCGGCCGCCTCGGGCCAGCGCGGGCAGACCGCGAGGAGCAGGCCGACGACGAGCGCGGGCACGGTAGTGACCAGCGGGAAGCCGTAGAACTCGTCGGTCAGGTTCTCCACGACCGACAGCCCGGCGATCAGCAGGCCGACGGCCGGCCACAGCAGCCGGCGCGCGGGCCTCGTGACGGGCCGCGTGATGGGCCTCGTGATGGGCCTCGTGGCGGGCCAGGGGCGCATGGCGACGACGCTAGAGGCCGCGCGGCCGTCCCGGCGTCCCCCGTGCGGCCGAACGACGGGCGGCTGCGTTCCCCCTCACGGCGGACGCAGGTCGGTGCGTTCCGGCGGACGCCCCGGCAGCCCCGCCGTCCCTAGCTTTTCGGGCCATGACGACCCAGCTGATGCCCCCGTCCCCCACCACCACCGCCGTCGAGCGCCCCGCCCGCTCGGCCGGCGCCCGGCTCCTCCCGCTCGCCGGCGGCGCGATGATCGCCGGCTCGCTGCTCTACGTGACCGGGATGGCGACCTCGCCGCCGGCGGACTCCATGTCCGACGCCGACTACATCGCCTCGCTGGCCCGCGACGAGGGCCGCACGGCGCTCTCTGCGCTGCTGCTGCACTACGGCAACATGGCGCTGGCCCTGGCGTGGCTGGCCGCGCCGGTTCTCGTCCGCGGCCGCCGCGGCAGCACGACGACGATCGTGGGGGCCCTGCTCTCGGCGCTCGGGCTGGTCACCGTGACCGGTCTCGTGCTGTACGACTTCTGGACCGGCGCCGTGGGCCGGGCCCTCGAGCCCGCGGCCGCGCTCGCGCTGTTCCAGGACGTGGCCGGCTCCCCTGCGCAGGGGATCGTCGGGACGCTCACCCTGCTCGGGCTGATCGGGCCGCTGGTCGGCATCTCCGGCCTCGTCCGGGCCGGCGTGCTGAGCAGGTGGCTGATCGTCCCCGCGGTCGTGGCGCTGGTCGCCTCGATGGCCACGCCGTTCTCGCCGCTGCTGTTCGGTGCGTACGCCGTGATCGGCGCCGTCCCGGTCGTGGCGATCGGGCTGCGGCTGATCCAGCGCCACCGGGCCGAGCCCACCACCTGAATCCCTTCGATGTTGATCAGCCTTCCTGGTCATCTGACGTCCTCCCTCACTGTCCACCGTGAGGGAGGACGTCTGTTGACCAGGTCAGCTGATCAACATGGCCCCGAAAGGTCAGCCCTCGGCGAGCTCCGAGGCGGTCAGCCAGGCCTCCTCGACCTCGTCCTTCTCCGCCTGCAGCGCCTTGAGCCGGGCGTCCAGCTCGGCCGCCTTCGTGTAGTCGGTCGCGGCAGCGGCGAGCTCCTCGTGCAGCTTCTTCTCGTCGGCGTCCAGCTTGAGCATCCGCCGCTCCAGCTTGGCCGCCTCCTTCTTCGCCGCCCGCGCCTCCGCGGCCGAGACAGCGGGGGCCGCCGTCGAGGGAGCCCCGACCGGACGCGGCTCCCCCGCCGCGGTCGTGAGCGGCGCGCCACCGGCCGCCCGGCGGGCCAGGTACTCCTCCACCCCGCCCGGCAGCTCGGCCAGCGAGCCGTCGCCCAGCAGCGCGACCACCTTGTCGCAGACCCGGTCGACGAAGTAGCGGTCGTGGCTGACCACCAGCACCGTGCCGGGGAACCCGTCGAGCAGGTCCTCCAGCGCGGTGAGCGTGTCGATGTCCAGGTCGTTGGTCGGTTCGTCGAGCACCAGCACGTTCGGCTCGGCCATGAGCAGCCGCAGCAGCTGCAGCCGCCGCCGCTCGCCGCCGGAGAGATCACCGACCGGCGTCCACTGCCGGTTCGCCGCGAAGCCGAACCGCTCGGCCAGCGACGACGCCGAGATCTCCTGGTTGCCGATCCGGGCGATCCGCGCGACGTCCTGCACCGCCTCCAGCACACGGGCCTTCGGCGGCAGCTCGGTCACGTGCTGGGACAGGTACGCCGGCGACACGGTCTGGCCGACGACGACCTTCCCGGCGTCCGGGGAGACCTCCCCCACCAGCATCTTGAGCAGCGACGTCTTGCCGGCGCCGTTGACGCCGACGATGCCGATCCGGTCGCCCGGCCCGACGTTCCAGGTCAGGTCGCGGAACAGCATGCGCGGTCCGTCGTCGGTCGGGACGGAGTAGTCCACGCCCTCCAGCTCGTACACGGTCTTGCCGAGCCGGCGGGCCGCGAAGCCCTGGAGCGCCAGCGAGTCGCGGGCCGGGGGCTCGTCGGCGATCAGCGCCTGGGCCGCCTCGATGCGGAACTTGGGCTTGCTGGTGCGCGCCGGCGGGCCCCGCCGCAGCCAGGCCAGCTCCTTGCGCACCAGGTTGAGCCGGCGCTCCTCGGTGACCGAGGCGATCCGCGCCCGCTCCGCCCGCGCCAGCGTGTACGCCGAGTAGCCGCCGTCGTAGGCGTGCACGTTCCCGTCGGCGACCTCCCAGGTCGTCGTGCACACCTCGTCGAGGAACCACCGGTCGTGGGTGACGACGACCATCCCGCCGGCCCGTGCCTTCACGTACTCGGCCAGCCAGGCCACGCCCTCGACGTCGAGGTGGTTGGTCGGCTCGTCGAGGATCAGCAGGTCCAGCGGGCGGATCAGCTGCGCGGCCAGCGCCACCCGGCGCCGCTCGCCGCCGGACATCGGGGCGACCGGCGCGTCCAGGCCCATCCGGTCGAGCTCCAGCCCGGCCAGCACGCTGCGCACGGCCGGGTCGGCGGCCCACTCGTGCTCGTTGGCGAACGTGCTCGTCGGAAGGACGACGTCGCGGATCGTCGTCCCCGGCGGGAGCGTGCCCAGCTGGTCGAGGACGCCCATGGCGAGGTCCCCGCGGCGGGTGACCCGGCCGGAGTCGGGCTCGTCGGCGCCGGTCAGCAGGGAGAGCAGCGTCGACTTGCCGCCGCCGTTGCGGCCCACGACGCCGATCCGCTCACCGGCGGCGACGCCCAGGGAGACGTCGTCGAGGATCACCGTCGTGCCGTGTGCCTTGTGCACCCGCTCGAGGTTGACCAGGTTCAGGGGTGCGCTCATCGCGACCAGTATCCGCGTCCCGCCGCGGCCCGTCCGCGTCGGCTCAGGCGGAGCGCGGCGGAGTCGTCCGGTCCAGGAACGCGGTCACGGCGCCGGCGAACGCGGCGGCGTCGTCGAGCCAGGGATAATGCCCGGCTCGCGGCTGGACGGTGAGCGCCGCGTCCGGGAAGAGGGCGGCGAACTCAGCGGCCCGGTTCGGCGGGATCACCATGTCGTACTCGCCGGTCAGCAGGAGGACCGGCACCCGGAGGCGGGTGAGACCCGCGCGGACGTCGGCGGCGTCGAACGCGCCCGGAGCGTGGTACCGGGCGCGGGCGTCCTGGTTGCGCTGGTGGGCGTCGGCGGCGGACAGCGCGCGGGCGGCGTCGTCCCACCGGCCGTAGTTGAACGGGGCGCTCGCGTCCCAGTCGGCCTCCGTCGGCTCGCCGGCCTGGATCCGCTCGAGCGCGGCGAACGCGTCCGGGAACCAGGGCTCGTCGCGCCGCTGCTCGGCGACCGCGCGCCGGTCGTCGTCCGAGACCGTCACGCCGGCCACCTGGGCACTGGGCCCCACGAGGACGAGCCGGCCGACCCGCTCGGGGTGCCGGCGGGCGTACAGCACCGCGAGCGTGGCCCCCGCCGAGTGCGCGACCAGGTCGAGCCGGTCCAGGCCCAGGTGCACCTGCAGCGCCTCGACGTCGTCGACCTGCGCGTCGCACCGGTAGGTCGCCGGGTCGGCCGGGACCGCGGACCCGCCGGTCCCGCGCAGGTCGAGCAGCACGAGCGACCGCCGCAGCCCGCCACCCAGGTCGCCGAGGTAGTCGGCGGCGCGCATCGGGCCACCGGGCAGGACGACCAGCGGATCGCCGTCCCCCGTCCGGCGGTACGCGAGGGTGGTGCCGTCCGGGGCGTCGAAGGTGCGCACGGGCGCAGCCCACCACACCTCGGCCGGCGGCGCTCACCTCGTCACGGGACGGTGACCTCCACGGCGACGGAGTCGGTGTTCCCGCCGAAGTCCTCCACCAGCAGCTCGGCGTACAGCGCGGTGCCCGAGGGCAGCGCGACGAAGTCGTACTCCAGGTCGGGCAGGTCGGCGTACAACCCGACGTCGGACGCCGGCTCCCACGACGCGATCCCGTCCGGGGAGACGACCAGGAGCTTGGGCACGATGAGCCCCTCCGGGTCGGCGGTGAGCTCCCCGTACGTGCCGGCCGCGGTGTACGAGTAGTACGTCTCGTTCAGCACCTCGCCGGTCTCCGGGTCGAAGCTGATGGTCAGCGTGACGTCCCGGTACTCCTCCTCGCCCGGCTCGAAGTAGGCCAGCGGGACGTCGATCGTGGCCACCCCGGCGTCGTCGTCGCCCCACGTCACCGTCAGGTAGGCGTAGGAGGTGTCGATCCCGTCGCTGATCGTCATGGTGGTCAGGTCGTAGCTGCCGACGACGAGGCCCGACCCGTCCTCGGAGACGTCGGCCTGCTCCTCGCCGTAGAAGGTCACCGACCCGTCCTCGCCGATCTCGCCGTAGCCGATGCTCGCCCAGATCACGTTCTCCTCGGCGGCGGCGTCGAACGCCGCTTCGAGGGCGAGCCCGTAGTCGTCGAAGGAGACCGCCACGTCGCCGTCGACGAAGGTGGGCCGGCTCTCCTCGGGGATCGCGGCCCCCGCGTCGAAGTAGCTGCCCAGGAAGTCGCCCCAGGCCTGGGCGCTCTCCACCGAGGCGTAGTCGGTGTCGAGCAGGTCCTCGGTCGGCGGGAAGTAGATCGACAGCCCGCTCGCACCGCCCGCGGCGGGGCCGGTGACCTGGTAGGTGACGGCGTCGGCGAGCGCGCTGATCACCGCCTCGGCCTCGCCGGCGACCCCGGGCGCGTCCTCCCCGATCTCGGCGGCGAGCAGCCCCAGGTCGGCCATGTGGGTGTCGACCGACGGGTCGGGGTCGCGGCCGAAGGAGAGCACCTGCGCCCGCTCGCGGCCGACGACGGGCGCCACGTCGGCGGCCCGCTCGCTCAGCACCTCGCTGAACTCCTCGACCGCCGCGTCGATGGCGGGCACGCGGTCGAGATCGATCATCGACAGGGTGATGTCGGCTCCCGTGCCCTCCTCGTCGGCCTGGGCGGCAAACCCGTCGATGATCGCCGTCCCGAGGGTGTCGACGTCGACGTCGGGGTCGTCGGCGGCGACCTCGAAGGCGCCGTAGTCCCAGCCGTGGCCGGGCTCGAGCTCCTGCGAGGCGATCATCCGGTCGGCCACCGGGGCGAGGGTGCTCGCCGTCTCGTACGTGGCCATCAGGCAGGCGTCGAAGCCGAGCAGGTCCAGCTTCTCCACGCCGGCGGCGTCGAGGCCGTCGGCGATGCCCTCGCGCAGCTCCTCGAGGGTCAGGGTGCTCATGCCCGAGCCCTCGTCCCCGCCGACGCCGGGCCACGAGGCGCCGTGGTCGGAGATCACCAGCGCGTAGCGCTCGGCCGGGTGGTCGGCGATGCCGCGCTCGAGGAACTCGGCCAGCTCCGCCGGGTCCCCGGTGTCGACGTCGCCGAGGTCGTCGAGCTCCTCGGCGCTGCCCTCCCCGAGGGAGAGGTACTTGGCGCCCACCCAGTCGCCGACGTCGAGGAACTCCTCGTCGCTGTAGTCGGCGGCGCGATCGACCAGCGCCGCGATCTGGAGGTCCTCCCCGGACTCCACCTCGGCGAGCTCGGCGAGGTCGCCGAGCAGGAACGGCTCGAGGTCGGTGTCGGCGATCGAGTAGACGAGCACGGTCCAGCCCTCGCCCTCGGTGGCGCCCTCGGTGGCGGACTCGGCGGACCAGAACCCAGCGCCGCACCCCGACGCCGCCAGCACGCAGGCCACCGCGCCCAGGACCGACCACCGACGACGACGCATGCGCCCATCCGTTCCTCGCCGGCGCGTCGAGCGGCCGGGCGAGGCATCGTCGCAGGTCGGAGCCGGTTGCGACCAGACCGGGCCCGGTGTGTCGCGGCGCTCCGGACGGCCTCGGCATCAGCGCGCGACGGCGACCGCCAGCCAGGCCCGCAGCCCTCCCTCGCCCAGCAACCGGCCCACCCGGCCGGACTGCTCGCGCGCCTGCTGGAAGCGCGGGTCGTGCCCGTGCCGCCGCTCGATCTCGGCGTCGACGGCGTCGGCCGCCTCGGTCCACTCCGGTGGACTGTCGGCGAGGTCGGCGTCGGCGGCGTCGCGGAGCTCGAACCCGGCGGCGGCGAGCAACGCGCGCGTCTCGACCTCCGACGGGAACTCGTTGCCCTCGGGCAGCGGCGGCGGGAGGGGCGCGTCGGCGACGAACACCAGCAGGCCGAGCCGGCCGCCGTCGTCGAGGACCCGCCGCAGCTCCGCCAGCACCCCGGCCTTGTCCGAGGTCGTGCACAGCACGCCGAGGCACTCCGCGGCGTCGAACGAGCGATCGGCGAAGGGCAGCCGCTGGCCGGTCGCGACCACCGAGCGCAGTCCGAACAGCCGGCGCGACGCCTGCGCCGCGGCCTCCATCGGCTCGGCGCACACGGGTCGCACGCCGCGCTCGGCCGCGAGCCATCCGGCGGGACCCCCGACACCCGCGCCGGCGTCCAGCACCCGGCTGCCCGGGTGCAGCTCCAGCCGGTCGGCCAGCCAGCGCAGCGCGCCCTCGCTGCCGCTGCCCCGGCACCCGGCCGGGATCGCGTGCCCGGGGCCGAGCGCGCGCACGGCCTCCTCGGTCCAGCCGGCGACGGTGTCGAACTCCGCCTCCATCGCCTCGCTCTCGAG
The DNA here is from genome assembly GCF_005222955.1 of Blastococcus sp. CCUG 61487. Classification (GTDB taxonomy): domain Bacteria; phylum Actinomycetota; class Actinomycetes; order Mycobacteriales; family Geodermatophilaceae; genus Blastococcus. Next base: position 2,320 of record NZ_LWUA01000279.1, on the reverse strand, counting down.
CTCGGTCACCGCGCTCCTCCCACTGCCGCCGCCACGGCGGCCTTGACCCGTGCCCCGTCGTCCTCACCGCGTGCCGAGCCCATCCCGGACAGGTTCACCCCGACGACGCCGTCGACGGCGAGCAGTGCCCGCGCCTCCTCCACCGCCGCCTCGATGCCGGCCGCCCGGGGATCGGGGGCGGCGAGCACCTGCTCGACGCGGGCGTCGTCGAGGTGCAGGCCGGGGAACCGCTGCAGCACCCGCGCGGAGGGCTCGTCGGTGTAGACGGCGACGCCGGCGACGAAGGGCAGCGTCGCTCCGGCGGCCCGCGCGGCGGTGACGAACTCCGCGACCCGCGCCGGGGTGCTGACGTGGTTGAGCACGCACAGCTGGGCGCCGGCCCGTTGCTTCTGCGCGACCCGGGCCGGCCGCGCGCCGGCGGGCGGCGCCTCGGGGGACTCGGCGACCGCGACCGGCAGCCCGACGTCCGACGCGAGCGCGGCCAGCCGGGGCCCGTCGAGGTCGAACACCTGCGTCGCGCCGGCGCGCACCCCCGGGCCGCGCGCGTCGCCGGTGACGGTGAGGACGCCGTCGACGCCGAGTGCGGCGAGCCCGGCGAGCTCCTGCTCGAGCACCACGCGGTTGCGGTCGCGGCAGGTCAGCGTCGTCCAGAGCCGGCCCCCGGCGTCGAGCACCCGGGCGGCGAGCATGGTCGGCGGGAAGTCCGGCCGGTTGGCGTACTCGCCCGCGAGCAGCGCGTCGGAGACCGGGGCGAGCACCTCCACGACCCGGCGCACCGAGTCGGTGTCGAAGGGCGCCGTCGTCAGGTCGCTCAGGACGACGGGGCCGCGCGCCGCCGCGGTGAGCAGGCCGCTGACCGCCGCCGGTGCCGCCGGCGGGTCGGGCCAGGCCGGGAGCGGACCGTCGAGGAAGACGCAGCGGTGCTCCGCCACCTCGCAGCGCTCGTTCCCGCGGACCCCGCCGCAGGGGCCGAAGACCATGCGCTTCGGGCACCCCGGGCGGGGCAGCGGTCCGTCCGGCACCGTGCAGCGGTGTCCCGAGCGGGCGGGTGGCAAACCCGCCGGTCGAGCGGCCGGTGCCGCGAGGCTCGTCAGCCGGCGGGCACCTCCATCACCGAGACGGGCGCTCCCCACGGGTCCCGCAGCACGGCGAACCGGCCGAACTGCGTGTCCTCGGCGGGCGTCAGCACCGCGCCGCCGCGCGCCTCGACGGCGGCGACCGCCTCGTCGGTCCCCGACACCGCGAAGCAGGTGGCCCAGCCCCCGGGCAGGCCGGGTGAGGCCGGGCCCAGCCCGCCGAGCGGATCGCCGCCGAGGCTGAAGGTGGCGTAGGGCTCCATCCCGGGGAACTCCGTCCAGGTGAAGCCGAACACGGCGGCGTAGAACTCGCGGGCGGCCACCGGGTCGTCGACCGCGGCGTCGTTCCACACCAGGGCGCCCGGCTCGTTGTACCGCTGGACCCCGGTGTGGCTGCCGGCCTGCCAGAGGCCGAAGGCGTTCCCCTGCGGGTCCAGCGCGACGACCATCGAGCCCATCGGCCCGACCTCCATCGGCTCCATCACGACGGTGCCGCCGGCTTCCCTGATGCGGGCGGTGGACGCCACCGCGTCGTCGGTGGCGAAGTAGGTCGTCCACCAGGGCGAGTCGTCCTCGCTCATCAGCGGGCCCAGGCCGGCCACCTGCCGGCCGTCCTTGAGCGCGTTGAGGTAACCGCCGAACTCCGCCTCGCCGCCGCTCCAGGTCCAGCCGAACAGCTCGCCGTAGAACTCCTGGGCCGCGGCCACGTCGGCAGCTCCGTAGTCGACCCAGCAGGGCGTCCCGGGCGGCCAGGCAGTGTCTCGAGTGGGCATCGATCCTCCCTCGGGTGTGAGGGGGATCACGGTGCCACCGGGGTCCGACAGAACCCAGAGGTCCCGGTCTAGAAGCGGCCCCCGCCGCTGCGGCCACCGGAGCCGCCGAAGCTGCCGCCGCCGGAACGTCCCCCGCCGCCGAAGCCGCCGCCACCGAACCCGCCACCGCCGAACCCGCCGCGCATGCCGCCGGCCAGGATGCCGCCGAGCACCAGGCTGCCCAGGTCCACCCCACCGCGCCGGGGCCCGCCGGCGAACCCGCCGGGGCCGTACCCGCCGCCGTACCCGCCGCCGTAGCCGCCCGGCCCGCCCCAGCCGGAGACGTCGGACTGCGCCGTCTGGAGCGCGGACTGGGCCAGCCGGGTGGCCTGGTGCGCCTCCCGCAGGGCGTTCTCCGGGTCGTCCCGGCGCTGGTCGATCGCCACCTGCAGGTGCCGCTGGGCCTCGGCCAGCCGGGTGCGCGCCCGGGGG
>NZ_LWUA01000278.1 GCF_005222955.1 Blastococcus sp. CCUG 61487 | reverse complement strand
GGCCGCCCTTGACCCTGGGCACGACGTGCTCGGTCGTCGGCACCACGAGGCCGGTGAAGGGCCGGCGGCACCAGATGCACGTGCCGCCGTCGCGCGCCAGGACCAGCGCGAGCCGCGCGGCACGACCCGGCCGGGACGAGGGATGTGACATCGCCCCGATCGTCCTCCGCATCCGTTCTTCCTGCCGGTCCATGACGATCGGCGAGCGCAGCAGAGCCTTCGGTGACGGATCGCGGGCGGAGCCCCGATTCCGCCCACCGCCGTGTCTCACGATCTGCTCGGTTCCGGCTCGGCGCAGGACTCTCTCGCGCATCGCGGCCGGCACTCCGCCGATCGCACCAGTCGAAGCGAGGGACCCCATGACACGTACGACTCGCCTGCGGCGCTGGGCCACCGGCGGTGCCGCGCTCGCGCTCGCGGTCTCGCTCGCCGCCTGCGGGTCGGACGACGACGACGGCGGTGGAGACAGCCAGGCCACGGAGACCTCCGCGTCCGAGACCGCCGGGGCCGGTGACGTCGACGCCTTCTGCGAGGCGTCGGTGGACCTCGAGGCGGCGTTCTCCCAGGGGCCCCCGATCGACGAGACGGCTCCGCCGGAGGAGCAGCAGGCCGCGCTCGAGGAGTTCGGGGCCACGCTGGAGCCGCTGCTCGCCGAGGTCGAGGAGACCGCTCCGGAGGAGATCGCCGACGCCGTCACCACGGGGACGGAGACCGTCCGCGAGGCGCTGACGACCGGCGACCCGTCGGCGACGGAGGGTCCGGAGTTCCAGCAGGCCGACGACGACATCGACGAGTTCATGCTCGCCGAGTGCGGCTTCGAGGCGATCGAGGCCACCGGTGTCGACTACGAGTACGAGGGGCTGCCGGACGAGGTCCCGGCCGGCATCGTCGCGGTGACGTTCCACAACGAGGGCACCGAGATGCACGAGATCGGCATCGCCCGCATCAACGACGACGTCACGATGCCGGTCGAGGAGCTGCTCGCGCAGCCCGAGGAGCAGGTCTTCTCGAGCATCGAGCTCAGGGGCATCACTTACGCCATGCCCGGCGAGTCCGAGACCACGTTCCTCCGCCTGGACGAGGGACGGTACGGCGCGGCCTGCTTCATCCCCCAGGGCACGACCAGCCTGGAGACGATGGGGATGGGCGCACCGCACCACACGCTGGGCATGTTCGCCGAGTTCACCGCGGCGTGAGCACGGGGATGCCGGCGACCCGTCGCCAGTTCCTGGGGCTGACCACGGTCGCCGGCCTCTCCCTGCTCGCCGGGTGCTCCGCGAAGGCGCGCCCGGCCGCAGGCCCCCCGTCCGCGGGGGGCCTGCGGCTCACCGCTGCGCCGATGCGGCTCGACCTCGCGGGCCGCGAGATCCCCACGTGGGGATACGGCATGGTCCCCGGACCCGAGATCCGGCTGAAGGCCGGCGACGTGATGCGGGTGCGGCTGGAGAACGCCCTGCCGGAGGACACCACGGTCCACTGGCACGGGCTCGCGCCGCCCAACGGGATGGACGGCGTCCCGGGAGTGACGCAGGACCCGGTGACCCCCGGGGACGGGTTCACCTACGAGTTCGAGACCCCGATCGCCGGCTCCTTCATGTACCACGCCCACGTCGGGATGCAGCTCGACCGCGGCCTCTACGGCCCCCTGGTCGTGGAACCCCGCACCGAGGAGCTGTCCTACGACCGCGAGTACACACTGATGCTCGACGACTGGCGGGACGGCGTCGACGCGGCGGACCACGCCGGGCACGGGGCGACGCCGGAGACCGAGGAGCCGCCCGCCGCGGAGGAGGTCTCCTTCGGCGGGCGGGCCTATCCCCTGCTGCTCGTCGACGGCCGTCCACCGGAGGACCCGCGGGTGCTCGAGGTCCGGCCGGGCGACCGGGTCCGGCTGCGCGTCATGAACGTGGCCGCGGACACCGGCTTCCGCTTCGCGATCGCCGGGCACCGGCTGACGGTCACCCACACCGACGGGATGCCGGTGGAGTCGGTGACCGTCGACGCGCTGCGCCTCGGCATGGGTGAGCGCTACGACGTCCTGGTCGACGCCGCCCAGAGCGGTGGGGCCTGGCAGGTGGGCGTGCAGGCGGAGGGACGGCGCGGCTGGGGCCGGGCCGTGCTGCGTTACACCGGCAGCGAGGCCACCACGGCGCCCGTGGCCGCCGAGCGCCCGGCCGAGCTGGACGGCCGCCTCCCCTCCTACGACGAGTTGCTCTCCCGCGAGCCGCTCGCGCTGCCCGCCGGGGAACCCGACCGGGTCTACGACCTCGTCCTGTCCGGCACGCAGATCGGCGGGCAGAGCTACCCCGACGCCGACCCGCTGCCGGTGGCCGAGGGCGAGCGGGTCCGGCTGACGATGCGGAACACCAGCGCGAAGTGGCACCCCATGCACCTGCACGGGCACCACTTCCAGGTGCTGACCCCGTCCGGCCGCGGGCCGGTGAAGGACACCGTCACCGTGCCGGCGCGCGGCGGCGTCGTGACCTTCGACTTCCTGGCCACCAACCCCGGCGACTGGCTGTTCCACTGCCACAACCACCACCACATGGAGGACGGCATGGTGCGGCTCGTGCGGTACGTCGACGCCTGACCGCCCGGCACGGACGACGAAGGGGCCGGCAGCCTCGTGCAGGCTGCCGGCCCCTTAGATCCGGTGGGCGATACTGGGTTCGAACCAGTGACCTCTTCGGTGTGAACGAAGCGCTCTACCACTGAGCCAATCGCCCGGACGGTCGCGTGCGGCCGCGTCGGCAAGTGTGCCAGATCCTCACCGCCAGAGCGGAACCCACCCCGGCACCCATCCCGGGATCCCGATGAGGTGGAGGGTCACCACGACGACGCCGTAGACGAAGGCGGCGGTGGCCAGCGCCAGGAGCAGCCGGACCCACAGCGGCTGCCGGGCGACCCAGGCGGTCCAGCGGCTCACGTGCTTCTTGGTGAACTCCAGCAGCCGCTCGGCCCAGGTGAACTCGCTGGCGAGCACGAACAGCCCGGCGATCACCGTGAGCCAGCCCGGTCCGGGCAGCGGGATGGTCACCAGGCCGAACGCGACGACCAGCCCACCCACCACGCCCACGGCCACCCGGTAGGCGTGGTCGGTGCTCCGATGGGCGGCGATCCGCCGGCGCCAGGTCGTGTCGCGGACCCGCTCGCGCAGGCTCCGGACGTCATCCGAGTCGTACCGGGCCCGACGCTCCTCGGGCGTCTCGGCACGCGGAGTGGCCTCCCGTGGAGCCGCGGTCTCGTGCCCGCTCAGGGTCGCCACCTCCCCATCTGCCCGCTGCGCCCCGCAGCGACGGCTGCCCGCAGCCTACGGGGAGCGACACGGTGACCGGACCCACCGGCCGCACCATTCGTCACGTCCGCACCAAACCCGTTTCCGAACCGTCCTCGGCGGACACACACACCACCATGACCGAGTTGTGGGGCCGGTGGGACACGTGTGACTGGAGTGACGAACCGCGTCACTCCCGGGTCGGATCGTCGTTGAGGCCGGTATGACCAGCCGCTGGAACCCGGGGCACTCCGCGCCCATCACGCTGCAGCTGATCGGTCCTCGGTCCTGGACCGAGGTGCCCGCCCTGCTGTGCTACGAGCCCGCCGACCCCTTCGCGGTGCGGATCGCGTTCGGCGACGTCGGCGACGACAGGGCTGTCGTGGACTCCGAGGAAGGCATCGCCTGGCTGGTGAGCCGCGAGCTCCTGCGGGCCGGTCTCGACCGGCCCGCGGGCGAGGGCGACGTGCGCGTCTGGCCTGCCCACGCCGCCAGCGACGTGTTGTACCTCCACCTGCGCGCTCCCTCGGGCGAGGCGCTGTTCGAGCTCTCGCGGGCCGCCGTGGCCGGCTTCCTGCGGCAGACCGAGGCGCTGGTCCCCTCCGGTTCCGAGAGCGAGCTGCTCGACCTGGACGACGAGCTGCACGTCCTGCTGTCCAACGGAGGAGCCGATCCCTCGGGGCGCTGACCTCGGCGGGCGCGCCTGACGCGGGCACCGGCACACCCGCCGGAGACCCCCTCGTTGGAGGGTCGGGAACCGTCAGGTAACGTTCTTCCTGCAACGCGGACGTGGCTCAGTTGGTAGAGCATCACCTTGCCAAGGTGAGGGTCGCGGGTTCGAATCCCGTCGTCCGCTCGGAACCTCGGGCGCTGATCGCGAGATCGGCGCCCGCGTGCGGTGGAGTGGCCGAGAGGCGAGGCAACGGCCTGCAAAGCCGTCTACACGGGTTCAAATCCCGTCTCCACCTCGTTCTCCTCCGCGGAGCACGAGCGCGGAGGAGGGACCGGCCGCGAGGCCGGGCCGGGCGATTGGCGCAGCGGTAGCGCGCTTCCCTGACACGGAAGAGGTCACTGGTTCGATCCCAGTATCGCCCACCGGAGAAACCCCGGGCCGCCGATCGGCGGCCCGGGGTTTCGTCGTTCCGGACCGGTTCGTCAGGAGCGAGCGGGCTCCACCCGCTCCGTCCAGAACCTGTCCACCTGCTCCTCGAGCCGCTCGAGGGTGCCGCTGTTGTCGAGCACCACGTCGGCCACCGCGCGGCGCTGCTCGTCGGTCGCCTGGGCCGCGATGCGGGCCCTCGCGTCATCCTCGGTCATGCCGCGCTCGACCAGCCGGGCCAGCCGGACGTCCAGGTCCGCCTCGACGACCAGGACCAGGTCGTAGCTGCCCGCCTGGCCGGTCTCGACCAGCAGGGGGACGTCGTTGACCAGCACGGCGTCCGCGGCTGCGGCAGCGGCGAGCTCGACGGCCCGCTCGCGCACCAGCGGGTGCACGATGCCGTCCAGACGGGCCCGGGCCTCCGGGTCGGCGAACACGATGCCCGCCAGGGCCGGCCGGTCCAGCGCACCGTCGGCGGCGAGCACGCCGTCCCCGAACGCCTCTATGACCGCGGCCAACCCCGGGGTGCCGGGCTCCACGACCTCGCGGGCGATGCGGTCGGCGTCGATCACCACCGCGCCACGAGCGGCCAGCAGGCCCGCCACCGTGCTCTTGCCCGAGCCGATCCCACCGGTCAGTCCGATCCGCACCATGTGCGCAGAGTAGCGACCCGATGGCTCGAAGGTCACAGAGAGGTAACACGGTGGCGCGTCCTCCGGCGCGTCGCTCCAGTCACACCAGTCACAGGACATAACTTCGGCCACGGCGAACTTCCCCGCCGAGAGAGGCAGACCCACCATGTCCCGTCACCGGCCCGCAGCTGGCTCCCCGTCGACCCGTGCCGCCTCCCGAGGCGCCGGCCGTCACCGGATGGGCGCTCCCGACGGTGTGCGCTGCTCGGACATCCCCGCCGTCCGCGAGCGCATGGCCTTCCAGCGCCCCCCGGCCGGACCGCGCAACGCGTTCCTGCGCTGGCTGGTGCAGACGCCGCCCGCCGGCCGGCACACCTGGGCGTTCCTCGCCGGCAACGGCGGTCGTCCGCGCACCGCCTTCGCGATCATCCTCAGCCTCTGAGCCGGAGCGAAAGGCCCCACGGACGTCGTCCGTGGGGCCTTTCGCACGTGCGGAGAGCTCGCGATCGAACGCCAGAGGCCCAGAACCGATCCGGTCCTGGGCCTCTGGCGTTCAGCGGTCTAGCGCGGGATCACTCCCCGCCGGCGAGCTTGGCCCGCAGCGCGGCCAGGGCCTCGTCGCTGGCCAGGGTGCCACCGGTGCTGGCCGGGGCATCGGCGCCGGCAGCGTCGTCGCTGGAGTAGCTGCCACCCGCCGCCGCCTCGGCGTCGGCCTCCTTGGCGGCCGCGATCTGCTTCTGGTGCGCCTCGAAGCGGGCCTGGGCCTCGGCGTACTGCCGCTCCCACTCCTCGCGCTGCGCCTCGTAGCCCTCGCGCCACTCGCCGGTGTCCGGGTCGAAGCCCTCGGGGTAGAGGTAGTTGCCCTGCTCGTCGTAGGACGCGGCCATGCCGTAGGCGGCCGGGTCGAACTGGTCGTCCACGCCGACGACGCCCTCGTTGGCCTGCTTCAGGGACAGCGAGATGCGGCGGCGGTCCAGGTCGATGTCGATGACCTTGACCAGGAGCTCGTCGCCGACCTGCACGACCTGCTCCGGGATCTCGACGTGGCGCTCGGCCAGCTCGGAGATGTGCACCAGGCCCTCGATGCCCTCGTCGACGCGCACGAACGCACCGAACGGGACGAGCTTGGTGACCTTGCCCGGGACGACCTGCCCGATCTGGTGGGTGCGGGCGAACTGACGCCACGGGTCCTCCTGGGTCGCCTTCAGCGACAGGGAGACGCGCTCGCGGTCCAGGTCGACGTCGAGGACCTCGACGGTGACCTCCTGGCCCACCTCGACGACCTCGGACGGGTGGTCGATGTGCTTCCAGGACAGCTCGGAGACGTGCACCAGGCCGTCGACGCCACCCAGGTCCACGAAGGCACCGAAGTTGACGATCGAGGAGACGACGCCCGACCGGACCTGGCCCTTGGCGAGCTTGTTGAGGAACTCGCTGCGGACCTCGGACTGGGTCTGCTCCAGCCACTGGCGGCGGGAGAGGACGACGTTGTTGCGGTTCTTGTCGAGCTCGATGATCTTCGCCTCGAGCTCGCGGCCCACGTAGGGCTGCAGGTCGCGGACGCGGCGCATCTCGACCAGCGACGCCGGGAGGAACCCGCGCAGGCCGATGTCGAGGATGAGGCCACCCTTGACGACCTCGATGACGGTGCCGGTGACGACCTCGTCGGCTTCCTTCTTGGCCTCGATCGTGCCCCAGGCGCGCTCGTACTGCGCGCGCTTCTTGGAGAGGATCAGCCGCCCTTCCTTGTCCTCCTTCTGGAGAACCAGGGCCTCCACCTCGTCACCGACGCTGACGACCTCGTTGGGGTCGACGTCGTGCTTGATGGAGAGCTCGCGCGAGGGGATGACGCCCTCGGTCTTGTAGCCGATGTCCAGCAGCACCTCGTCCCGGTCGACCTTGACGATGACGCCTTCGACGATGTCGCCGTCGTTGAAGTACTTGATCGTCTGGTCGATGGCGGCGAGGAAGTCCTCTTCGCTGCCGATGTCGTTGACGGCGACCTGGGGGGTGCTGGAAGGACGGACCTGAGTGGAGGTCATGTGGTTGGTTGCTCCGGACGGTTTATGCGTAGGGACAGGACGACCCGTGACCGACGGCCACGGGGATGATCAGCGGGGAGAGCCGGCTCTGGCGTTCCGTGTGGGGAAAACCACGACAGACCTCTGGCGCATCCCCCATGGTACGGACGACGGGACCTCGGGGTCCACCTGGGTGCGTGCGCGACGACCGGCCGGCGCGCCGTGCCACCATCGGTCGGACATGAGCACCGTCCCCCCGCCGTCCCCGGGTCTGCCGCTGGGCAGTGACGGCTATCCGGCCGCCGGCGGCGTGGTGCGCCGTCCGGCCGGTCAGGACGAGTCCGCCCGCGCCAATCGCCGGTGGTGGGATGCCGCCGCGGACGCCTACCTCGCCGAGCACGGCGGTGATCTCGGCGACGTCGACTTCCTCTGGTGCCCCGAGGGGCTGCGCGAGGCCGATGCCCGCCTGCTCGGCGACGTCGCCGGCCGCCGGGTGGTGGAGATCGGCTGCGGTTCCGCGCCGTGCGCACGGTGGCTGGCCCGCCAGGGCGCGGACGTCGTCGCGCTGGACCTGTCGGGCGGGATGCTGGCCCGTGCCGCCGAGCTCAACCGGGCCACCGGCATCCCGGTTCCCCTGCTGCAGGCCGACGCCGGGGCCCTGCCCCTCGCCTCGGCCTCCATGGACCTGGCGTGCTCGGCCTTCGGCGGGCTGCCGTTCGTCGCCGACGCGCGGGCGGTGCTGGTCGAGGTCGCGCGGGTGCTGCGTCCCGGCGGCCGGTTCGTGGCCTCGGTGAACCACCCCTTCCGCTGGCCGTTCCCCGACTCCCCCGACCCGGAGGACCTGCGGGTCACGTCGTCCTACTTCGACCGGCGGCCCTACGTGGAGACCGACGACGCGGGTCGCGCCGTCTACGTCGAGCACCACCGCACGGTCGGCGACTGGTTGCGGGCGGTCGTGGGTGCGGGGCTGGTCCTCGAGGACGTCGTCGAGCCGGAGTGGACGCCGGGCCGCACCGAGACCTGGGGGCAGTGGTCACCCGAGCGCGGCGCCCTGATCCCGGGAACGCTCGTCCTGGCCTGCTCGCGACCCTGAAGCTCTACTGGAGCCTCAGCTCTCTTGTTCCGCCAGCCACCGGCGGGCCTGTCGTGCTCCGCGCAGCCGGACGACCACGACACCCCGGCCCTCGACGCCGGCCAGCTCGGTCTCCGTCCGGCGGCGCTTCGCCCAGAACTCCCGGCTGAGCACGATCCGGACCGGGTGCGACGGGCGCCGCCACGTCGAGAGCTGCTCGACGTTGCCGTTGAACAACGGTGTCCGGAGCACGCCGCGCACGACGGACCGGCGCAGCAGCCGGGCGGCGACCAGCGGGAACGGGTGGTCCAGCCACACCACGGCCTGCGCCTGCTCGAGGAGCCTGGCCTTCACCTGCCGGTACTGGTACTCGGTAACCCAGCGCCCCTCGGCCAGCATCGCGTCCACGTCGGGCTCGAAGTCCGGCCGAGGGACCCACCCGGGCCCGTGCCAGAGCGCATCCATCTCGGTGTGCGGCAGGCCGAGCCGCTCGGCGAGCGCGGCGGCCATCGTGGTCTTGCCCGCGCCGGTGCTGCCGGCGACGAGGACGCGCTGCACACCGGCCGGCAGGTCCGGCGTCACCACACGTCCCCGGCGCGCCAGTCGCAGGTGAGCTCCCCGTGCAGGTCGAGCTGGACCGTTCCGGGCAGCACGTGCACCGAGCCGTCGTCCTCCGGGGTCGGGCGGACACCGTCCGGAGCGAGCACGGACGTCGGGCCTTCCCACCGGACCCAGCCCCGTGCGTCGTACAGCGGCGCCCCGGCGGTGCTGGAGCTGAGGGCGCCGAGGTCGTAGGCCGACCGGACGACCCTCTCGAGGGCCGCCATCACCATCGACGCGATTCCCTGCCTGCGCCGACCGGCCGCGACCGCCACGGCCTCCACGTATCCGGCGCGCAGCGACCGCCCGCGGTGCAGCAGCCGGCGCTGGACGACGGCGCCGTGGCCGACGAGCTCCCCGCCGTCGTGCACGAGGGCGTGCATCCCACCGAGGGCGTGCTCGAAGTCGTCGTCGTCGAAGTCCCCCGCGAAGGCCTCGTCGAGGAGCCGACGCACGCTGTCGAGCACGTGCGGCTCCACCTGGGCGGTGTGCGCCACCAGCACGGGGCCGATCAGCGCGGGGCCGATCAGCGCACGGCCCATCAGTGGGCGGCTTCGTCCCAGGTGCGGCCGAAGCCGACCGACACCTCGAGCGGGACCGACAGCTCGGCGGCGCCGGCCATCTCCCGGCGGACCAGCGCCTCGAGGGCCTCCCGCTCCCCCGGCGCGACCTCGAGCACCAGTTCGTCGTGCACCTGCAGCAGCATCCGCGAGCGCAGCCCTTCGGCCTCGATCGCCTTCTCCACCTGGAGCATCGCCACCTTGATGACGTCCGCCGCCGAGCCCTGGATGGGGGCGTTGAGCGCCATCCGCTCGGCCATCTCGCGGCGCTGCCGGTTGTCGCTGGTCAGGTCGGGCAGGTAGCGCCGACGTCCCAGCGTGGTCTCGGTGTAGCCGGTGAGCCGGGCCTCGTCGACGACGGTCTCCAGGTACTCCTTGATCCCGCCGAAGCGCTCGAAGTAGGCGTCCATCTGCCGCTTCGCCTCGTCGGTGGAGATCCGCAGCTGCTGCGACAGGCCGTAGGCGGACAGCCCGTAGGCCAGCCCGTAGCTCATCGCCTTGATCCGGCGGCGCATCTCCGGGTCGACGTCGGAGATCGGGATGTCGAACGCCCGCGAGGCGACGAAGGAGTGCAGGTCCTCCCCCGACGTGAACGCCTCGATCAGCCCCTCGTCCCCGGAGAGGTGGGCCATGATCCGCATCTCGATCTGGCTGTAGTCCGCCGTCATCAGCGACTCGTACCCCTGGCCGACGACGAACGCCTGCCGGATCCGGCGCCCCTCGGCGGTGCGGATGGGGATGTTCTGCAGGTTGGGGTCGGTCGAGGACAGCCGGCCGGTGGCGGCGATCGTCTGCTGGAACGTCGTGTGGATCCGCGAGGCGTCGTCGACCATCGGGATGAGCCCGTCGATGACGGTGCGCAGCCGGGTCACGTCCCGGTGCCGGAGCAGGTGCTCGAGGAACGGGTGCCCGGTCTGCGCGAGCAGCGACGTCAGCGCCTCGGCGTCGGTCGTGTACCCGCTCTTGATCTTCTTCGTCTTCGGCAGCCCCAGCTCGTCGAAGAGCACCGCCTGCAGCTGCTTGGGCGAGCCGAGGTTCACCTCGCGCCCGATCACCGCGTAGCACTCGGCGGCCGCGGCGGCGACGCCCTCGGCGAACTCGCTCTGCAGGGCGCGCAGGAAGTCCAGGTCGACGGCGATCCCGCGGTACTCCATCGCGGCGAGCACCCGGGTCAGCGGCAGCTCGATCTGCCCCAGCAGCGCGTCACCGCCCCGCTGCCCGAGCACCTGCTCCAGCGCGTCGGCGAGGTCGTTCACCGCGACCGCCTTGAGGACGTCGGCCTTGGCGGCCTCCGCGGCGACGTCGTCCTCGGTCGGCCCCAGCCCGTCGAGGGTGAGCTGGCCCTCGGGCTCGGCAGCGTCCTTGAGCTCGCGGCGCAGGTAGCGGACGGCGAGGTCACCCAGGTCGAAGGACCGCTGGCCGGGGAGCGCCAGGTAGGCGGCCAGCGCGGTGTCGCTGACCACGCCGGCCAGCTCCCAGCCGCGGGCCCAGATCGCCAGCAGCGGGCCCTTGACCTCGTGCACGACCTTGCCCGCGGCGGGGTCGGCGAACCAGGCGGCCAGCGCCTGCTCGTCGGCGACGTCCAGGTCCGGGCCGAGGTCGACGAAGGTCGCGTGGTCGTCGCCCGCCGCGAGCGCCACCCCCGTCAGCTCCCCGGTGCCCCGGCCCCAGGTGCCGCGGAGGATGACCCCGGTGCGGCCCCGGGCGTGGGCGTCCAGCCACTCCCCCAGCCCGCCGGCGGGCACGTCGTCGATCGTGACGTCGAACCCGCCCTCGACCTCGGGCTCGGCGCTGGTGAGGGTGGCGAACAACCGGTCGCGGAGCACGCGGAACTGCAGGTTGTCGAAGAGCGTGTGCACCTCGTTGCGGTCCCACGCCTGGACGGCGAGGTCCTGCGGCCCCAGCTCCAGCGGCACCGCGCGGTCCAGTTCGGTGAGCCGCCGGTTCTGCAGCACCGACGACAGGTGCTCGCGCAGCTTCTCGCCGACCTTGCCCTTCACGGTGTCGACCTGGTCGACCAGCGCGTCGAGCGAGCCGTACTCCCGCACCCACTTGGCCGCGGTCTTCTCCCCGACGCTCGGGATGCTCGGCAGGTTGTCGCTCGGGTCCCCCCGCAGCGCGGCGAAGTCGGGGTACTGGGCCGGGGTGAGGTTGTACTTGGCCTCGACCTCCTCCGGCGTGAAGCGGGTCATCTCCGACACGCCCTTGCGCGGGTAGAGCACGGTGACGTGCTCGTTGACCAGCTGCAGCGCGTCGCGGTCACCGGTGGCGATGAGCACGTCCATGCCCTGCTCCACCGCCTGCACGGTCAACGTGGCGATGACGTCGTCGGCCTCGTACCCCTCGGCGGTGATGACCGGCACCCGCAGGGCCCCGAGCACCTCCTGCACCAGGCTCACCTGGCCGCGGAAGTCCGTCGGGCTCTCCGACCTGTTCGCCTTGTACTCGGCGTAGATCTCGCTGCGGAAGGTCGTGCGCCCCACGTCGAAGGCCACGGCGAGGTGGGTGGGCTGCTCGTCGCGCAGGATGTTGATCAGCATCGACGTGAAGCCGTAGACGGCGTTGGTCGGCTGGCCGGTCGTGGTCGAGAAGTTCTCCACCGGCAGGGCGAAGAACGCCCGGTAGGCCAGGGAGTGCCCGTCGAGCAGCAGCAGCCGCGGACGGGTGCCGGTGCTCGAGGGGGCGGTGGACGCAGAGGTGGAGACCGGAGCGGACATCGGCACGGATCCTATGTGCCCGGACTGACAGCCGGGACGCCCTCGGAGGTGGCTACGGTGCCCGGATGAGCACCTCTCCTCCCGACTGGATGCGCCCGGACTCGCTCAGCCCGCTGGACGACAAGCTCGGCATCCGGATCACCGACTACGACCCCGACCGGCTGGTCGCCACGATGCCGGTGGCCGGCAACGAGCAGCCGTTCGGTCTCCTGCACGGAGGCGCGACCTGCGCGCTGGTGGAGACGATCGGGTCGGTGGCCGCGGCCATCGGCGCGGGACCGGGCAAGCAGGTGGTCGGGATCGAGCTGAACGCCAGCTACCTGCGCGCCGCCACCTCGGGCACCGTGACGGCGGTGTGCACGCCGGTGCGCCGGGGCCGCACGCTGTCGACCTTCCTCATCGAGGTCACCGACGACGCCGGCCGGCCGACCGCCACCGCCCGGCTGACCTGCATGACCCTCAACGCGGGGACGTAGCCGACGGCAGCGGCGGCACGCTGCGCCGCCGCGCGGCCCCTGGCCCGCGGCGGGGCAGCGGGATGATCCCCAGCCGGCGACGCTGCCAGGCCGCGAGCGAGCGGCCGAGCGTGTTGAGCGACGCGATCCGCCGCGTCGTCAGCGGCGCGAAACCCATGCGCGCGAAGAAGCGCTGCCGCTCGGCCTCCTGCGGCACCGCGGCGACGACGTACGCCGCGCCGGTCTCCGCCGCATAGGCAGCGGCCGCACCCAGCAACGCCGCGCCGACGCCGGCCCTGCGGTGCTCGCGGTGCACGACGAACGTGTCCACGGTGACCTGCGGGGTGCCCAGCACCAGCGACAGCGGGTCCAGGCCCAGCACCGCCAGCCCGACCCCGAGCTCCGGACCGTCCTCCGGCGCCGGGACGACGGCCAGCACCACGCGGTGACCGGGGTCGTCGAGCAGCCGGCGGAAGCCCGCGCCGGCTGCGTGCACGGGGGGATGCCCGGTCAGCACCTCTTCGGCGTGCGCCTCGACGCGGTGCTGGCGGACCAGCTCGAGCACGACGGGTAGATCCGAGACACGCGCCGTGCGCGTGACCACTCGAGACCGCGAACCGTTCCCTGCCACAGGAGCCCTCCCCCGGATGGTGAAGGAAGAGTGCACCCGGAGCCGGTGAGGGCAGCGGCGGCGCGCCGGTACGGCAGGCACCGCGACACCTGCGGAGTGTCGCGGGAAGGTCACAAGTCTCCCGAGAGTGACTGCTGGGTCACATCTCCGGGTTAGGGTCCCGTGCTCCATTCATCCGCTCTGGGAGGTCGAGTGACGCACGCGGGCAACCGTGCACGACGGCACGGTCGACGATCGGCGAGCGCCGACCCCGACCCCGCGACCCGATCTGCGGGACGCTCCGTGTCCCCCCGGAAGCACACCCTGGTGCGGCTGGCGCTAGTCGCCTTCTTCGGCCTCGGCTTCCTCGTGCTCGCACCAGGCGTCGCGCAGGCCGAGGGCGAACAGGTCTCCGGGACGGTGCAGACCAGCCGCAGCGGCCCCATCGCGGACGTCGGCATCGAGGTCACCACCCCCGCCGGGGAGGAGATCGACTCGGTCACGACCGACGAGCGCGGCCGCTGGGTGGTCGACGTCCCCGGACCCGGGGAGTACGTCGTCACGCTGGACGCCGACGACCTCCCCGACGGCGTCGAGCTGGCCGGCGAGAACACCCGCACGGTCACCGTGGACGAGGGGCGGCGGCAGGCGGTCATCATCGGCCTGTCCGACGGCAGCCGGGAGGCCGGCAGCGGCCAGATCCGCGCCGTCCAGCTCTTCGTCGACGGGATCCGCTTCGGGCTCCTGATCGCGATGGCCGCGGTCGGCCTGTCGCTCATCTTCGGCACGACCGGGCTGACGAACTTCGCGCACGGCGAGCTGGTCACCATCGGGGCGGTCGCAGCCTGGTTCATCAACGTCCAGGGCGGGGTGCCACTGATCTGGTCGGCGCTCATCGCCATGCTGGTGGGCGCGGCGGTCGGCGCGCTCAACGAACTGGGCCTGTGGCGTCCGCTCCGCCGGCGCGGGACCGGTCTGATCGCCGCTCTCGTCGTCTCGATCGGGTTGTCCCTGCTGCTGCGCTACCTGGTGCAGGTGGTCTACGGCGGCCGGTCCAGCCCCTACCGGGGAGTCGGTGGGTCGCAGGTCGTCGACTACGGCGTCTTCCGGCTGTCGAACGCCGACCTGGTCTCGATCATCATCTCGGTCGTCGTCCTCGTGCTGGTCGCGCTCATGCTGCAGCGCACCAAGATCGGCAAGGCGATGCGGGCGGTGGCCGACAACCGGGACCTGGCCGCCTCGTCGGGCATCGACGTCAACCGGGTGATCCTGGTGGTCTGGATGATGGGCGGTGCGCTCGCCGCGCTCGGCGGCGTCCTGCTCGGCATGTCCGACCAGGTGCAGTGGGACATGGGCTTCCGCCTGCTGCTGCTCATGTTCGCCGGGGTGACCCTCGGCGGGCTGGGCACCGCCTACGGAGCCCTGCTGGGCAGCCTGATCGTCGGTGTCTTCGTCCAGATGTCGACCCTCGTGATCCCCAACGACATCAAGTACGTCGGCGGGCTGCTCCTCCTGATCGTCATCCTCGTCATCCGGCCCCAGGGGATCCTGGGCAGCCGCGTCCGGGTGGGCTGACCCATGAGCGAACTGATCGACGCGATCGCGATCGCCGGCAAGTCGGCCCTGGGATTCCAGGCGATCTTCTTCGCCCTGCTGGCGATCGGGATCAACATCCAGTTCGGCTACACCGGGCTGCTCAACTTCGGGCAGATCGCCTTCGCCATGCTCGGCGGCTTCGGCATCGCGATCTCGGTGAGCAAGTGGGACCTGCCGTTCTGGGTGGGCGTCCTCGTCGGCATCGCCGCCGCGGTCGTCCTCGCCCTGCTGCTGGGACTGCCCACCCTCCGGCTGAGAGCGGACTACCTGGCGATCGCCACCATCGCCGCCGCCGAAGGGCTACGCCTGCTCTTCCGCTCGGTCTCGGCGACACCGGTCACCAACGGCACCCGTGGCATCTCCGGCTTCAACGGCGACTTCATCGCGCTCGCCCCCTGGGACACCAGCCGCCGGTACCGGATCCTCGGGACGAGCTGGTCCGGCGGTGAGCTGTGGGTGGCGCTCGTCGGCTGGCTGCTGGTCGCCCTGTCCTGCCTGCTCGTCTGGGGCCTGGTGCGCAGCCCCTGGGGCCGCGTGGTGCGCTCCATCCGCGAGGACGAGGACGCGGTGCGCTCGCTGGGCAAGAACGTCTACGTCTACAAGATGCAGGCGCTGGTGCTCGGCGGCATCTTCGGCGCCCTGGGCGGCATGGTGTACGCCGTCGGCACCGGCTCGGCGATCCCCGACCAGTACCAGAACGCGAACACCTTCCTGGCCTACGCGGTGGTCATCCTCGGCGGCGCCGCCCGGGTGCTCGGCCCGGTGATCGGGTCGATGATCCTGTTGTTCATCCTGCAGTTCACCGACACCGGCCTCCGCGCGATGATCGAGAACGGCGTGATCCCCTCCGACCTGCTCTCCTCCACCGACGTGGCGCAGCTCCGCTTCGTCCTCGTCGGGATCGGGCTGATGCTGCTGCTCGTCTTCCGCCCCCAGGGCATCTTCGGTGACCGACGAGAGGTGATGCTCGATGCCCGCTGACCCGACACCGCACGGTGCGACGGCCTCCGGCGCGGGCGAGGCCGGAGCGGCCCCGCGACGGCTCGCGCAGGCGGCGCTCCGCGACCTGCCCTGGGAGGTGGGCGTCGCCAAGCCCGACCCCATCATCACCGTCGACGGGGTCACCCGGACGTTCGGTGGACTCACGGCCGTGTCGGTCGACCACCTCGAGATCCAGCGAGGCGGGATCACCGGCCTGATCGGGCCGAACGGTGCCGGCAAGACGACGCTGTTCAACCTGCTCACCGGTTTCGACCAGCCCAACAGCGGCACCTGGAGCTTCGACGGCCGGCCGCTGAGCGACCTGCCGCCGCACAAGGTGGCCCGGCTGGGCGTCGTCCGCACCTTCCAGCTGACCAAGGCGCTGTCCCGGCTCACCGTGCTGCAGAACATGCTGCTCGGCGCCCAGGGGCAGCGGGGGGAGGGCTTCTTCCGCGCCCTGATCCCCGCGATCTGGCGCTCGCAGGAGGCGGCGAACACCGAGAAGGCGATGGAGCTGCTCGCGCGGTTCAAGCTGGACACCAAGAAGGACGACTTCGCCGGCACGCTCTCCGGCGGTCAGCGCAAACTGCTGGAGATGGCCCGCGCCCTCATGAGCGACCCGCAGGTCGTGATGCTCGACGAGCCGATGGCCGGGGTGAACCCCGCGCTCACCCAGAGCCTGCTCGGGCACGTCAAGGACCTGCGCGAGCAGGGCATGACGGTCATCTTCGTCGAGCACGACATGGACGTCGTCCGCGACATCAGCGACTGGGTGGTCGTGATGGCGGCCGGACGGGTGATCGCCGAGGGGCCGCCCGAGTCGATCAGCCAGAACCGGGACGTCGTCGACGCCTACCTCGGCGCGCACCACGACGCCCCGCTCACCGTCGAGGAGGAGGATCAGGTCCTCGCCGAGGCGGAGAAGTCCATCGCGCGCGAGGAAGAAGCCCAGGGCGGCGCCGGAGCCGGTGGCGTCACGCAGGAGAGGACCCAGCGATGAGCGACCCCCTGATCCAGGTCGACGAGTCGGGCGAGGACCTCACCCGGGTCGACCAGGCCACGCCGGCGACGGCCGGGCTGTCGCCGGCCGAGAAGGCGGCGACGAGCGAGGAGCACGCCCGGCTGGCCGAGGGCGCGCTGGTCCGCGCCGACGACCTGGTGGCCGGGTACGTGCCGGGTGTCAACATCCTGCGCGGGTGCGACTTCTACCTCCAGGACGGCGAACTGGTGGGCATCATCGGGCCCAACGGCGCCGGGAAGTCCACGCTGCTGAAGACGCTGTTCGGGCTCATCCCCGTCCGGTCCGGCTCGGTCACCCTGCGCGGGGAGGACATCACGTCGGCCCCGGCGCACCGGCTGGTGCAGCTCGGCGTCGGCTACGTGCCGCAGAACAACAACGTGTTCCCCTCGCTCACCCTCGAGGAGAACCTGCAGATGGGCGTGTACCTGCGCCCGAAGTCGTTCAAGGAGCGGTTCGAGTACGTCGCCGAGCTGTTCCCGCTGCTCGGGGAGCGCCGCAAGGCCAAGGCCGGGACGCTGTCCGGCGGCGAGCGCCAGATGGTGGCGATGGGCCGGGCATTGATGATGGACCCGTCCGTGCTGCTGCTGGACGAGCCCTCGGCCGGCCTCTCCCCCGCCTACCAGGACGAGGTGTTCATCCGCTGCCGACGGATCAACGCCACCGGCGTCTCGATCATCATGGTGGAGCAGAACGCCCGGCGGTGCCTGCAGATCTGCGACCGCGGCTACGTGCTCGACCAGGGCCGCAACGCCTACACCGCCAGCGGCCAGTCGCTGATGAACGACCCGAAGGTCATCGAGCTGTACCTGGGGACGCTGGCCAAGGCCCAGTAGAAGGACCACGCTTCCCCCCACGCCTCGCAAGCTCGGCGCGGGCCCCTGAAGCGCGGCCGCTCCAGCACGTCCCGAGACAGCACAGTGGCCCGGCACCGTGTCGGTGCCGGGCCACTGGTGGCTCGCTACCGGGTCAGCGACCCGGTACGGGTTGTCACCGCTGCGGGCCGATGCCGTTCGAGTTCAGACCCTGGATGATCTTCGAGGACTCCTCGAACCCGATGACCACGATGGCGTCGGGGTTGAAGTCCACCATCCGCTGGACCTCGGAGTCGAAGTTCGCAGCCTGCGGGTCGTAGGTGATGCTGACGATGTCGTCCTCGGAGAGGCCGGCACTGATCAGGTTGTCCACGGTGTTCTGGGCCAGGCCCGTGCCGTACGGGTCGTTCAGCGCCAGGACGCCGACGGTGTTGTTGCCGTCGTCGATGATCAGGTCAGCGAGCGCACGAGCCTGCAGCGTGTCCGGCGGAGCGGTACGGAAGTACAGGCCGTTGTCGTCGTACGTCGTGAACTGGTCGGACGTGTTCGCCGGCGAGATCTGCATGATGCCCGCGCCGGTGATCGCGTCGATGACGGTGAGGCTCACACCCGAGGCAGCGGCGCCGACGATCACGTTGGCACCGGCCTGGATCAGCTGGTCGACCGACTGCGTCGCGATGTCCGTGGTCGGGTCACCCGAGTCGCGCTCGATGAGCTGGATCGGCTGACCCAGCACGCCACCGGCCGCGTTGATGTCCTCGAGCGCCAGTCGCGCACCGGCGATCTCCGGCGGGCCGAGGAAGGCGAGGTTGCCGGTCTCGGGCAGCAGCGTGCCGACGATCAGCGGACCACCGGTGGTCCCGGCCGGGGCGTAGGCGGGGCCCTCGTCGGTGGCGGCGTCGGCCTCGTCGCCGGCGATGACGTACTCGGTCGCGTCGTCGTCGAGGGCGTTGTCGTCACCGAACTGCAGCAGGCCGAAGCTCGCCTGCGCCGGCTCACCGGCGTCGGCGAAGCTCAGCGGACCCGAGATGCCGTCGTAGTCGACGTTGCCGCCGCCGTTCATGATCTCGATGCAGGACGCGAAGTCCTCGCACTTGTCGCCGCCGAACGTGATGCCGTTGACGTAGTCCTTGAACACGTTGGCGTCGTTCGTGCCGGCCGCCTGCGCGGCCAGCGCGCTGATGATGATGGCGTCGTAGGTCTCGCCGGCGTAGTTGTAGTCCTGCAGCCCCGGGTAGACGCCCTCGAGGCGCTCCTTGAAGTCGCCGGAGAGCTCGGTGAGGGGCGTGGTGCCCTTCATGCCCGCGAGGGCGCCCTCCTCCTCGAAGTCCTCACCGAGGGCGTTGCCCATGTTGCCGTCGACGCCGTAGATGTTGACCTGCTTGTCGCCGCCGCCGTTGCCGCCGCTGGCCGCCGAGTCGCCGTCGTCGTCGCCGCCACAGGCGGAGATGGCGAGCAGGGCGACGCCGGTCACGGCGATGGCGCGGGCTGTGGTGCCTGTGCGCATCAAGGAACTCCCTGTGTGTGCTGCTGGACGTCGCCGTGCGGGCCCACAGGAGGATCCCGCCGCTCGGACGCCCGATCGGTGCGCCGAACCTAGCCGCGGATCACCCGCCTGGACCCGGCGTCGGACTCACCGTGATGAGGTCGTGACCTGGGACACCCCAGGAGCACCGCCTGCACGCATTTTCGTCACCCGGTCGGGCTACGCCCCTCGTTCCCGAGCACCTGATCCGCCGACGCGCCGGGGGCGAGCAGGGCCTCCGCCACGGCCCGCATGGACGTGCGCTGGTTCATCGCCGCGCGCTGGATGGCGCGGAAGGCGTCGGCCTCGCTCCACTCCGCACGCTGCATGAGCAACCCCTTCGCCTGCTCCACCACCTTGCGTGCCGCCAGGCGCTCCTCCAGGGTGCGGACCTCGCCGTCCAGTGCCGTCATCTCCGCGAAGCGGCCCCGGGCCACCTCGATCGCCGGCACCAGATCGGTCTTCGAGAACGGCTTGACCAGGTAGGCCATCGCACCCGCGTCCCGAGCCCGCTCCACGAGCTCGCGCTGGCTGAACGCGGTGAGCACGATCACCGGGGCGATGCGGGCCGAGGCGATCTGCTCGGCGGCCGACAGGCCGTCCAGCACCGGCATCTGGATGTCGAGGACGACCAGGTCCGGCGACAGCTCACGGGCCCGATCCACCGCCTGCTGCCCGTCCCCGACCTCGGCGACGACCTCGTACCCCTCCTCCTCGAGCATCTCCTTCAGATCGAGGCGGATGAGTGCTTCGTCCTCGGCGATGAGGACCCTGGCCGGCGCGCTGCTCACCGGCCGAGCCTAGCGACGTCGTCCCCGACAGGGCCCCGGCTAGGCTGACGCGGCGGCCGGCCACCCCGGCGCGCCCCCGTACCCCAATCGGCAGAGGGAGCGGATTCAAAACCCGCGCAGTGTGCGTTCGAGTCGCACCGGGGGCACTGTGCTGGATTTGCCGATCCTCCGGATCGGCACCGCGGCCACGTGCCGTTCCCCACTGGCGTCGAGCCCACCCCTGGCGATCGTCACGGGACCCTCCGGGCCCCATTCCTCACGCCGTCTCGCGGAGCGGCTCCTGTCCCGGCGTCTTCGTCTTGCGCCGCCTCGCTCGTCGGGGACCCTTCGGGCCCCGCTCCTCGCGGGCAATACGGTGAGGGGGTGACCGAGCCCGCTCCGCACATGACTCCCGAGCAGTTCCGGCAGCACGGCCACGAGGTCGTCGACTGGATCGCCGACTACTGGTCGCGGATCGGCACCTTCCCGGTCCGGTCGACGGCAGCGCCCGGTGACGTGCGCGCCGCCCTGCCGCCGGCTCCCCCGGAACAGGGCGAGCCCTTCGGCGACGTGCTGGCCGACCTCGACCGCGTCGTGGTCCCCGGGCTCACCCACTGGCAGCACCCCGGCTTCTTCGGGTACTTCCCGGCCAACACCTCCGGCCCCTCCGTCCTCGGCGACCTCGTCTCGGCCGGCCTCGGCGTGCAGGGCATGTCCTGGGTGACCAGCCCCGCGGCCACCGAGCTCGAGCAGCACGTCATGGACTGGTTCGCCGAACTGCTCGGCCTGCCGGCGTCCTTCCGCTCCACCGGCTCCGGCGGCGGCGTCGTCCAGGACTCCAGCTCCGGCGCCAACCTGGTCGCGCTCCTGGCCGCGCTGCACCGCGCCAGCGGCGGCGGCACCGTCCGCTGCGGTGTCGAGCCCGACCGGGCCACCGTCTACGTCTCCGCCGAGACCCACTCCTCCATGGAGAAGGCGGTGCGCGTCGCGGGCCTGGGCAGCGACGCGGTCCGCATCGTCGAGGTGGACGGCGACCTCGCGATGGATCCCGGCGCGCTGGCCGCCCGGATGGCGCGGGACGTGGCCCGCGGCTACACGCCGGTGCTGGTGTGCGCGACGGTCGGGACGACGTCCACCACGGCCGTCGACCCGCTGGCCGCGCTCGGCCCGATCTGCCGCGAGCACGGCGCCTGGCTGCACGTGGACGCGGCCTACGCCGGCGTCAGCGCGCTCGTCCCCGAGCTGCGCGAGCTCCAGGCCGGCGTCGAGTGGGCCGACAGCTACACCACCGACGCGCACAAGTGGCTGCTGACCGGCTTCGACGCCACCCTGTTCTGGGTCGCCGACCGGGCCGCGCTCACCGGGGCGCTGGCGATCCTCCCCGAGTACCTGCGCAACGCCGCCACCGACGCCGGCGCCGTGGTCGACTTCCGCGACTGGCAGATCCCGCTGGGCCGGCGGTTCCGCGCGCTGAAGCTGTGGTTCGTCCTGCGCTGGTACGGCGCCGAGGGGCTGCGCGCGCACATCCGCAGCTCGGTCGCGCTCGCCCAGGAGCTCGCCGGCTGGGCCGAGGCCGACCAGCGCTTCGACGTCCTGCAGCCCCACCCCTTGTCGCTGGTGTGCCTCACGCCCCGCTGGCCGGCCGAGGTGGACGCCGACGTCGCGACCATGACCCTGCTCGAGCGGCTCAACGACAGCGGCGAGGTCTTCCTGACCCACACCACCGTCGGCGGACGCGCGGTCCTGCGGATCGCCGTCGGTTCACCGACGACGACGCGGACGCACGTCGAGCGGGCCTGGGCGCTGCTGTGCGAGGGCCACGACTGGCTGGCCGCCGACTTCGCCACCCGGGCCGCCGAGCAGGCGGCGGCCCGCAGGTGACCTGCTGCGGAGGGGGCCCTACTCGAGCGAGCGGATGAGGCCCTGCTGGGTGACCGTGGCGACGTGGGTGCCGTCGGCCGCCCAGATCTGGCCGAAGCACAGCGCCCGCCCGTGCGACGCCGCGGGGCTGTCGGTCTCGTAGAGGAACCACTCGTCGGCCCGCACCGGCTGGTGGAACCAGACCGCGTGGTCCAGGCTCGAGCCCGCCGTCTTGCCCCAGCCGCCGCCGAGGCGGGCGGTGCCCGCACCGAGCAGGCTGAGGTCGCTGGCGAACGTCAGCGCAGCCGCGTGCACGGGCTGGTCGTCGGGCAGCTGCCCGGACACCCGCATCCACGCCCAGGACTTCGTGTTGGGGTAGGTCTTCGGCGGCCGGTCCCACGGGTGCTCGAGCAGCCGCTGCTCCACCGCCTCGCCCAGGCTGCGGGACACCCGCGTCTCGCCGCGGGCGGCCATCAGGTCCATGAACGACGGCAGGCTCTCGGGATCCGGCACGTCGGGCATCGGCAGGGAGTGCTCGGCCACCGCGGCCTCCCCCGCCGACGCGTCCGCGGTGAGCACGAAGATCGCGGCGTCCTTGTCGGCCCGGCGCTGCCAGGCGACCACCCGGCGGGTGCTGAAGGTCCGGCCGTCGCGCATCCGCTCGACGGCGTAGCGGATCTCCTCGTTCGGATCACCCGGGCGCAGGAAGTAGGAGTGCAGCGAGTGCACCGCACGCCCCTCCGGCAGGGTGCGGGTCGCCGCCATGAGCGCCTGCCCGGCCACCTGCCCGCCGAAGATGCGCTGCATCCTGGTGCGCGGCGTCTGGCCGACGAAGACGTCGGGCTCGCGCTCCTCCAGCGCCAGGACGGCCATGAGCGCGGCGGCCTGCGACGTCGGCACGGTCTCCTCGCTCACGAGTCGGTACCGACCTCGTGCACGCGGATCAGGTTGGTCGATCCGACGGTGTTCGGCGGGCTGCCGGCCACGACCACCACGCGGTCGCCCACCTGCAGCCGGCCGATCGAGAGCAGCGAGAAGTCCACCTGGGCGATCATGTCGTCGGTGTGCTCGACCTGCGGGACGAGGAACGTCTCGACCCCCCACGACAGCGCCAGCTGGCTGCGCACCCGGGCGTCCACGGTGAACGCGAGCAGCGGCTGCCGGGGGTGCAGCGCGGAGAGCCGACGGGTCGTCTCGCCGGTCTGCGTGAAGGTGCACAGCGCCTTGACGTCGAGCGCCTCCCCGACGTCGCGGGCGGCGCGGACGATCGCGCCGGACCGCGAGCGCGAGCGGCGGGCGACCTCCGGCACGGGCGCGTGGTCGACCTCCACCGCGTCGATGATCCGGTCCATCGTGCGGACGGCGGCGATCGGGTAGGCGCCCACGGAGGTCTCCCCCGACAGCATCACCGCGTCCGCGCCGTCGAGCACCGCGTTGGCGACGTCGGAGGCCTCGGCACGGGTCGGCCGCGAGTTGGTGATCATCGACTCGAGCATCTGGGTGGCGACGATGACCGGCTTGTTGCGCTCGCGCGCCGACTGGATCGCCCGCTTCTGCACCAGCGGCACCTGCTCCAGCGGGAGCTCCACGCCCAGGTCGCCGCGGGCCACCATGAGCCCCTCGAACGCCTCGACGATCTCGTCCAGCCGCTCGACGGCCTCGGGCTTCTCGAGCTTGGCGATGACGGGCACCTCGATGCCCTCCTGGCGCATGATGCGCCGCACCAGCTCCACGTCGTCCGGCGATCGGACGAACGACAGGGCGATGAAGTCCACGCCGAGGTTCAGCGCGAACCGGAGGTCGTCGGCGTCCTTGTCCGACAGCGCGGGGACGCTCACCGCGACGCCGGGCAGCGAGAGGCCCTTGTTGTTGGAGACCGGGCCGCCCTCCACCACCAGGCAGGTGACGTCGGGCCCCTCCACCGAGAGCACGGTCAGCGCCAGGTTGCCGTCGTCGACGAGCAGCCGATCGCCGACCGAGACGTCGTTGACCAGGTCCTTGTACGTCGTCGACACGCGGGTGGCGGTGCCCTCGACGTCGTCGACGGTGATGACGACCTGGCTGCCGGTCGGCCACTCCACCTGGCCGTCGGCGAAGGTGCCGAGCCGGATCTTCGGACCCTGGAGGTCGGCGAGGACGGCCACGGCGTGGCCGGTGCGGTCGGAGGCCTCCCGCACCAGGCGGTAGGCAGCGGCGTGGTCGGCGTGCGCGCCGTGGCTGAAGTTCAGCCGGGCGACGTCCATGCCCGACTCGACGAGCGCGATCACCTGCTCGGCGGACGCGGTGGCCGGACCCAGGGTGCAGACGATCTTGGCGCGGCGGGACATGGCTCCAAGCTAGTGGTGGTCGGGGACGGGAGCAGGGCGGGGCGGTTAACGGAGAGCCACGGCCGTGGGCGTGACGGGGCGGGGCAGCATCGAGCTGCCGGTGAGCCAGGTGTCGACGGCCGCGGCGGCCGCCCGGCCCTCCGCGATCGCCCACACGATGAGCGACTGCCCCCGGCCCATGTCCCCGGCCACGAAGACCCCGGGCACGGTGGACATGAACTCGCCGTCCCGGACGACGTTGCCGCGGTCGTCGACCGCGACCCCGAGCCCGTCGACGCAGCCCTCGCGCTGGGCACCGGTGAAGCCCATCGCCAGGAAGACGAGATCCGCCGGGAGCTCGCGCTCGGTGCCCTCGACCTTCTGGAACCGGCCGTCGACGCGCTCGACCTCGTGCAGCAGCAGGGCGCGCACGGTGCCGCGGGCGGGGCCCTCCTCATGACCGAGGAACCGCTCGGTGTTCACCGAGTACAGCCGCTCGCCGCCCTCCTCGTGGGCGCTGGAGACCCGCATGATCAGCGGATAGGTCGGCCACGGGTTGCTGCCGTGGTCCCGGCTGTCCGGCGGGGCCGGCATGATCTCCAGCTGGGTCACCGACGCCGCCCCCTGGCGGTGCGCGGTGCCGAGGCAGTCGGCACCGGTGTCGCCGCCGCCGATGATCACGACGTGCTTGCCGGCCGCGTCGATCGGCGGCTCGTCGAGCTCGCCCAGCGCCTGCAGGTTGCCGTAGGACAGGTACTCCATGGCCAGGTGGATGCCGGCCAGCTCGCGGCCGGGGGCCGGCAGGTCGCGGCCGACCGTCGCCCCGCCGGCGAGCACCACGGCGTCGAAGTCGCCTCGCAGCTGCTCGACCGACAGGTCGGCCTCGGCGCTGCCGCCCACCTCGACGCCAGTGACGAACCGGGTGCCCTCGGCGCGCATCTGGTCCAGCCGCCGGTCGAGGACGGCCTTCTCCATCTTGAACTCGGGGATGCCGTACCGCAGCAGCCCGCCGATGCGGTCCGCGCGCTCGAAGACGGTCACGTCGTGACCGGCACGGGTCAGCTGCTGGGCGGCGGCCAGGCCGGCGGGGCCCGACCCGACGACGGCGACCGACTTGCCGGTGCGCTCGGTGGGCGCGAGCGGGGCGACCCAGCCCTCGTCCCAGGCGCGGTCGATGATCTCCCACTCGATCTGCTTGATGGTGACCGGCGACTCCTGCAGGTTGAGCACGCAGGAGCCCTCGCACGGCGCCGGGCACAGCTTCCCGGTGAACTCGGGGAAGTTGTTGGTCGCGTGCAGCCGCTCGATCGCGTCGTGCCAGTCGTCCCGCCGGGCCAGGTCGTTCCACTCGGGGATCAGGTTGGCCACGGGGCACGCGTGGTGGCAGAAGGGGATGCCGCAGTCCATGCAGCGCGCCGCCTGCTTGCGCACCTCGGCGGTCGGGAACAGCGGATCCTCGCCGTTCTGGCGCGCCGAGTAGACGTCCTTCCAGTCCCGGATGCGGACCTCCACGGGCCGCCGCGGCGGGAGCTCCCGCTCGAACTTCAGGAATCCCGTCGTGTCAGCCACGCGCTGCCTCCATCACTGCCAGGTCGACGTCGGTCCCGTTGGCCTCGGCCATGCGCACCGCGTCCATGGCCCGGCGGTAGTCCCTCGGCATGATCACGCTGAACTGCTCCGACCAGCGGCCCCAGTCGGCCAGCAGCGCGTGCGCCACGGGCGACTCGGTCTCCCCGGCGTAGCGCACCAGCACGTCCCGCAGCCACTGGGACTGCTCGCCGTCCAGCGGTTCGACGTCGACCATCTCCGGGTTGACCCGGTGCCGGGCCAGGTCCAGCACGTAGGCGATGCCCCCGGACATGCCGGCCGCGATGTTGCGACCCGTCGGGCCCAGGATCACCGCGCGGCCACCGGTCATGTACTCCAGCGCGTGGTCGCCCACGCCCTCGACGACGGCGAGCGCCCCGGAGTTGCGGACGCAGAACCGCTCGCCCACCCGGCCGCGCAGGAAGATCTCCCCGCCGGTCGCGCCGTAGCCGATGACGTTGCCCGCGACCACGTTGTCCTCCGCGGCGAAGGTCGCCTCGCGCGAGGGCCGCACGATGATGCGGCCACCGGACAGCCCCTTGCCGACGTAGTCGTTCGCGTCGCCGTAGAGCCGCATGGTGATCCCCCGCGGCACGAACGCGCCGAAGGACTGGCCGGCCGAGCCACCGAAGGTGAGGTCGATCGTCCCGTCGGGCAGCCCCTCGCCGCCGAAGCGGCGGGTGACCATCGAGCCGAGCATCGTGCCGACGGTGCGGTTGACGTTGCGCACCGGCAGCTCGAGGGTGACCGGCTGCGCGTCGAGCAGCGCCCCCTCGCACAGCTGGATCAGGGTCTGGTCCAGCGCGACGTCGAGACCGTGGTCCTGGTCGCGCACCTTGCGCCGCGGCGTCCCCTCGGGCAGCTCGGGCACGACCAGCAGCGGGGCGAGGTCGAGTCCGGCGGCCTTCCAGTGGTGGACCGCGGGCCGGGTGTCCAGCAGCTCCGCGTGGCCGACCGCCTCGTCCAGCGACCGGAACCCGAGCTCGGCCAGGTACTCGCGCACCTGCTGGGCGAGGAACTCGAAGAAGGTGACGACGAACTCGGGCCGGCCGGTGAACCGCTTGCGCAGCTCGGGATTCTGCGTCGCGACGCCGACCGGGCAGGTGTCGAGGTGGCAGACCCGCATCATCACGCAGCCGGAGACGACCAGCGGGGCGGTGGCGAAGCCGAACTCCTCCGCACCCAGCAGCGCCGCGACGATCACGTCCCGCCCGGTCTTCATCTGCCCGTCGGCCTGCACCACGATGCGGTCCCGCAGCCCGTTGGCCAGCAGCGTCTGCTGGGTCTCCGCCAGGCCCAGCTCCCACGGGGAGCCGGCGTGCTTGAGCGAGGTCAGCGGGGCGGCACCCGTCCCGCCGTCGTGGCCGGAGATGAGCACCAGGTCGGCGTGGGCCTTGCTGACCCCCGCCGCGACGGTCCCGACCCCGACCTCGGCGACCAGCTTGACGTTGATCCGCGCCTGGTCGTTGGCGTTCTTCAGGTCGTGGATGAGCTGCTTGAGGTCCTCGATCGAGTAGATGTCGTGGTGCGGCGGCGGGCTGATCAGCCCCACCCCCGGCGTCGAGTGCCGGGTGCGGGCCACCCACGGGTAGACCTTGCCGCCGGGCAGCTGGCCGCCCTCGCCGGGCTTGGCGCCCTGGGCCATCTTGATCTGGATGTCGTCGGCGTTGACCAGGTACTCGCTGGTGACGCCGAACCGGCCGCTGGCCACCTGCTTGATCGCGGAGCGGCGGAGGTCGCCGTTCGGGTCACGGGTGAACCTGTCGGGGTCCTCGCCGCCCTCACCGGTGTTGGACTTGCCGCCCAGCCGGTTCATGGCGATCGCCAGGGTCTCGTGCGACTCCTGCGAGATCGAGCCGTAGCTCATCGCACCCGTCTGGAACCGCTTGACGATCTCGCTCACCGGCTCCACCTCGTCGAGCGGCACCGGCGGGCGCACGCCCGTTCGCAGCCCGAACAGCCCGCGCAACGTGCCGGCCTCCTCGGAGAGCCGGTCGACGGTGTCGGTGTACTTCTGGAACACCTCGTACTGCCGTGACCGGGTGGCGTGCTGCAGCAGGAACACCGTCTCGGGGTTGAACAGGTGCACCTCGCCCTCGCGGCGCCACTGGTACTCCCCGCCCACCTCGAGCCGGCGGTGCGCGGTCTCGGTGGGGTTCTCCGGGTAGGCCCGGCGGTGGCGGATGGCCACCTCCTCGGCGAGCACGTCGATGCCGACGCCGTCGATCGGGCACGAGGTGCCGGTGAAGTACTCGTCGACGAGCTCCTTCGACAGGCCCACGGCCTCGAAGATCTGCGCCATCGTGTACGAGCCGACGGTGCTGATGCCCATCTTGCTCATCACCTTGAGCACGCCCTTGCCGAGCGCCTTCACCATGTTGCGCACGGCCTGGGCGGGCTCCACGCCGGTGAGCTGACCGTCGCGGATCAGGTCCTCGATCGACTCGAAGGCCAGGTACGGGTTGACCGCGGCCGCGCCGTAGCCCAGCAGCAGGGCGACGTGGTGGACCTCGCGGCAGTCGCCGGACTCGACGACCAGGCCGACCTCCATGCGGGTCTTCTCCCGCACGAGGTGGTGGTGGACCGCGGCGGTCATGAGCAGCGACGGGATCGGCGCGCGCTGCTCGTCGGAGTCGCGGTCGGAGAGCACGATGATCCGGGCGCCGGCCGCGATCGCCTTGCTGACTTTCGTGCGCAGCTCCTCGACCGCCTGCGCGAGCGCGGGGCCGCCGCCGGTGACGTCGAAGTGGCCGGTGATCCGGACGGCGGCGTAGCCGGGCAGGTCGCCGTCGTCGTCGATGTGCAGGATCTTGGCCAGCTCGTCGTTGTCGATGACGGGGAACGGCAGGTACACCTGCCGCGCCGAGGCGGGGGTGGCCTTGAGCAGGTTCTGCTCGGGCCCGAAGGTGCGGCCCAGGCTGGTGACGAGCTCCTCGCGGATCGCGTCCAGCGGCGGGTTGGTCACCTGTGCGAACAGCTGGCCGAAGTAGTCGTACAGCAGCCGGGAGCGGTCGGAGAGGGCCGCGATCGGGGTGTCGGTGCCCATCGAGCCGATCGGCTCGGCGCCGCTGGCCGCCATCGGCTGCACGAGGACGCGCAGCTCCTCCTCCGTGTAGCCGAACATCGTCTGCCGGCGGACCACGGACTCGTGGCTGGGTCGGGCGCGGCGGCGCTCGGGCAGCGAGGGCAGCTGCACCAGGCCGGCGTGCAGCCAGTCGTCGTAGGGGTGCTCGGCGGCCAGGGCGCCCTTGACCTCCTCGTCGGAGACGATCCGCCCCGACGCGGTGTCGACGAGGAACATCCGGCCGGGCTGCAGCCGGCCCTTGGCGACGACGTCGGCCGCCGGGATGTCCAGGACGCCGACCTCGCTGGCGAGGACCACCAGGTCGTCCTTGGTGTGCCACCAGCGGCCCGGGCGCAGGCCGTTGCGGTCGAGGACGGCGCCGATGAGCGTGCCGTCGGTGAAGCAGACCGCGGCGGGGCCGTCCCAGGGCTCCATGATCGAGGCGTGGAACCGGTAGAAGGCCCGGCGGGCCGGGTCCATCTCGTCGTGGTTCTCCCACGCCTCCGGGATCATCATGAGGACGGCGTGCGGCAGCGACCGGCCCGAGAGGTGCAGCAGCTCGAGGACCTCGTCGAAGGTCGCCGAGTCGCTGAAGTCGCTGGCGGTGACCGGGAAGATCCGCTCCAGCCCCAGCTCGGAGGCGGGGCCGGCCGGGCCGTCGAACAGCTCCGTGGCGAGCTTCGCCTCGCGGGCCCGCATGCGGTTGCGGTTGCCCTTGATCGTGTTGATCTCGCCGTTGTGCGCGATGAAGCGGAACGGGTGCGCCAGCGGCCAGCTCGGGAAGGTGTTCGTCGAGAACCGGCTGTGCACGAGCGCGAGCGCCGACTCGTAGCGCTCGTCGCGCAGGTCGGGGAAGAACAGCGGCAGCTGGTCGGTGGTCAGCATGCCCTTGTAAGTGATCGTCCGCGACGAGAGCGAGGCGATGTAGAGCGAGCTCCCCGCGTCGACGGCGGCGCGCTCGGCGCGCTTGCGCAGCACGAACGAGCGGCGCTCGAGCCGGGTGACGCCGTGGCAGGTGACGTTGCCGCCGAAGGCGCTCCCGTCGGCCCGCGCGCCCATCGTCTCGGCGACGAACAGCTGCGCGAAGTGCGGCATGACCGCGCGCGCGGTGGGGCCGAGGTCGGCGCCGTCCGGGTCGATCGGCACGTCCCGCCAGCCCAGGACCGTCAGCCCCTCCTCCGCGGCCAGGCGGGCGACGTCCGCCACTCGGGCGGCGCGCTCGGCCTCGTCGGTGGGGAGGAAGGCGATCCCGACGGAGTACTCGCCGGCCGGCGGCAGTTCGAACTCGACGCTGCCGCGCAGGAGCGCGTCGGGCACCTGGGTGAGGATGCCCGCGCCGTCGCCCGAGTTCGGCTCGGCGCCGGCGGCACCGCGGTGGTCGAGGTTGTGCAGCGCGGTCAGGCCCTTGGCGACGATGTCGCGCGAGCGCCGGCCCCGGGCGTCGGCCACGAAGGCGACACCGCAGGCGTCCTTGTCGTTGGCCGGGTCGTAGAGGCCGGTGGGGGCGGGCAGCGCCGAGAAGGGCACAGCGGCGGGCAGCGCCGAGGTGGGGACGGCGGTGGTGGCGGGCGGCTGGGACATGTCACTCCCGTCGTCGGCGACGTCCGGTCCCGACGAGGGGACGGACGGGGCAGAGGGCCCGGGGGCCGGAGGGTCGAGGGTCGGGGGTAGCTGGCGGCACGTGGGGCGAGTGCGGCCGTCGGCGGGGGACCTACGTCCCGGCTACCGGCGACTGACTCGCGAGCCCGACCGGGAGGTGCCCGGCCTGGCTGTCGTGCGCGGGGCAACGCTGGCCCGGTTCCGACGGTGAGGACCCGGCCGGGATCACCGACGGGTCCGTGCGAAGGGTACACAGCCGTAACACCACCGCCACGTCGGAAAACATCACATTCCGCGCGTCGGCGCCGCTCACTCAGGCGCCGATCACACGGCGCCTGTCACTCCGGCGCCCGGCAGCTCCGGCGCGACGTCAGTCCGGATCGCGTGGTCGCCGGTCGCCCTCGGCCGGTCGCGTGCTCGTCGCGGTCGGGTCCGCCGTCGTCCCCTCGCTCTCGGCGAGCGCCCGGGCGGCGTACTCCTCGCCGCGGGTGATGACCTCGCGGGGCCGGCCCCGCTGCCACACCAGGTAGGCCACGGCGAGCAGGCCGACGACGATCGCGGTGATCACGTTGACCCGGACGCCGAGGATCCGGTTCGCGTCGTCGATCCGCAGCAGCTCGATCCAGAGCCGGCCGGTGCAGTAGAGCGCGACGTAGAGGGCGAAGGCGCGGCCGTGGGAGAGCCGGAAGCGGCGGTCGGCCCAGATGACCACCGCAGCGGCGGCGAGGTTCCACAGCAGCTCGTAGAGGAACGTCGGGTGGAACGTGGTGAACGCCTCGTAGCCGTCCTGCCGGTACTGCGGGTCGATCTCCAGGCCCCAGGGCAGGTCGGTGGGCCGGCCGTAGAGCTCCTGGTTGAACCAGTTGCCGAGCCGGCCGATGGCCTGGGCGACCAGCAGGCCGGGAGCGATGGCGTCGGCGAAGGCGGGCAGCGGGATGCCCCGGCGGCGGCAGGCGATCCAGGCGCCGATCCCGCCGAAGAAGATGGCGCCCCAGATGCCCAGACCGCCGTTCCAGATCGCGAAGGCCTCCAGCGGCTCGCCGCCCTCGCCGAAGTAGGCCTGCGGGCTGGTGACGACGTGGTAGATGCGTCCGCCGACGATCCCGAACGGCACCGCCCACATCGCGATGTCGAGCACGTCCTCCGGCGCGCCGCCGCGGGCGCGCCAGCGCCGGTCGGTCAGCCAGATCGCGGCCACGATGCCGGCGATGATGGCCAGCGCGTAGGCGCGCAGCGGGAACGGCCCGAGCTCCCAGACGCTCTGGGACGGGCTCGGGATGGCCGCCAGGACGGTCACGCCTGCACTCCCGCCCGGCGGACGCCCGCGGCGAGGTCGGTGGTGAGCGCGCGCACGCCGTCGGCCCCGCGGCCCTCGAGCAGTTCGCGGACGTAGGCCGATCCCACGATCACCCCGTCGGCAAAGGCGGCCACCTCGGCCGCCTGGTTCCCGTCGGAGACGCCCAGGCCGACGCAGACGGCCAGGTCGGGAGCGGCCGCCCGGGTGCGTGCCACCAGTGCCTCGGCGGCGTTGCCCACGGTGGCCCGGGTGCCCGTCACGCCCATCGTCGACGCGGCGTAGACGAAGCCGCGGCAGGCGGCGGTCGTGGAGCGCAGCCGCGCGTCGGTGGACGACGGCGCGACCAGGAAGACCCGGTCCAGGCCGTGCGCGTCGGAGGCGGCGATCCACTCCGCCGCCTCGTCGGGGATGAGGTCGGGCGTGATGGCCCCGGCTCCCCCCGCGGCGGCGAGATCGGCGGCGAAGCGATCCACCCCGTAGCGCTCGATCGGGTTCCAGTAGCTCATCACCACGGCGACCGCTCCGGCGGCGGCGACCGCCTCGACCGCACGCAGCGCGTCGCGCAGGCCGACACCGGCGCGGACCGCGACGTCCACGGCCTGCTGGATGACGGGGCCGTCCATGCCGGGATCGCTGTAGGGGACGCCGATCTCGATGACGTCCGCCCCGGCCTCGACGGCCGCCACCATCGCGCCGATCGAGGCGTCGACGTCGGGGTAGCCGACGGGCAGGTAGGCGACGAGCGCCGCGCGCCCCTCGTCCTTCGCCGCGGCGATCCGCCGGTCCAGCTGTGACATGGCTCGGCTCCGCCCTCGCTCCGCTCCTCGCTCGCTGGCGCTCGCTGCGATGCTCACTCCGGCGTCGCTCTCGGGCCTCACGCCGTCTCCCCCGCCTCGGGACCGCTCACGGCCTCGTCGTTGCTGACCGCGCCCTCGGTCGGGTTCTGGTCGGTGTCCAGGCCCGGGCCGGGGTCCACCTCGTCGCGGTCGCCGAGGCCGAACCAGCGGGAGGCGGTCTCGACGTCCTTGTCGCCGCGGCCGGAGAGGTTGACCAGCAGCAGCGCGTCCGGCCCCAGCTCGCGGCCCAGCGCCATCGCGCCGGCCAGCGCGTGCGCCGACTCGATCGCCGGGATGATGCCCTCGGTGCGGCAGAGCAGCGCGAATGCCTCCATGGCCTCGGCGTCGGTGACGGGGCGGTACTCGGCGCGACCGATGTCGTGCAGGTAGGAGTGCTCCGGCCCGACGCCGGGGTAGTCCAGGCCGGCGCTGATCGAGTGCGACTCGATGGTCTGGCCGTTCTCGTCCTGCAGCAGGTAGGAGCGGGCGCCGTGCAGGACGCCGGGCGTGCCGCCGGTGATCGTCGCCGCGTGCCGGGCCGTGTCGACGCCGTCTCCCCCGGCCTCGAGGCCGATCAGCCGGACGCCGTCGTCGGGCACGAACGCGGTGAAGATGCCGATCGCGTTGGAGCCGCCGCCCACGCAGGCGAGGACGGCGTCGGGCAGCCGGCCCTCGCGCTCGAGCACCTGGGCGCGGGCCTCGTCGCCGATCACCCGCTGGAAGTCGCGCACCATCGCCGGGAACGGGTGCGGGCCGGCGACGGTGCCGAAGACGTAGTTCGTCGTCTCCACGTTGGTGACCCAGTCGCGGAAGGCCTCGTTGATCGCGTCCTTGAGCGTGCGGGAGCCGGTGGCCACCGGGACGACCTCGGCGCCGAGCAGCCGCATGCGGGCCACGTTGAGCGCCTGCCGCCGGGTGTCCTCCTCGCCCATGTAGACGGTGCAGGAGAGCCCCATGAGCGCCGCGGCCGTCGCCGTCGCCACCCCGTGCTGCCCGGCGCCGGTCTCGGCGATCACCCGCGTCTTGCCGATCCGCTTGGTCAGCAGCGCCTGCCCCAGCACGTTGTTGATCTTGTGCGAGCCGGTGTGGTTGAGGTCCTCGCGCTTGAGCAGCACCCGGGCGCCGCCGCAGTGCTCGGCGAACTTCGGCACCTCGGTGAGCGCGCTGGGCCGGCCGGTGTAGTCGCGCTGCAGCGCGGCGAACTCGGCGAGGAAGGCGCGGTCGACCCGCATCGCCTCGTAGGCCTCGGTGAGGTCGTCGAGCGCCGCGATCAGCGCCTCGGGGACGAACCGGCCGCCGAAGACGCCGAAGTGGCCGGTGGCGTCGGGCCAGCCCGGGCGCGCCGGCAGGGAGAGGTCTCCGGGCGGCAGCGAACTGGCGGTCATGCCGCCCAGCCTAGGGATCAGCGGGTGGTGCGCGGCGTCGCGGGGTGCGCCCCCGCCGTCACCAGGTCGGCCACGGCCTGGCGGGCGTCGCCGGCCGTGACCAGCCCCTCCCCCACGAGCACGGCGTCGGCGCCGGCCGCGGCGTAGGAGATGAGGTCGTGCGGCCCGCGGACGCCGGACTCGGCGACCTTGACCACCGTCGAGGGCAGGCCCGGTGCGATCCGCTCGAACGTCGACCTGTCCACCTGCAGCGTGGTGAGGTCGCGGGCGTTGACGCCGATGACCGACGCGCCGGCGTCCAGCGCGCGGTCGGCCTCCGCCTCGGTGTGCACCTCGACCAGCGCCGTCATCCCGAGCGACTCCACCCGCTCGAGCAGGCCGACGAGCACGTTCTGCTCGAGCGCGGCGACGATCAGCAGGACGACGTCGGCGCCGTGCGCACGGGCCTCGTGCACCTGGTAGCTGCTGACCACGAAGTCCTTGCACAGGATCGGGACGTCGACGACGGCGCGGACGGCGGCGAGATCCGCCTGCGAGCCGCCGAAGCGCCGGCGCTCGGTGAGGACGGAGATCACCCGGGCGCCGCCGGCGGCGTACTGGCTCGCCAGCTCGGCGGGGTCGGGGATGTCGGCCAGCTCCCCCTTCGAGGGGCTGCGCCGCTTGACCTCGGCGATGACGCCGACCCCGGGGGCGCGCAGCGCGGCGAGGGCGTCGAGCGCGGGGCGGGCGTCGAGGGCAGCGGCCTTGACCTCGGCCAGCGGGGTCAGCGACTCACGGGCGGCGACGTCCTCGCGGACGCCGGCGACGATCTCGTCGAGGACATTCACCGGATCGCCCCTGACGGCGCGGATGCGCCTCCGCTGCCCACCACCACTGCCTGTCGCACGTCGTCCCCTCACCAGCCGGATCGGTGGAACCACTCTAGAGGCGGCGGTGACCGGGTCCGGCCGGGGGGCGGACGAGGCGAGCCGCGCCGGTTCCGCTATACGTCGCGCCCGTCGGCGGGGTCCGCGGTGGGGCCGGTGGTGGGGTCCTCTCCCCGGTCCAGCGCCTTCCACGCCTCGACGGCGCGATCCTCGTCGCTGGCCGTGGGGGCGCTGCGCGAGGGCCCGCCGGCCGGGGCCCCACCCGGCTCCGCGCCCGGCCGCTCGTAGCGGCGGCCCATGGCCGGCCAGGCCCGGCCGCGGAGGACGCTGAGGGCACCGATGCCCACGCCGATCAGGCCGGCGACCACGGCGAGCAGCGGCCACGTCGCGACGACGTCGCTCGACGTCCCCGTCACCGTCGCGCCGGACAGACCCGGCAGGTCGGCGGCGGCGTCGTCCAACCCGCCGGTCAGCGCGCGGACGCCGGACCAGACCAGCGCCCCGCCCGCGACGGCGGCGAGCAGGCCGACGACGACGCGGGCGGCACCGCGCACCGCGAGCAGCGCCACCGTGGCGGCCAGCAGCACCAGGCCCGCGGCCGGGACCAGCGGAGCGGCGTCGGCGCCGGACAGGGCGGCCGACGCCGGCGGGAGCGGAGCTCGGCGCTCGGCGGTCACCGAGGCCCACGACTGGCCGCCCGCGATCAGCGCCAGCGCGCCGGCGAGCACGGCACCCAGGACGGCGGTCGTCAGCTCCTTGCGGGCGGTCACAGCTCCCGCAGGCTCTCGGCTCGTGCGATCGCGGAGAGCACGGCGCGCGCCTTGTGCCGGGTCTCGGCCTCCTCGGCAGCGGCGTCGCTGTCGGCGACCACCCCGGCGCCGGCCTGCACGTAGGCGTGCCCCTCGTGCAGCACCGCGGTGCGGATCGCGATGGCCATGTCCATGTCGCCGCTGGCGTCGACGTACCCGACGGTGCCCGCGTAGAGCGCCCGTCGCGTCGGCTCCAGGGACTCGATGATCTCCATGGCCCGTGGCTTCGGCGCTCCCGACACGGTGCCGGCCGGGAAGGTGGCGTCGAAGACGTCGAGGGCATCGTGCTCGGGGGCGACCTCGCCGGCGACCGTAGACACCAGGTGCATCACGTGGCTGTAGTGCTCGACCCGCATGAAGTCGGGGACCTCGACCGAGCCCGGCACGCACACCCGGCCCAGGTCGTTGCGGGCCAGGTCGACCAGCATCACGTGCTCGGCCCGCTCCTTCGGATCGGCGAGCAGCCCCTCCGCCAGCCGCGCGTCCTCCTCGGGGGTGGCTCCGCGGGGGCGGGTGCCGGCCGGCGGGTGCACCACCGCCGAGGAGCCGGTCACCGTGACCAGCGCCTCGGGCGAGGAACCGACGACGTCGAACGGCGACTCGCGACCCGCGAAGCGGAGCAGGTACATGTACGGCGACGGGTTGGTGGCCCGCAGGACCCGGTAGAGGTCCAGGGCGTCGGCCGTCGTCGGCACCGCGAAGCGCTGGGCGAGCACGACCTGGAAGGCGTCCCCGGCCCGGATGTGCTCGCGGATCCGCTCGACACCCGCTTCGTACTCCCCCGGCGCCATGTTGCTGGCCGGAGCGGGTACCGCGGCCTCGCCGAGCACCGCGACCCCCGGGGGCGCCGGCCGGTTGAGGTCGGCGGCCATCGCGTCGAGCCGGGCGACGGCGTCGTCGTACCCGTCCGCGCCGCCGCGCAGCGCGTTGGCGATGAGCAGCACCGACCCGTCGGCGTGGTCGAGCACCGCGAGGTCGGTCACCAGCATCATCGCGAGCTCGGGCATGCCGAGGTCGTCGGTGCTGGTCTCGGGCAGCCGCTCCAGGCGCCGGACGACGTCGTACCCGAGGTAGCCGACCAGCCCTCCGGTGAGCGGGGGCAGGCCGGGCGTGCGCGGCGAGCGCAGCCGGCGGGCCAGGGTGCGGACGGCGGCCAGCGGATCGTCCGGCAGGTCGTCGGTGAGGCCGGGGAGCTCCTCCCCCAGCCACAGCGTCCGGCCGCCGCGCTCGGTCAGGACGCCGGCGCTGCGGGCGCCGACGAAGCTGTAGCGCGCCCAGCGCTTGCCCTGCTCGGCGGACTCGAGCAGCACCGTGCCGGGGCGGTTGCCCGCGAGCTTGCGGTAGACGCCGACGGCGGTCTCGCTGTCGGCCAGCAGCTTGCGCACCACCGGGACCATGGGCCGGTCGAAGGCGAACTCCTCGCGGGTGGGCGTCGCGATACCGGGCCTCATGCCCCGGCCTCCCGGGCAGCCGTCCCGGAGGTGACGGGCAGCGGCCGGTGGAAGCAGCTGCGCTCCCCGGTGTGGCAGGCCGGCCCCTCCTGGTCGACGAGGAGCAGCAGCGCGTCGCCGTCGCAGTCCAGCCGGACCTCGCGCACCCACTGGCGGTGCCCGGAGGTCTCCCCCTTGGTCCAGTACTCCTGCCGGCTGCGCGACCAGTACGTCGCCCGCCCCGTGGTCAGCGTGCGGCGCAGCGCCTCCTCGTCCATCCACGCCACCATGAGCACCTCGCCGGTGTCGTGCTGCTGGGCGACCGCGGCCACCAGGCCGTCGCGGTCGCGGCGCAGCAGCGCGGCGACCTCGGGGTGGAGGGCGGGCTCGGACGGGACGGCGGGCATACCCGTCAGTCTGCCGTGCCCGCCGGTCAGGCCGGTGGGGTGCCGGTGAACCAGCGCCGCGCCGCCCCGCTGAGCAGCAGCCCGAGGGAGACCGCCGGAGCGGCGACGAAGAACAGCGAGAAGGCCGCCAGCGAGCCCTCGCCGTTGTTCCCTGGCAGGTCCCCGAGGACGTCGAGCAGCCGCGCGGCCCAGTAGCACGCGATGAGCAGCTGGACGATGTGCGCGCCGGCCAGCACCCGGTAGGCGGTGGGCGTCCGCTTGGTCAGGGCCAGCAGCCCGCCGACGACCAGCGCGACCACCGACCCCAGCTGGACGACGGCCAGCACCGTCCCCTCGGTGGCCAGCTGCCGCGCGGTCGCCGAGGTGTAGACGTCGGGGCGGCCGCTCGACGCGACGTCGGCGATCGAGGCGAAGAACCACAGGTACAGCGACGCGATCAGCACGACCAGCCCCTGCACGAAGGCGAGCACGGCGGCGGTGGTCACCTGCGCCGGCAGCCGGGGCCCGGGCGGTCGCGGCGGCCCCCAGGGCGCCGGGTAGGGGGCCGGTCCCCAGCCCGGCTGGCCCCAACCCGGCTGCTGCCACCCCGGTTGCTGCCAGCTCGGCTGCTGCCAGGTCGGAGGCGGCGGGCCGTATGCCCCGGCGTGCGGCGGGGGCTGCGGGACCGTGGGCGGCGGACCGCCGTAGGGCTCGG
Source organism: Blastococcus sp. CCUG 61487 (assembly GCF_005222955.1). Taxonomy (GTDB): domain Bacteria; phylum Actinomycetota; class Actinomycetes; order Mycobacteriales; family Geodermatophilaceae; genus Blastococcus. The sequence continues at coordinate 37,016 of NZ_LWUA01000278.1, read as the reverse complement.
CCGGCGGCCGGTCGGGGTCCGCCCAGGGATTGCTCACGCTGCCCAGTGTCCGCTCGATGCCGCCCTCGCTCCCGCGGACCGCTCGTTCCTCGCTGCCTGTCCGCTCACAGGGCCGCCGCGACGGCCCGGCCCGCCGTCCGTCCCGAGAACAGGCACCCGCCGAGGAAGGTGCCCTCGAGCGAGCGGTACCCGTGCACGCCGCCGCCACCGAAGCCGGCGACCTCGCCGGCGGCGTACAGCCCGGGGAACACCTCGCCGCCCGGGCGCAGCACGCGCGCGGAGAGGTCGGTCTCCAGCCCGCCGAGGCTCTTGCGCGTGATGATGTTGAGCCGGACGGCGATCAGCGGCCCGGCCTCCGGGTCGAGGATGCGGTGCGGCTGGGCGACGCGGATCAGCTTGTCCCCGAGATAGCTGCGGGCACCACGGATGGCGGTGATCTGCAGGTCCTTGGTGAACGGGTGGGCGATCTCCCTGTCCCGGGCCACGATCTCCCGCTCGAGCTGGGCCAGGTCCAGCTCCGGCGTCCCCCCGGTGATGCGGTTCATGCCGGCGACCAGCTCGGGCAGGGTGCTCGCGACGACGAAGTCCTCGCCCTTGTCGAGGAACGCCTGCACCGGGGCGGCGACGCCGGCGCGGGCCCGGTTCACCAGGAGCCTGACGTCCTTGCCGGTGAGGTCGGGGTTCTGCTCGGAGCCCGACAGGGCGAACTCCTTCTCGACGATCTTCTTCGTGGTGACGAACCAGGTGTGCTCGTACCCGGTCGTGCCGATGTGGGCCAGCGTCCCGAGGGTGTCGAAGCCCGGGAACAGCGGCACGGGCAGCCGCTGGCCGGTCGCGTCGAACCACATCGACGACGGCCCCGGCAGGATGCGGATGCCGTGCTTGTCCCAGACCGGCGAGTGGTTGGCGATGCCCTCGGTGTAGTGCCACATCCGGTCGCCGTTGACCATGCTCGCGCCGGCCTCGACCACCGCCTGCTGCATGAGGCCGTCCACGTGGGCGGGCACGCCGGAGAGCAGCCGCTGCGGTGCCGGGCCGAGCCGGGCGGGCCAGTTCTTCCGCACCAGGTCGTGGTTGCCGCCGATGCCGCCGGAGGTGACGACGACCGCCTGGGCCGCGATCTCGAACTCGCCGACCTCCACGCGGGAGCTGGCCTCGCCGCGCGCGACACCGCTCGGCTCCAGCACGGCCCCGCGCACGCCGGTCACGGCGCCGTCGGTGACGACGAGCTCGGCCACCCGGTGCCGGAAGCGCAGGTCCACCAGGCCCCGCTCGGCCGCTGCCCGCACACGCCGCTCGAACGGCGCGACGATGCCCGGGCCGGTGCCCCAGACGATGTGGAAGCGCGGCACCGAGTTGCCGTGGCCGGTGGCCGTGTAACCACCGCGCTCGGCCCAGCCGACGACGGGGAAGAACCCGACGCCCTGCTCCTTGAGCCAGGCGCGCTTCTCGCCGGCGGCGAACTGCAGGTAGGACTCCGCCCACTGCCGCGGCCAGTGGTCCTCGGTGCGGTCGAAGGCGGCGGTGCCGAACCAGTCCTGCCGGGCCAGCTCCAGCGAGTCGTGCACCCGCAGCCGGCGCTGCTCCGGGGAGTCGACGAGGAACAGCCCGCCGAACGACCAGAACGCCTGCCCGCCCAGCGACGCCTCGGGCTCCTGGTCGACCAGCACGACCCGCTTGCCGGCGTCGGCCAGCTCGGCGGTGGCCACCAGCCCCGCGAGGCCCGCACCCACGACGACGACGTCTGCCTCGGTGATGTTCTCCACGGCCCGGACGCTATCGGGCCGGTCACTCCGAGGTGACGTGGCCCGCGGTCCGCGGCGCATCGCTCCTAGCGTGCCGGGCGGCGCGCCGCGACCCAGCCGCGGACGGCGGGCAGCGCCGCCAGCACCGCGGCCACTGCCGGCAGCAGGCCCATGGCGAGCCCGATCCCCGCCGCGCCGTCGGCCCATCCGCCGAACACCGTGCCCCCGATGATCATCAGCCCGAGCACCGCCCCCGCCGCGGCGACCACGAGCCACGACCGGCCGATGAGGAGCAGCACGGCCCCCACGACCAGGCCGAGCGCCAGGACCAGCGGCACGAGCAGCACGAGCACTTCCTGCCCGGACGGGGAGCCGCCGGAGAAGCCGAACGCGATCAGGAAGAACAGGCCCGGAGCGAGCGCGCTGAGCATGGCCAGCACCGCCGCCAGCACCGCGGCGGCCGGTGGCCGGGACGACTGGGTGCCGGCCGACGCTGGGATCACGCGGCGCAGCCTAGGGGCGGCGGTCAGCCCACGGGCTCCGGCTCGCCGGCCGACGAGCGGCGCCACGAGGCGTGCAGCCGCGCGTAGGTGCCGTCCACGCCCACGAGCTCGGCGTGCGTGCCGCGCTGCACCACGTGGCCGCCGTCGACCACGAGGATCTCGTCGGCGCGCTCGGCGGTGGACAGGCGGTGCGCGATCGTCAGCGTCGTCCGCCCGGCGGTGAGCGTGTCCAGCGCGCGGGTGAGCCGCTGCTCCGTGGCCGGGTCGACGGCGCTGGTGGCCTCGTCGAGCACCAGCAGGTCGGGGTCGGCGACGTAGGCGCGCGCGACGGCGACCAGCTGCCGCTCTCCCGCCGACAGCGAGTCGCCGCGCTGTCCCACGGGGGTCGCGACGCCGCGCTGCAGGCCCTCGACCCAGGCGGTGAGGCCGAGCTCGTCGAAGGCGGCCGCGACCTCGTCGTCGCTCATCCCCGGCCGCCCGTAGCGCACGTTGTCGGCCACCGTGGCGTCGAACAGGAAGCCGTCCTGCGGCACCATGACGACCCGCTCGCGCAGCGAGGTGAACGCGACGTCCCGCAGCGGCACCCAGCCGAGCGCGTCGGAGCCCAGCAGCACCCGGCCGTCCACGGGGTCCATGAGGCGGGTGACCAGCTTGGCGAACGTGGTCTTGCCGGAGCCGGTCTCTCCGACGATCGCCACGCGCCGGCGCGGCTCGATGGTCAGGTCGACGTCGTCGAGCGCGGGGCGGGCGTCGGGCGAGTAGCGGAAGGTGACGTGCTCGAAGCGGACGCCGAGCACGCCCTCGGGGAGATGGGTGGCGCCGGTGTCGGCGTCGACGGCGGGGTCGCGGACGTCGGGCTCGGTGTCGATGATGTCGAGCACCCGGCGGAACCCGGCCACGGCGTTCTGCGCCTCGTTGATGACCTCGCTCGCGGTCTGCACCGGCGCGACGAACAGGGTGACCAGGAAGAGGAAGGCGACCAGGGTGCCGGCGGTGATGTCGCCGGCCAGCCCGAGGTAGACCCCGACCACGACGAGGGCGGCGTTGGCGAACGCCGCGGCGAACTCGCCGCTGACGAAGACCCCGACCGCCACCTTCTGGGCGTTCACCGCGGCGCGGTAGTGCCGGTCGATGGCGGCGTCGATCCGCTCGGCGGTGCGGGCCCGGACGCCGTAGGCGCGCACCGTCGGCGCCCCGACGACGGACTCGGCGACCGCGGCCAGCAGGTCACCGACCCGCTCCCGGACGATCCCGTAGACGATGGCCAGCCGCTTGGCGAACCAGCGGACGGCGATGCCCAGCGGCACGAAGCAGACCAGCACCACAAGCGTCAGCTGCCAGGAGTAGATGGCCATGACCACGGTGGCGACGGCGAGCTGGCCCATGCTGACCAGCCCGAGCACGCCGCCCCACTGCATGAACTGGGACAGCTGGTCGACGTCGCTGGTGACCCGGGAGACCAGCGAGCCACGCCGCTCCCCCTGCTGGTGCAGGACCGACAGGTCGTGCACGTGGCGGAAGGCGCGCACGCGGAGCCCGGCCAGGGCGGTCTCGGTGGTCTTGAACAGCCGCACGTTCATGCGGTAGACCGCCACGGCGGTCACGACCACGACCAGCGCGCAGCCCGCGACGACCCAGGTGACCAGGTCGAGATCCGGGCCGCCCTCGGCACCCAGGCCGCGGTCGATGACCTGCTGGACGGCGATCGGGACGGCGACGCGGCCGGCCGTGGCCAGCAGCGCGAGCAGGAACGTGACGGGCAGGCCGCGCCGGAACTCCGGCATCATCCGCAGGCCGCGGGCCAGCGTCCGGAACGCGCCCTCGCGGCGGTCCTCGTCGGGGAGCGCGAGCGTCACGCCGGCACCCCCTGCGCCTGCGAGTACGCGCGGACCAGCGCCGTGTACCCCGGCACCTCGGCGAGCAGCTGCTCGTGGCTGCCGCGGGCCACCGCACAGCCCTGCTCGAACCAGACCACCTCGTCGGCCAGGCCGATCGTGGCCTGGCGGTAGGCGACCACCACGACCGTCGCGGGCGACTCGCTCGCGCGCAGTGCGTCCAGGATGCGGGCCTCGACGGCGGGGTCGACGGCGCTGGTCGCGTCGTCGAGGACGAGCAGCCGCGGCTTGCGCACGATGGCGCGGGCCAGCGCGAGGCGCTGCCGCTGCCCGCCGGACAGCGAGGCGCCGCGCTCCCCGACGCGGGTGTCGAGGCCCTCGGGCAGCGCGCCGACGAAGTCGTCGGCCGCGGCCACCCGCAGCGCCGTCCAGACCTCGTCATCGCTGTAGGGCGCGCCCAGCGTGATGTTGCCGCGCACCGTGTCGTCGAAGAGGAACGCCTGCTGGGCCACGAACGCGGCCTCGTCGCTGACCACTCCCTCGCGCAGCCGGCGCAGGTCCAGCCCGTCGAGGAGGACCGCGCCGTCGACCGGGTCGACGAGGCGGACGAGCAGCCCGGCGAGGGTGGACTTGCCCGAGCCGGTGGGCCCGACGACGGCCACGGTCCGGCCGGCCGCGACGTCGAAGGTCACGTCCTGCACGGTCGGCCGGTCGGTGCCCTCGAACTGGTAGGCCACCGACTGCAGGCCGAGCCCCGCCCCGCCGGCGCCCGCGGCCGCGGCGTCCGGGCCGTACGGCGTCTCGCCGGTGGCCTCGAGCACCGGGGTCACCCGGTCGTAGCCGGCCAGCGCCCGCGGGAGCTCGGCGAGCACCCAGCCGATGGCGCGGATCGGCAACGCCAGCAGGGTGAACAGGTAGGCGATGGAGATCAGCTGGCCGACGTCGATCGCGCCGCTGGTGACGCGGTGCGCGCCGACCAGCAGGACGGCCAGCGTGCCGAGGTTGGGCAGCGACTCGATCATCGGATCGAACAGGCCGCGCACCCGGCCGACCGAGACCAGCCCGTCGCGGAGCTCCTCGGCCCGGCTGCGGAAGCGCTCGGTCTCGGACTCCTCGCGCCCCAGGGTCTTGACCACCAGGGCGGCGTCGAAGCTCTCGTGCGCGATCTCGCTGACCTCGGCGCGCAGCTGCTGGGCGCGCTGCTGCCGCGGTCCCATCACCTGCGAGTAGAAGGCGTTGATCACGAACACCAGCGGGAAGACGACCAGGCCGATGAGCGCCAGCAGCGGGTCGGTCACCACCATGGCGACGGCGGTGATCACGATGATCACGACCGCCCCGAGGCCGAAGGGCAGCGGCGCGACGAAGAACCAGGCCGCCTCGACGTCGGAGTTCGCGTTGGACAGCAGCTGTCCGGTGGGATGGCGCTGGTGCCAGGACAGCGGCAGCCGCAGGTACTGGCCGGTCACCTCCCGGCGGAGCCGGGCCTGCAGCCGGTACTGCATGATGCCCGCGAGCAGCCGGCGGCCGACGATGCCGATGATCCGCAGGACCGCGACCGCGACGATGGCGACCACGGCGAGGGTCAGCGCCGCGCCCGAGGCGGAGTCCTCCTCGAAGGAAGGCAGCACCACGCGGTCGGTGATCTCGCCGATCACGTAGGCGCTGGCCACGGTCATCACCGCGAACAGGCTGCTGGACACCAGGGCGGCGGTGAAGATCCCGGGCTGGAGCCTGATGGCCCGGCCGATGTGCCGGATCCCTCGCCGCACCACGGCATCTCGACGGCGGCGCGGCACGGGTCTCCTCGGGGTCGGACAGGGGGACTGTCGCATCGTACGGTGGCAGGCGGCGTGGACCGAACGGTATTCGAATATTCCAGCCGCGCGCCGCTCGCTACCGTCGAGCGGTGACAGCTTCCGACGCCGGTTCCCTCGCCGCCCTCGAGCGCCGCGACCTCGCCGACCTGCTGGACGAGCTCGGTCCGGACGCGCCGACCCTGTGCGAGGGGTGGTCCACGGCGCACCTCGCGGCGCACCTGGTGGTGCGGGACCGCCGTCCCGACGCGATGCCGGGCTACGCCCTGGAGCTGCTGCCGGGCCTGTCCCGGCTGGGCGCCTGGGCGCACACCGTGGAGGACCGGACCCGGGCGCGCTCCTCCTACGCCGACCTGGTCGCCCTGGTGCGCAGCGGACCTCCGGCGTGGAGCCCGCTGGCGTGGCCCGGGCCCGATCGGCTGAACGTGCCGGAGTTCGCCATCCACCACGAGGACGTGCGGCGGGCCCAGCCGGGCTGGACGCCGCGGGCACTGCCGGCAGGGGCGGAGGACCAGCTGTGGACCGCGGCCGGCCTGCACGGGCGTCGCGCGGCCGGCCGGCACGGGCTGGTGCTGCGCCGCAGCGACGTCGACGGCGCGGAGAAGCGGTTCGGGGCCGGCGGGCGCACGGTCACCGGTGAGCCGCTGGAGCTGCTGCTCTGGGCCTCGGGCCGCCGGGACGTCGCCCGCGTCACCGTCACCTGACGGGGATGCCTGCCCGCGCGAGCTCGGCCTTGACGTCGCCGACGCGCAGCTGCCCGAAGTGGAAGACGCTCGCGGCGAGCACCGCATCGGCACCGGCCTCGACGGCGGGCGGGAAGTGCTCGGCGGCGCCCGCTCCCCCGCTGGCGATCAGCGGCACGCTGACCTCCCTGCGGACCAGCCGGACCAGCTCGGTGTCGAACCCGGCCTGCGTGCCGTCGGCGTCCATGGAGTTGAGCAGGATCTCGCCGACCCCGAGCTCGGCGGCCCGCACGCACCACTCGACCGCGTCGCGGCCGGTGCCGCGGCGTCCGCCGTGCGTGGTGATCTCGAACCCGGAGTCGGTGGCGGCACCGTCGCGCACCCGGCGCGCGTCGACCGACAGGACGAGCACCTGGCTGCCGAAGCGCTGGCTGATCTCGCTGATCAGCTCCGGCCGGGCGACGGCGGCGGTGTTGACGCCGACCTTGTCCGCACCGGCGCGCAGCAGCCTGTCGACGTCCTCGACCCCGCGCACGCCCCCGCCGACGGTGAGCGGGATGAACACGCTCTCGGCGGTGCGGCGGACGACGTCGTAGGTGGTCTCGCGGTTCCCGGAGCTGGCGGTGATGTCGAGGAAGGTCAGCTCGTCGGCCCCCTCGGCGTCGTAGACGCGGGCCATCTCGACCGGATCTCCCGCGTCGCGCAGGTCGACGAAGTTGACGCCCTTGACCACCCGGCCGGCGTCGACGTCGAGGCACGGGATGACGCGCACCGAGAGGCTCACGCGGGCACCCCGCGCACCGCGTCGGCCTCGATCTCCACGAGCATCGCGGGGTCGATGAGCGCGGCCACCTGGACCATCGAGGTCGCGGGCCGGATCTCGCCGAAGAACTCGCCGTGCACCCGGCCCACCTCCTCCCACCGGGAGATGTCGGTGACGAACATGCGGGTGCGGACGACGTCGGCCAGGGCGAACCCGGCCCGCTCCAGCGCCCGCTGCACGTTGGTGAGCACCTGGCGGGTCTGGGCGGCGGCGTCACCGGGGTGGACGACGACGCCGTCCTCGGTGGCGGTCGTGCCGCTCACCCACGCCGTGTCACCCCGGACGACGACCCGGCTGTAGCCGACGACCGACTCCCACGGGCTGCCGGAACCCAGCCGCACCACGCTCACGCGAGCTCCTCGGTGATCCGGAGGGCCTCCGGCAGGGTGAACGCACCGGCGTAGAGCGCCTTGCCGACGATCGCGCCCTCGACGCCGACGGCGGTCAGCCCGGCGAGCGCCCGGATGTCGTCGAGGGAGCTCACGCCGCCGGAGGCGATGACCGGGCGCGGGGTCGCGGCGCAGACCTCGCGCAGCAGATCCAGGTTCGGCCCCTTCAGCGTGCCGTCCTTGGTGATGTCGGTGACCACGTACCGCTCGCAGCCCTCGGCGTCCAGGCGGGCGAGGGTCTCGAACAGCTCGCCGCCCTCCTTCGTCCAGCCACGGGCGGCCAGCCGGGTGCCCCGGACGTCGAGGCCGACGGCGACGCGGTCACCGTGCTCGGCGATGGCGCGGGCGCACCACTCCGGGGACTCCAGTGCGGCGGTGCCGAGGTTGACCCGCCGGCAGCCGGTCGCCAGGGCGGCGGCCAGCGACTCGTCGTCGCGGATCCCGCCGGAGAGCTCGACGTCGACGTCCAGCTCCCCCACCACGCGGGCCAGCAGCTCGCGGTTGGAGCCGCGGCCGAAGGCGGCGTCGAGGTCGACCAGGTGCACCCACTCGGCGCCGTCGCGCTGCCACTGCAGCGCGGCCTCGAGGGGGTCGCCGTAGGAGGTCTCGCTGCCGGCCTCCCCCTGCACGAGACGGACGGCCTGGCCGTCGGCGACGTCGACGGCGGGGAGCAGCTGCAGCTTGGGCACGGGACCAGCCTAGGAGCCGTCTCCCGACGGCCGTCCTAGTAGTAGCTGCGGCTGCCGTCGAGCTGCTCGCGCAGCAGGTCGAGGTGGCCGACGTGGCGGGCCGTCTCCTCGATCATGTGCGTGAGGATCCAGCGCAAGGTCAGCGTGTCGGCGCGGTACTCGGTGTTCCGCCCGAACGCGTCGAGGGGCGTCGCCGCGACCACCTCGTTCGACGCGGCGCACTGGCGGTCGTAGTCCTCGAGCAGGCGCGCCAGCGGCACGCCGTCGACGACGAAGTCAGCGTCCTCGACGTCGCCGAACTGCGGGTTGAGCGCCGCGCCGCGGTCCTGGAGCAGCACCTCGAACCGGCAGTGCTCGGTCCACCGCAGGTGGGAGACCAGCCCGGCCACCGTCATGCGGGGGGACGTCGGCAGCAGCGCGCGATGGGCGTCGTCCTCGGCGAGCCCCTCGCACTTGGCGTGGACGACGGCGCGCTGCAGGTCCAGCCAGCCGACCAGTTGGGCGCGCTCGTCGCCGTCGCCGGGTGGGCGCTCGCGGGGCGGTGGCACGTGAGGACGGTAGCGCCGTCCGGTCCCCCCGTCAGCCGGTTTCCGGCGGGTGGCAGGGTGGCCGGGTGGAGTTCGCCGACGTCGTCCGCCGGCGCCGCATGGTCCGCGACTACGACCCCGACCGGCCGGTCCCGCCCCAGGTGCGCGACCGGCTGCTGGAGCACGCCGTCCGCGCGCCGTCGGCCGGCTTCACCCAGGGCTGGGCCTTCCTGGTGCTGGAGTCGCCGGAGGAGCGGGAACGCTTCTGGGCCGCCACCACCGACGCCGGCGCACCGGACGGGTGGCTCACCAGGATGCGGCGCGCGCCGCTGCTGATCCTGCCGTTCTCCAACAAGCAGGCCTACCTCGATCGCTACGCGCAGCCCGACAAGGGCTGGACCGACCGCGACGAATCGCGGTGGCCGGTCCCCTACTGGGACGTCGACGCCGGCATGGCGTCCCTGCTGGTGCTCCTGACCGCCGTCGACGAGGGCCTCGGCGCCTGCTTCTTCGGCGTGCCGCCGGAGAAGGTGGCCGCGCTGCGGGCCGCGTTCGGGGTGCCGGCCGAGTACCGGCCGGTCGGGTGCATCTCGGTCGGCTACCCCGGCGACGGCGACCGCCGCTCCCCCTCGCTGCGCCGCGGGCGGCGGCCGGTCGAGGAGGTCGTCCACCGCGGCCGCTGGTGAGGCGCGGCCCCGGTCAGCCGAGGGACGTCGTCCCGGAGACCAGCAGGAGGTCTGACTCGGGGCTGCCGGCCGCCGTGACGCCGTCCGGGCGCGGGGCGTGGCCGGGCAGGCCGTCGAGCCCGTCGCTGCCGTCGACCACGCGGAGGGTGACCGCGGCCCCGCCCTCGATGCTGAACGATGCCTCGACGCCATCGGCCGGGGGCGCGTGGACGAGCAGCTCCAGCGAGCTGCCGCCGAGTGCGTCCTCGCCCACTCCCCGACCGGCGACCTTCGCGCGGGCGACGGTCCCGTCGCCCGCGCTCAGGTGCAGGGCCATCAGCCGGACGCCGGGCCGCTGGGGCGTGACCCGCACCGTGAGCTCGCGCCGGCCGCCCACCTCGGCGTCGTGGACGGTCTCGACGCGGGCAGCGGCCAGGCCGGCCGGCGCGGCCGAGCCGAACGCCACCTGTCGCCCGGCGAGGTACGGGAAGTCGACCGTGAGCTCGCCCCGCCGGTCGACGTAGCCGGCGGCGTAGCCGCCCGGGGCCGGGTCGGGGCTCACCCACCACGCCTGCCGCCCGTCGGTGTCCAGCGCGTAGGCCAGCCGGCTGGGCTGGGGATGCGCGACGTCGAACCTGTCCACCTGCAGCCCGACCAGGGCGCAGGCCCCCGCGACGACGAGCGCGACGAGCGGGACGACGGCCACCGGGGCGACGCGGGGCTCGTCCGGATCGGGGAAGACCAGCTCGAGCGCCGGCAGCAGCGCGAGCGCCAGCGCCGTGGCGACGAGACCCGGGAGCACCCCCGCGGAGAGCCCCAGCGCCGGGAAGCTGACCGCGAGGGCGGGCGCGAGCAGCACCACGGCGACGGCTCCGCCGAGGAACGCGGCACCGACGCGGACGGCGGGCGACGTGGTCACCGCGCACACCGCGCCCGCCGCCGCACCGGCCAGCACGGGCAGAGCGGCCAGGTAGGCCGCCCCCGGAGCAACCACCGCCAGGACCACGGCCAGCACCGCGACCCAGGCGAGCCCGCCGAGCAGCAACGTCGTCTCCCCGAACCTCCGACGCAGGAGCGCGTACCAGGCGAGGACGACGGCGAGGACGAGCACCACGGCCGCGAGGCGGTACCAGCCGGGGCGCCAGGGATCGGCCATCCCGCCGTAGCCGGGACGGACGGCGACGAGCAGGCGCCACAGACCGACGACCGCCAGCGGTCCCAGCACGAGGGGGACGGCGGCCAGGGCCGTCCCGGCCGCCGCCAGGCGCGGCCAGGTGAACCCCCGCCGTACCGACAGCCAGCCGAGGCCGCCGACGGCGACCAGCGCCAGGACCGCGACGGCGAGCGGCCGCGCAGCGGTGGCCGACCAGTGCACCTGACGGCCCAGCACCGGGAACAGCGTCGCGTCGGTGGGTTCGCCGGCCACCTGCAGGAGGTCCTCGCCCCCGAGTGCCCGGGCCACCGCCAGGGCGTCGTCCCCCAACGCCTGCAGGGCCCCCGGGTCGAGCCGGTCGGGCAGGTCCTGCGCGGTGTGCCGCGCGGCGGTGCCGTCGACGAGGCCGAGACGGAAGCCGGTGTAGCGCGGATCCTCGAGGAGCGCATTCGCGCCCGGCCCGTCGTCCAGCCTGCGGTGCAGTTCGACGGCGGCGCTCCCGGCCGCGACGTGCGATGCCGCGCCGGCCAGGAGCGTGGTGAGGTCCGCAGCGCCCCGTGAGGTGGCCAGCAGGACCGGCCTGCCGCGGGAGCCCCGGGCCTCGACCGACAGCACGACGCCGCCGTCCTGGGCCAGTGGGTGGGAGGCGGCGAACGCCTCCGCGCCGCACGCGCACGCCGTCTCGCCGTCGGTGAGCACGACGAGGACGTCGTTGCGCAGCGGTGGGCCGGCGCTCAGCGCACGGACCGTCTCGAGGACCGTCGCCACCCCGACGGCGTCGGCCGCACCCGGGCCCGTGGCAGTCGAGTCGTGGTGGGCCAAGAGGAGCAGCCGGCCGGTCGACTCGGTGCCCGGGAGCACGGCGACGACGTTGCGGACGCGGCCCAGCTCCGCCCGGCCGGCATCGTGCCGCCCGGCCCCGACGGCGTTCTGCACGCGCGTGTCCAGCCCCAGCGCGGTCAGCGTGGCGACGAGATCGTCGACGACACGGTCGGCGGCCTCGCTGCCGGGGACGTGCGGCTCGCCGGCTATCCGCTGGACGTGCTCGAGCGCTCGGGACGCGCTGAAGTCGGTCGCCGGTGCGTCGGCTGCCCGCGGGTCCGGCGCGCCGATCGCTCCCACGCTCCAGGCGCCGAGGCCGACGAGCACTGCCAGGAGGATCCCGCCCGCGGCGCGACTCGGCCGCCAGTGGGCGGCGCGTCCACTCGGCACGGCGTCCTCCTGACCACGGGAAGGACAGACGCGGTCACCCTAGGTGCAGACGCGCCGTTTTCCGTGGAGGCGGCTCAGTTCAGGCTGCGCAACCAGTTGGTGAGCAACTGGGCGCCGGCGTCACCGCTCTTCTCCGGGTGGAACTGCGTGGCGGACAGTGCCGCGTTCTCCACGCCGGCGACGAACCTGTCGCCGTGCTCGGCCCAGGTGACCTTGGGCGGTGCCAGCGGGCCGCCGTCCTGCTCGAGGGGGAACTTCCGGACGCCGTAGGAGTGCACGAAGTAGAAGCGCTCGTCCTCGAGACCGTCGAAGAGCACGCTGCCGGGCGCCGCCTCGACCCTGTTCCAGCCCATGTGCGGGAGGACCGGGGCGTGCAGCTGCTCCACCACGCCGGGCCACTCCCCGCAGCCCTCCGCGTCGATGCCGTGCTCGACGCCGTGCTCGAACAGGATCTGCATGCCGACGCAGATGCCGAGCACCGGCCGGCCGCCGGCGAGACGGCGGCCGATGATGCGCGGGCCGTCGACCGCCTTCAGCCCCGCCATGCAGGCGGCGAACGCGCCCACGCCCGGGACGACGAGGCCGTCGGCCTCCAGGGCCGTCTGCGCGTCGGAGGTGACAGTGACGTCGGCGCCCACGCGCGCGAGCGCGCGTTCGGCCGAGCGCAGATTGCCCGAGCCGTAGTCGAGGACCGCCACCTTCTTCACGCCTGTCACGCTACCGACCAGCGCAGCAGGCCCCGCCGTGATTCCCACGACTGTGCGCCGGCCGGGTGATGGCTTCGCGGGACGCTGTCAAGGCCTTGTCGGCATCTGTGGACAAGCTTCTGACCTGGGGATTCGGATGGTCGAGGCGTGCTCGCTGCGGTAGCATTCGTACATGTGTTCGACCGGGTGTGAGACGCCGCTGGAGTGCCTGACCGGCGCGCTGCGGGCGCTGTCCGGTCAGGACCTGACGTCCTCGTTCGGCCCCGCGATGCTGGAGCGGGCCGGGGTGCTGGCGCGGGCCCGGAACGTGCTGGCCGCCGATCTGGCCCGCACCGTGCGGGAGTGCGAGCTCACCCAGGCCCCGGAGCACGACGGCAAGGCCACGATGGCCTCCTGGCTGCGCGGGCATCACCGGCTGCCGCAGGCCGTCGCCTCGCAGCTGGTGCGCACCGGCCGGGCCCTGCAGCAGCTACCCGCCTTGGCGGCGGCGGCCGCCGAGGGCGTGGTGCCGCCGGAGGCGGTCGCGGTGATCGCCCCGGTCGCCTCGGAGGTCAACGTTGCCCGGGCGCAGGCGCAGGGGGTGGATCTGCCCGAGATCGACGCCCTGCTCACCGAGATCGCCGCCACCCGGCCGCACGCCGACCTCCGCCAAGCCGTCGGGCACTACCTGGACCGGCTGGACCCCGATGGCACCGAACCGGACCCCACCGGCCAGCGCTCCATCTTCTTCAGCAAGCACACCGACGGGACGCTTTCCTTCCACGGCCGGCTCGACGCCATCGGCGGGGAGAAGTTCCAGGCCGCGATCGAATCGATCCTGCAGGCCTCCCGCCCCGCCGGGGACCTGCGGACCCGCGCCCAGCAGGCCGGCGACGCGTTGGTCCAGCTCTGCGACAACGCGCTCGCCTCGGGGAACCTGCCGGTGCTGCGCGGGCACAAGCCGCACGTCGTGGTCACCATCGACCTCGACGACCTGGTCGACCCCCACCCCGGGGCCGGCGCTGCCCGCACCGGCTTCGGCGGCATCATCTCCGCCGCCAAGGCCCGCTGGCTGGCCTGCGACGGCAACGTCACCCGCATCGTCATCGGCCCCGACGGCCAACCCCTGGACGTCGGCCGCAGCAAGCGGCTCTTCCCGCCCCACCTGCGCCGCGCCGTGGAGACCCGCGACCAGCACTGCGTCTTCGCCGGCTGCGACGCCCCCTCCTGGTGGTGCGACATCCACCACCTCGTGCACTGGGCCGACGGCGGAGACACCTCACTGGAGAATTCAGGGCTCCTCTGCGAACGGCACCACACCAAGGTCCACCACGGCTTCCGCATCGAACGACAACCCGACGGCCGATGGCGCACCTACCGCCCCGACGGCACCGAGATCCTCGTCCTCGACCCGTTCCTCATCCCCGCCTGACACAACCCCGCTCCACCGACCAGCCCGCCGGGACACCCCGCGCGGGCTGGTCGGGCGCACTGCCTCCGGGGTAGCGCTCAGCCCGGTGCGAGCCCGGTGCCCTGGTGGTAGACGGCGCGCCAACCAGCGTCCGCCCGCTCCCAGACCGTCACCCGGCGGGAGAGGCGTGACCCCTGGCGCAGCCGGTAGGTGAGCAGGTAGGTCTCACCACCGAGGGGGCGGCAGGCGAAGTCACTGGTCTCCCACTCGTCGGGAGCGTCCTCTGCGTAGCGCCGCTCCAGAACCGACCAGACGAACTCGCGGTCGTAGCGGGCCCCGGAGGCGCCGACCTCCCAGAAGTCGGGAGCTGTCATCGCCTCGAAGGCTCCGCGCGTGGTGCCGTGCTCGGTCCGGTGGAACAGCGGCTCCAACGCCTTGAGCTCCTCGAGGACGCCGGTCACGAAGGCGACGTTACCGACGATCGGGCCACGTCAGGACCGTCGATCCAGCCTGCTGCGCCGACATGCCTCAGCCGATCAGGTAGAGGACTCCTGCCGCGCTGGCCAGCAGCGCCGCGACGAGGAGGACCACCGCCATCACGATCTGGGTGGTCGACCGCGGCTCGCCCTCGTCCTGCCCCAGCTGGAAGACGCTCCAGGTGCCGCCCAGCAGGAAGCCGCCGAGCAGCAGCAGGAGAAGCCCGTAGGTCACCGGTTACAGAGCGCCCTTGGTGGAGGGGACGTCGGTCACCCGCGGGTCCAGCGCCACAGCGACGCGCAGCGCCCGCGCCAGCGCCTTGAACTGCGCCTCGACGATGTGGTGGGCGTCGCGGCCCGCGTAGAGCACCCGCACGTGCAGGCTGATCCGCGCGTTGAACGCGAACGACTCGAGCACGTGCTTGGTGAGCGAGGTCGGGTAGTCCGGCCCGATCATCGGCGTCATGTTCTCGGGCTCGGCGTGCACGAAGTACGGCCGGCCGGAGAGGTCGACGGCCGCCTGGGCGAGCACCTCGTCCATCGGGATGGTCGCGTCGCCGTACCGGGTGATCCCGCGCTTGTCGCCCAGCGCCTGCGCGAAGGCCTGACCCAGCGCGATCGCGACGTCCTCGACCGTGTGGTGGGCGTCGATGTGCAGGTCGCCGTCGGCCCGCACGGTGAGGTCGATGCCGCTGTGCTTCGACAGCGCCGTCAGCATGTGGTCGTAGAAGCCGACGCCGGTGCTGATCGAGCTGGTGCCGGTGCCGTCGAGGTCGAGCTCGACGACCAGCTTGGTCTCGCTGGTCTCGCGCTCCACCCGGGCGGTGCGGCGTGCAGGTGCGGTCATGCTGTTCAGTCTCCCAGAGTGCTGCGTCGATCCCGCGCGACCTCACCCAGCGCGGTGAGGAAGGCGCTCGTCTCCGCCTCGGTGCCCGCGGTGACGCGCAGCCAGCCGGGCAGTCCGACGTCGCGCACCAGCACGCCGCGGTCGAGCAGCGCCTGCCACGCCTCCGCCTGGTCGTCGAAGCGGCCGAAGAGCACGAAGTTGGCGTCGCTGGGCACGCTGGTCAGCCCCATCTCCGGCAGCGCGGCGACGATCCGGTCGCGCTGGGCGCGCACCGCGTCGACCGTCGCCAGCAGGGCGTCGGTGTGCGCCAGCGCCGCCCGCGCGGCGGCCTGGGTCAACGAGCTCAGGTGGTACGGCAGCCGCACCAGCTGCAACGCGTCGACCACCGCGGGGGCCGCGGCCAGGTAGCCCAGCCGCAGCCCGGCCATGCCGAACGCCTTGCTCATCGTGCGGCTGACGACCAGCCGGGGCCGGCCGGGCAGCAGGCTCAGCGCCGACGGGGTGCCGGTCCGCGCGAACTCCGCGTACGCCTCGTCCACGACGACCACGCCGGAGGTGGCCTCGTAGATCGCCTCGATCGTTCCGAGCGGAACGGCGGTGCCGGTCGGGTTGTTCGGGCTGGTCACGAAGACCACCTCGGGATCGACCTCACGCACCTGCGCCGCGGCGGCCGCGGCGTCGATGGTGAAGTCCTCCTCGCGGTGCCCGTCCACCCAGCCGGTGCCGGTCCCGGCGGCGATGATCGGGTGCATCGAGTACGAGGGCGTGAAGCCCAGCGCCGTCCGCCCGGCGCCGCCGAAGGCCTGCAGGATCTGCTGCAGCACCTCGTTGGACCCGTTCGCGGCCCACACCTGCTCCGGCCGCACCGTCGTCCCGGCCGACCGGGAGAGGTAGGCGGCGAGGTCCGCGCGCAGCTCGCGGGCGTCCCGGTCGGGATACCTGTTGAGGTCGAGCGCCGCGTGCCCGAGCGCCGCGCCGAGGTCGGCGAGCAGCTCGTCGGGCAGCGGGTGCGGGTTCTCGTTGGTGTTGAGCCGGTGCTCGGCCGGCACCTGCGGCGCGCCGTAGGGCGTGCGTCCCCGCAGCTCCGGCCGCAGCGGGAGCTCGTCCATCGACGTCACGAGCGCTGCCGGATCCGGACCGCGGCGGCGTGGGCGGGCAGGTCCTCGGCGCCGGCGAGGGCGTCGATGTGGCCGGCGACGTCGGCCAGCGCCTGCTCGTCGTACTCCACGACGTGGATGCCGCGCAGGAACGACTGCACCGACAGGCCGCTGGAGAACCTGGCGCACCCGCCCGTGGGCAGCACGTGGTTGGAGCCGGCGGCGTAGTCGCCCAGCGAGACCGGCGAGAAGGCGCCCACGAAGATCGCTCCCGCGTTGCGCACCCGCCCGGCCACCTCGCGGGCGTTCCGGGTCTGGATCTCCAGGTGCTCGGCCGCGTAGGCGTCGACGACCCGCAGCCCGGCGTCCACGTCGTCGACCAGGACGATGCCCGACTGGCTGCCCTCCAGGGCGGTCGTGATGCGGTCGGAGTGCTTGGTCGCGGTCACCTGACCGGGCACCAGCGCCAGGACGGCGTCGGCGAGCGCCTCGCTGTCGGTGACCAGCACCGCCCCGGCCAGCGGGTCGTGCTCCGCCTGGCTGATCAGGTCGGCGGCGACGTGCGCGGGGTCGGCGGTGTCGTCGGCGAGGATGGCCACCTCGGTGGGGCCGGCCTCGGAGTCGATGCCGATGAGCCCGCGCAGCAGGCGCTTGGCGGCGGTGACGTAGACGTTGCCCGGCCCGGTCACCATGTCGACCGGCTCGCAGGAGCCCGCGCCGTAACCGAAGACGGCGACGGCCTGCGCCCCGCCGACGGCGTAGACCTCGGTGACGCCGAGCAGCGCGCAGGCGGCGAGCACGCCCGGGTCGGGCAGCCCCCCGTGGTCGCGCTGCGGCGGTGAGGCGACGGCGATCGACTCGACGCCGGCGATCTGCGCCGGCACGACGTTCATCACGACGCTGGACAGCAGTGGCGCGAGCCCACCGGGCACGTACAGGCCGACCCGGCGGACCGGCACCCAGCGCTCGGTGACGGTGCCTCCGGGCACGACCTCGGTGGTGACGTCGGTGCGCCGCTGGTCGGCGTGCACCTTCCGGACCCGGGCGATCGCCTCCTCGAGCGCCGCGCGCAGCGTCGGGTCGCACTCGGCCAGCGCCCGGTCCAGCGCCTCGGTCGGGACGGCGAAGTCCTCGTTGTCCACGCCGTCGAGGCGGGCGGTGATCTCCCGGACCGCCTGGGCGCCGCGGATGCGGACGTCCTCGCACAGCGGGCGCACGGTGGCGAGCACGGAGTCGATGTCCGTGGCGGCGCGCGGCAGGAGGCCGGCGAGATCGCGGTTTCCCGGTAGCGCGGAGCCGCGCAGGTCGATGCGGGCGAGCACGGGTGGCCTCCGGTGGCGGTGGAACGGGAACTCCCAGCGTAGCCAGCGGCCGCCGGGCACCCCGTCGCGCCCGGCACGGACCCCCCACCCGGTCGTAGGCTGCCGGGATGGGCGAGCTCATCCCGCTGTTCCCGCTGGGAACTCCCCTGTTCCCCGGTGTGGTGCTGCCGCTGCACGTCTTCGAACCGCGGTACCGCCGGCTGGTGCACGACCTGCTGGCGCTCTCCGAGGAGGACGAACGCCGGTTCTTCGGCGTCGTCGCCATCCGGCAGGGCTGGGAGGTGGAGCGCGTCGCGCCCGCCGAGGCGCTCTACGACATCGGCTGCACGGCCCGGCTGCAGCTCGTCCGGCCGCAGCCCGACGGCGGGTTCCGCGTGGTCACCGTCGGGGGCGACCGCTTCCGGCTGCGCGACGTCGTCGTGGGCGAGGACCCGCCGTACCTGCAGGGCGAGGTGGAGTGGCTCGCCGACGAGGAGGCCGCCGAGGAGGCGGCCGGCGACGCCGAGGGCACCGTCCACCCCGGCAGCGGCCACGGTCCGGCCGGGAACGGCACCCCGCCGTGCGACGAGGCGCTCGACGAGGTCGTCGCGTCGGTGGCCCACGACTCCCTCGCACTGCTGGCCGCCGGCGTGGAGGAGCTGTTCACCGACTACGTCGCCGAGGTCGCCGAGCTCGGGGCGGGCACCGGCGGCGAGGACGCCGAACGAGCGGCCCTGCTCGCCGCGGTGGCCGACGACCCGGCCGCACTGTCCTGGCTGGTCGCCTCCGCGGCCCTGCTCACCACCGAGGACCGTCAGGCGCTGCTCGCGGAGTCCGCGACCCGCCGCCGGCTGGCCGCGGAGACCAGGCTGCTCCGCCGCGAACTGGCGCTGCTGCGCGAACTCGGGGCGGTGCCCGTCCCGCTGCAGCGGTTCGCCACCCCGATGACCGTCAACTAGCCCGACGCGCGTTCACCCCGCGTCAGGCTCGCGCCTCCCGGCGAGCTCCGCCTCGCTGCGCAGGATGCAGAACTCGTTGCCTTCGGGATCGGCCAGTACGACCCAGCCGGTGCCGTCGGGGTTGCGGCGGTCGGCGAGCGTGGTCGCGCCGAGGGCGAGGAGGCGCGCGAACTCGTCGTCCCGCGACCCATCGCGCGGTCGCAGGTCGAGGTGCACCCGGTTCTTGACCTGCTTGGCCCCGGGCACCTCGATGAACAGCAGCCGGTGCGCCCCGTCGCGCGAGCTGATCGGGCACTCCTCGTGCCCGGGCTCGTTCGGGTCGTCCGGGTCCTCGACGTAGTCGAGGACGGCCTGCCACCAGCGGGACAGGCCGTACGCGTCGGCGCAGTCGATGCTGGTGTGCGACACGAAGGACGTCATCGCCGGATCGTGGCACGGCAGCCTTGCCCGGGGGCCCGTCGTCCGCCCGCTCCGGCCTCAGGGAGCAGCGGGCGGGAGCGACGCCGGGACCTCGGGCGGCGGGGCCGGCGGCGGCACGGGTCCGGGTTCGGTCCGCCCCAGCCCGTCCTCGGCGTTGAGGATCACGCCGAGCAGGTACACCAGCAGCGCCACGAACGGCGCCACCGCGAGCGCGGCGACGGAGTCCAGCCCGAGCGGGGTGGTGACCACCGCGCCCACCTCGGCGAGCTCGGCCTCCGAGGGGCCGCGTCCCAGGAGCGTCCCGACGCCCCAGGCGACCAGACCGGTCAGGAGGGTGCCGACGGCGAGCCCGGCGAGGATCGTGACGCCCCGGGCGCGGCGCACGGCCCAGGCGACCAGGCCGGCCAGCACCCCCACCCCGGCGAGGACCAGCACGAAGATGCCGTCGCCGGCCATCTGCACCTCGACCGACGGCGTCCCGATCACCGCCGGCCCGTCCTCGGTGATCCGGAAGTCCGCCCGCGGGGCGATGGCCCACCAGAGCAACCCTGCCGGGACGCCGGCGACGGCCAGGCCGAGGGCCAGCCACGCTGCCCGCGGCAGGTCGGCCCGCAGCTCTGCCCGACCGCACCACCTGTCGGCCGGTGCCGGCAGGAGAGGCGTCGCGTCCGGGGCACGATCGGGCGCGACGGGTGGCGTGCTCACCGCCCCAGTGAACCGCATGTCCCGCTGCCGGGACCTGCCGCGGACTCGCGCGCGACAGGGGGCAGGGGTCGGTCCGTCACAGCAGCGCGACGCTGGTCGGTCCCAGCAGCGCCTTGATGTCGCCCATCAGGGCCGTGCTGGGCCGGACCCGCAGCCCCTGGTCCAGCCGCAGCACCGTCTCGCGGCTGCCGTTGACCAGCTTGAGCTGCACCTCGGTCGTGCCGGGGTGGCTGCCGAGCACCTCACGGAGCCGCTCCACCACCGGCGGGGTGCAGCGGGCCGCGGCCATGGACACCAGCACCGGGCCGCGGGGACCCTCGGTGAGCTCGGGGATGATCACCTCGGAGCCGAACAGCGAGGGCTGGTCGTCCCGCCGGCTGATCCGGCCCTTCACGACGACGATCTGGTCCCGGACGACCTTCTCGGACACCTCGGCCCAGGTCTTCGGGAAGAACAGCACCTCGATGCCGGACTCCAGGTCCTCCAGCGTCGCGATCGCCCACGGCGCGCCCTGCTTGTTGGTGCGCGGGGCGACCGAGGTGAGGATGCCGGCGATCGTCACGTTGGCGCCGTCCTCGACGCCGCCGGCGTTGATCTCCGCGATCGGGGTGTCGGCGTTGGCGGCCAGGACGTGCTCGACGCCGTGCAGCGGGTGGTCGGAGACGTACAGCCCGAGCATGTCGCGCTCGAAGACCAGCCGCTCGCTCTTGGACCAGTCGGCCGTCGGGATGACGATGTCCAGGGCGTTGCCGAACGGGTCGTCGGCTGCGCCGTCCCCGTCGCCGCCGAAGCTGCCGAACAGGTCGAACTGCCCCTCGGCCTCCTTGCGCTTGAGCCCCATCGCGGAGTCGACGGCCTGCGCGTGGATGGCGACGATGCCCTGCCGGGAGTGGCCGAGGGAGTCGAACGCGCCGGCCTTCGCGAGGGACTCGATGACCTTCTTGTTGCAGGCCACCGTGTCGATCTTCTTCATGAAGTCGGCGAAGTCCTTGTAGGCGCCCTTCTCCTCGCGCGCCTTCACGATCGAGTCCACGACGTTGTGCCCCACGTTGCGCACCGACGCCAGGCCGAAGCGGATGTCGTTGCCGACGGCGGTGAAGTCCCAGGAGGACTCGTTGACGTCCGGTGGGAGCACCTTGATGCCCATCCGGCGGCACTCGGCCAGGTAGACCGGCCGGCGGTCCTTGTCGTCCTGGACGCTGGTGAGCAGCCCCGCCATGTACTCGGCCGGGTAGTTGGCCTTGAGGTAGGCGGTCCAGTAGGAGATCAGCCCGTAGGCCGCCGAGTGCGCCTTGTTGAACGCGTAGTCGGCGAACGGGACGAGGATGTCCCACAGCGTCTTGATCGCCGCGTCGGAGAAGCCGTTGGCCTTCATCCCGGCCTCGAAGCCGACGAACTCGGCGTCCAGCACCGACTTCTTCTTCTTGCCCATCGCGCGGCGCAGCAGGTCGGCCTTGCCGAGCGAGTACCCGGCGACCTTCTGCGCGATCGCCATGACCTGCTCCTGGTAGACGATCAGGCCGTAGGTCTGGCCGAGGATCTCCTCCAGCGGCTCGGCCAGCTCCGGGTGGATCGGCGTGATCTCCTGCTGGCCGTTCTTGCGCAGCGCGTAGTTGGTGTGCGAGTTCGCGCCCATCGGGCCCGGGCGGTAGAGCGCGCCGACGGCGGAGATGTCCTCGAAGTTGTCCGGCCGCATGAGCCGCAGCAGCGAGCGCATCGGCCCGCCGTCGAACTGGAAGACGCCGAGCGTGTCCCCGCGCGAGAGGAGCTCGTAGGTGGCCTTGTCGGTCAGGTCCTTGCTGATCTCATCCAGGTCCACCGGCTCCTTGCCGTTGGCCACGATGTTACGCAGCGCGTCATCGATGACGGTGAGGTTGCGTAGGCCCAGGAAGTCCATCTTGAGCAGGCCGAGCGTCTCGCAGGTCGGGTAGTCGAACTGCGTGATGACCGCCCCGTCGGCCTCGCGGCGCATGATCGGGATCGAGTCGATCAGCGGGTAGCGGCCGATGATCACCCCGGCGGCGTGCACGCCCCACTGGCGCTTCAGGCCCTCGAGCTTCTTCGCCTGGTCGACGACCTCGGCCGCTCCCGGGTCGGACTCGTAGCGGGCCCGGAACTCCGTGGCCTCCTTGTACCGCGGGTGCGACGGGTCGAAGACGCCCGACAGCGGGATGCCCTTGCCCATCACGTCCGGCGGCATGAGCTTGGTCAGCTCGTCGCCGACCGAGTAGGGGCGGTCGAGCACGCGGGCGGCGTCCTTGATCGCGGCCTTGGCCTTGATCGTCCCGTAGGTGACGATCTGGCTGACCCGTTCCTCGCCGTACTTCTCCGACACGTAGCGGATGACCTCACCGCGGCGGCGGTCGTCGAAGTCGATGTCGACGTCGGGCATGGAGACGCGCTCGGGGTTGAGGAATCGCTCGAAGATCAACCCGTGCTGCAGCGGGTCGAGGTCGGTGATGCCCATCGCGTACGCGGCGAGCGAGCCGGCGGCCGACCCACGACCGGGACCGACCCGGATCCCGTTGTCCTTGGCCCAGTTGATGAAGTCGGCGACCACGAGGAAGTACCCCGGGAAACCCATCTGGCAGATGATCCCGACCTCGTAGTCCGCCTGCTTGCGCACGTGGTCGGGGATGCCGTTCGGGTAGCGCTTGTGCAGCCCGCGCTCGACCTCCTTGATGAACCAGGACGTCTCGTCCTCGCCCGGCGGCAGCGGGAAGCGCGGCATGAGGTCGGCGCCCTCGGTGAAGGTGACCTCGCACTGCTCGGCGACCAGCAGGGTGTTGTCGCAGGCCACCTGCAGCTCGCCGGGGAACAGGGCCCGCATCTCCGCGGCGCTCTTCAGGTAGTAGCCGTCGCCGTTGAACTTGAAGCGGTTCGGCTCGTTGAGCCGCGACCCGGTCTGGATGCAGAGCAGGGCGTCGTGGGCGTCGGCGTCCTCCTTGTGCGTGTAGTGCAGGTCGTTGGTCGCCAGCAGCGGGATGCCGAGATCCTTCGCGATGCCCAGCAGCGCGGGACGGGTCTTCTGCTCGATCGCCAGCCCGTGGTCCATCAGCTCGGCGTAGAAGTTCTCCCGCCCGAAGATGTCTTGGAAGTCCGCCGCCGCCTGGCGCGCCCTGTCCTCCTTGCCGGCGCGCAGCCACATGTTCACCTCGCCCGACGGGCAGCCGGTGGTGGCGATCAGGCCCTTGCCGTAGCGCTCCAGCAGGTCGCGGTCGAAGCGCGGCTTGCGGTACTGGCCCTCGAGGCTGGCCAGCGAGGAGATGCGGAAGAGGTTGTGCATCCCCTCGGTCGTGCGGGCCAGCAGCGTCATGTGCGTGTAGGCCGCCTTGCCGCGGTTGGAGCCGCCGTCGCCCTCCTCGTCGAGCAGGTTGTCGCCGAAGTCGAACGGGGCGCGGTCGAAGCGCGAGCCCGGGGTGTAGTAGCCCTCCATGCCGATGATCGGCTTCACGCCGGCCGCCGACGCCTGCTTGTAGAAGTCGTAGGCGCCGAAGACGTTGCCGTGGTCGGTCATCGCCAGCGCCGGCATCCCCTGCTCGGCGGCCGCCTTCGTCACCTCGGGCAGCTTCGCGGCACCGTCGAGCATCGAGTACTCGGTGTGCACGTGGAGGTGCGCGAAGGACGAACTGCTGCTCACGGGTGGTCGAGCTCCTCAACTGGTCGTGCGTGCCGGCCGGCGAGGACCGGCCTGCGACCGGCGGGGAAGACCGGTGGTGCGGGTACCGAAGCGGGTCCTGCGGAGTTGCCTCGATCCTCGCACTGGTTCGTGTCTACGCCGAGGGTCTGACAGGACGTGTCTGCTCACAGCCGAGGCGCCGCCGCATGGTCACGTGCCGGATGCCGGCCTCCTCGTACTCCTCCCCCACGGCCGCGTAGCCGGCCCGCTCGTAGAACCGCCGGGCGGTGACCTGCGCGTGCAGCTCGACGACCTCGACGCCGCGCAGCCGCGCCTGCCGGTGCAGCTCGGCCAGCACCTTGGCGCCGAACCCGCGGCCGCGCACGCGCGCGTCGGTGGCCATCCGACCGAGCGACGCCGTCGTCCCGCCGTCGCCGGGCAGCAGCAGCCGCCCGGTGGCGACCACCCGGCCGTCGTCGTCCCGGGCGAGGGCGTGCACGGCCGCGGCGTCGCGCTCGTCCTGCTCGATCTCGGGCGGCACGCCCTGCTCGTGCACGAAGACGCGGGTGCGCAGGTCGACGACCTCCGGCCAGTCCGCCGCCGTCGCCACCCGCGCGCTCACCACGCCGGCCGCCCGTCGGGCAGCACGCGCGTGGGCACCAGCAGGAAGCGCAGGTCGATGGCGGCGTGCAGCAGCACGGGCAGCAGCAGCGAGCCGGTGTCCAGGTAGAGCGCGGCCATCACACCGCCGAGGACGCCGGTGAGGACGACGCCGGCCCGGCCCTGGTAGGCGTGCGCCAGCCCGAAGGCCACCGCGGCCACGGCGACGAGTGCCCAGGCCGGCAACCCTCCGGCGACCGCCGCCACCACGGCGAGGAAGAACCCGCGGTAGAGCCACTCCTCGCAGACCCCCGCGGTGATGCCGACGACGGTGAACAGCCGCCGCTCCCCCGGCGTCCGGGGCAGCAGCGCCAGGGTCGAGTGCCCGGAGGGCTCGGCGTGCCGCCCCCGGGTCGGTGGGCGGCGGGCCGGCGGGGCCTCCAGCAGCACGCCGCCGCGCAGCGCCCGGGTGGAGGCGACGACGAAGACCAGCACGAGCAGGACCACGAGCCCGGTGAGCGGCTCCGGCCACGAGGTGGGCCAGGTGAGGCCGACGGCGGCCGCGTCGACGTCGGTCGCGCCGAGCCAGACGAGCAGGGCCAGCAGCGCGAGGCCCCACTCGAGGACGAGCAGCCGGCCGTAGAAGGAGCGGCGGGCCCCCGGATCGGTGCGCAGCCGGCCCTCGAAGCGGCGGTGCAGCACGTGCCCGGCGACCGGCTCGCCCGCCATGAGGTACACGGCGACGACGACGGCGGCGAAGGCCGCCGGGCCGAAGGCCTCCAGTGACTCCGGCAGGGCGGTCACGGCAGCAGCGTCACGCCTCGGCGCGCAGGACGGCCAGCGCGCCGGCGAGGTCGGGCGGGTACTCGCTGGTGAACTCCACCCACCGGCCGTCCGCCGGGTGCGCGAACCCCAGCCGCACCGCGTGCAGCCACTGGCGGGCGACGCCGAGCCGGGCGGCCAGCGTCGGGTCGGCGCCGTAGGTGGTGTCGCCCACGCAGGGGTGGCGCAGGGCGGAGAAGTGCACGCGGATCTGGTGGGTGCGCCCGGTCTCCAGCCGGATGTCGACGAGGCTGGCCGCCGGGAACGCCTCCACGACCTCGTAGTGCGTGACGGACGGGCGGCCGCCCTGCACCACCGCGAAGCGCCAGTCGTGCCTCGGGTGCCGGTCGATCGGGGCGTCGATCGTGCCGCGCGAGGGATCGGGGTGGCCCTGGACCAGGGCGTGGTAGCCCTTCTCGACGGTCCGCTCCTTGAACGCCGCCTTGAGCGCGGTGTAGGCGCGTTCGCTCTTGGCCACGACCATCACGCCCGTCGTGGCGGCGTCCAGGCGGTGCACGACCCCCTGCCGTTCGGCGGCGCCGGAGGTCGAGACCCGGAAGCCCGCCGCCGCCAGCCCACCGATCACCGTGGGGCCGTCCCAGCCCGGACTCGGGTGGGCGGCCACCCCCACGGGCTTGTCCACGACGACGAGGTCGTCGTCGTCGTGCAGGATCGTCATGCCCTCGACCGGCCGCGGCGGTGCGGGCTCGCCCGGCGGCGGCGGGAGCTCGACCTCGAGCCAGCTGCCTCCGCTGACGCGGTCGCCCTTGCCGCGCACGCGGCCGTCGACGACGACGTGGCCGGCGTCGGCCACCTCTGCGGCAGCGGTGCGGGTCAGCCCGAACATCCGAGCGAGCGCCTGGTCGACCCGCTGCCCCTCGAGCCCGTCGGGCACCGGCAGGGCGCGGTGCGTCCCGGGAGAGCTCATCACGGGCCCCATTGTGCGGGTCCCGACGGGCGGGGAGCCGCAGCCGTCGCTATCGGGCGTCGTCCGCGCTGGCCCGGCTGCCGTCGAAGTCGATGCCGCGCAGCGCGAGGAAGGCCCCCAGCAGGCCGCCGCAGACGATCGCGGAGTCGGCCACGTTGAAGACCGGCCACACCTCGCCGTTGGGGCCGAAGACCGACACGAAGTCGACGACGCCGCCGCGCAGGAAACCCGGCTCGCGGAAGATCCGGTCGATCAGGTTGCCGATGGCACCGCCCAGGACCAGCCCGAGCGCCACCGCCCAGGCGGTCGAGAACAGCCGCTGGGCAGTCCGCACGATGACCACGACGACCGCCAGCGCCACCACGGTGAAGACCACCGTGAACCCCTCGGCGAAGGAGAAGGCCGCGCCGGTGTTGCGCAGGTGGGTGAGGTAGACCGCCCCGCCCAGGAGGCGGATGTTCTCCCCGCGCTCCACGGTGGCGACCACCGCGACCTTGGTGGCCAGGTCGAGCGCGAGCACGGCCGCGGCGAGGGCCAGGAGCAGCCTGGTGAGCGGCCGGCGTCCGCTCACCGCCGGGGTCTCGCCGGCGGAGGACTCGTGGTGTTCGGACAGGGGACGCTCCTCGGCTCGGCGGCGGCGCCGGTCCGGCGCCGCCGCCACCGACGATAGCGACGGCCCCGTCCGGGGCTACGACGCGCGCGGGAGCGGGCTCAGACCGAGGCCGCGGTGGCCCCGCCGGACCGGCCGGCGCCGGCCGACGCGCCGCGCACCTCCTCGAGCTGCTCCTCCCGGTCCTGCGTGGCCATCCGCGTGAGCTCGGCGCCCGCCTCGGCGTCGCGGGTCAGGTTCTCCCCCGACTCCGGGTCGAACACGTGCACCTTGCGGCTGTCCAGCCAGAACTCGGCCTCGCGGCTCTCCCGGATCCGGCTGGTCGAGTCGATGGAGACGATCGCCTGGGTCCGGAGCTCCTCGGCGTCGAGCTCGCGGGAGAGGTCGCGCAGCTTGGCCTGGATGGACTCCGGGGCCTCGTACGGGATGTAGGCGTACTGGGAATCGCCCAGCCACTCGGTCACGTCGACCTTGGCGGTGAACGTCGAGCCGACCGGGCGCTTGGCCTCGTCGACCAGCGAGGCGTCCTCGAAGTACTCCGGCCGGATGCCGACCAGGAGCAGGTCGTGGCCGGAGACCGCGGCCACCCGCTTCTCGTCGAGCTCGATGTTCCCGAACCGTGTGGTCAGCGCGTTGCCCTCGAGCGTCGCCGGGAGCAGGTTCATCGGCGGCGAGCCGATGAACCCGGCCACGAACAGGTTGGCCGGCTGCTCGTAGAGCTCGCGCGGGGAGGCGACCTGCTGGATCTTCCCCTTGCGCAGCACGCAGACCCGGTCGCCGAGGGTCATCGCCTCGGTCTGGTCGTGCGTGACGTAGACGGTGGTGATCCCCAGCCGGCGCTGCAGGCGCGAGATCTCGGTGCGCATCTGCCCGCGCAGCTTCGCGTCGAGGTTGGACAGCGGCTCGTCGAAGAGGAACGCCTCGGCGTCGCGCACGATCGCCCGGCCCATCGCCACCCGCTGCCGCTGGCCACCGGAGAGGTTCGCCGGCTTGCGCTCCAGGTGCTCGCCGAGCTCCAGGACGTCGGAGGCCTCCTGGACGCGGCGCTTGACCTCGTCGTCGGGCGTCTTGGCCAGCCGCAGCGGGAAGGCGATGTTCTCGAACACCGTCATGTGCGGGTAGAGCGCGTAGTTCTGGAAGACCATCGACAGGTTGCGGTCGCGGGGGGCGAGGTCGTTGACCCGCTTGCCGCCGATGATCATGTCGCCGCTGGTGATGTCCTCCAGGCCGACGATCATCCGCAGCAGCGTCGACTTCCCGCAGCCGGACGGGCCGACGAGGATCATGAACTCGCCGTCGGCGATGTCCAGGCTGACGTCGTTCACGGCCGGGAACCCGTCGCCGTACTTCTTGACGATGTTGCGCATCTCGATGGAGGCCATCAGTACTCGTCCCCTCGGGAGGTCGGCGGAGCAGTGGTCACGACGGCGGTCATCCCTTGACCGCTCCGTTGGTCAGGCCGGCGACGATCCGGCGCTGGAAGAGCAGCACGAGGACCACGACGGGGATCGTGACGACGACGGCCGCGGCCGCCGTGACCGTGGTCGGGTCCTCGAACTGGGAGGCGCCGGAGAACAGGCCCAGCGCCGCCGGGACGGGGCGGGCGGCATCGGTCGAGGTGAGCGAGATGCCGTAGACGAAGTCGTTCCAGGCGATGAAGAAGGCGATGATCGCGGTGGTGAAGACGCCGGGCGCAGCCAGCGGGACGATCACGCGGCGGAACGCTTGCCAGCTGGTGGCGCCGTCGACCTGCGCGGCCTGCTCCATCTCCCACGGGATCTCGCGGAAGAACGCCGACATGGTCCAGATCGAGATCGGCAGGGTCAGCGACAGGTACGGGATGATCAGGCCCAGCCAGGTGTCGTAGAGCCCGATCTGCCGCCACACGTTGAACAGCGGCGTGACGATCGAGATCACCGGGAAGATCGCGACGCCGAGCGCCGTGGACAGGATGAGCTTCTTGCCCCGGAAGTCCAGCCGGGCGATGGCGTAGGCCGCGAACATGGCCAGCAGGCAGGAGATCGCGGTCGCGATCAGGCAGATCCCGAACGAGTTGCGCAGCGCCGGCAGGAACAGGTCACCGGCCGAGCCGGTGAACAGGTCGTCGTAGTTGCGCCAGGTGGCCTCGGTCGGCAGGAACGAGCCGTTGCTGACGTCGGAGGGCGCCTTGAACGACAGCGAGACGATCCAGGCGATCGGGAAGAGGCAGTAGACGATGATCAGCGCGCCGCCGACCCACCACCACGCCTTCTCCTTCGTGGACATCAGCGGTCACCCCTCGTCTGCGACAGGTCGATCCGGAAGCCCTTGATGAACCCGAGGGCGATGATCACCACGGAGATGAACAACAGCACGGAGACCGCGGAGCCCAGGCCGATCTCCAGCCGGGAGATCGTCTGCCGGTAGGCCAGGAACGAGACCGACTCGGTGCCGTTGGCGCCGTTGGTCATGATGAAGATCGAGTCGAAGATCCGGAATGCGTCCAGCGTGCGGAACAGCAGCGCGACCATGATCGCGGCCTTCATGTTGGGCAGCGTCACGCGCCACAACCGCTGCCACCAGGTGGCGCCGTCGACCTTGGCGGCCTCCTGCAGCACCTCGGGCACCTGCGCCAGGCCGGCGAGCAGCAGCAGCGAGATGAACGGCGTGGTCTTCCAGATCTCGGCGAGGCAGATGACGAAGATCGAGGTCCCGAAGTCGCCGAACCAGTCGGTGTTCTCGGCGACACCCGGCAACCAGGTGAACCAGCTGTTGATGAACCCGGTGTTGATGTCGTACATGAACTGCCAGGCCAGGGCCGAGACGACGGTGATGACCGCGTACGGGATGAGGATCGCCGCGCGCAGCACCGGCCGGAGACCGCGCATCGCCTTGGCCATGACCATCGCCAGGGCGAAGCCCAGGACCAGCTCGACGACGACGGTGATGACCGTGATGAGCAGGGTCACGCCCAGCGCCTGCCACCACAGCGGGTCGGTCAGCACCACCCAGTAGTTGCTGAGCCCGGTGAACGCCCGCTCGTCGGGGTTGGTGAGCCGGTAGGAGAACAGCGAGTCGTAGACCGCCTGGGCGATCGGGTAGGCGGTGACGGCGAGCATCACCGCGAACGCCGGGCCGGCGAGCAGCCAGCCGAGGCGTCGCTCGGCCTTCGACTTGTCGCTCAGCCCCCCAGGTGGTGACGAGACCGGCTCGGTCTTCTCGCTCGGCGGAAGCGTCGTGGTGGTCACAGCAGCTGCTCCCCTCGGAGGACGGCGCTGATGAGCTCGGCGGCCGACTCGGGGGTCCGCTCCGGGTCGATCGTGCTCACGGGGTGGTACTCGCGCTGGATGCCGCCGGAGACCTCGTTGTAGTAGACCGTCTGCGGGCGGGGAGCCGCGAGCTCGAGGGAGTCGCGGATGAGCGGGGCCTGCGGGAACGCCTCGAGCACGTCCTCGTCCTCGTAGGCCGCGCGGTGCGCCGCCGGGTTGCCGTCGCTGACGAAGTACCGCGCCTGGTTCTCGGCCGAGACGATGCACTCCGCTGCCTCGTAGGCCGCGTCCACCTTCTCGCTGAAGGCGCCGACGGCGATGTTGATCCCGCCGAGCGGCGGAGCGCTCTCCTCGTCCTCGTCGACCCGGGGGTAGAGCGCCCAGCCGTAGTCCTCGGGCACCGACGGGTCGAGCGTCCCGGCCTCCACGGCACCCAGCGCCCGGGGGTAGACGAACGGCCAGTTGACCATGAAGGCGGCGTCGCCCTGCTCGAAGTCGGTGGCGTTGGCGTCCTCGTTCGCCGTCGAGAACGCCGGCGGGGTCACCTCCGCGACCCGCCGCATGACCTCGGCGGCGCGGATGCCCGCGTCCGAGGCCAGCCCCAGCTGGATCTGCTCGGGGTCGGTCGAGTTCTCCTCGATGATCGACCCGCCCGCGGACTCGATGAGGGCGTTGAGCCACACCGTCAGCGACTCCGCCCGGGCGCCCTGCGCCGCGATCGTCGTGCCCTGCTGCTCGGCCGCGTCCACCAGCTGGTCCCACGTGACGGGCTGGTCCATGTCCAGGCCGGCGGCCTCGGCGACCGACTTCTTGAACCACAGCAGCTGGGTGTTGGCCCAGAACGGGAGGGCGACGAGTTCGTCGTCCCACATGGCGCCGTCGATCGCGCTCTGCACGACGTCCTCGGTGACCCGGTCGGCCACGCCGTCCGGCACCGGGGCGAGGAAGCCCGCCTGGGCGAACTCCGGGATGAACGGCGGGTCCAGGCTCATCAGGTCGATGGAGCTGTCGTTGGCCGCCAGCCGGCGGATGAGCTGCTCGCGCTGCTGCGACGCCTCGCGCGGGAGCTGGGAGGTCTCGATCCGGTAGGCGCCGCCGGACTCCTCCGTGCACAGCCGGGCGATCTCGGCCTGGCCGCCGGAGTCGGGGTTGGTGTACCAGACCAGCGTCGACCCGCCGGTGCCCCCGCCGCAGCCGGACAGGACCGACGCCGCGACGAACGACACCGCCGTGCCCGCCAACGCCCGGCGGGACCGGCGTCGGCCCGGTGGCGGGAGCGCCCCGTACCGACCTCCGCCAGGGCTCCGGCTCCCCGCCATCCGCACGGTCATCGCCTCCGTCCGCTCCGTCCGGGGCGGCGGTCCGTCGCCGCCGCCCCCGAAGCGTGATGCAGCACACAACGACCCGCAAATCATGGCGCTATCCATCCGTTACCGGAACGTCTTCCGACGTCACCGCGGGAACGGCGGACGATCCGGTCAGCGGCGCCGGATCATCACCGACGGGGTGGTGACCTCGCTGGGCGTCTTGGGCAGCTCGTGCTCGAAGTAGGAGCGGGCGGCCTCCGTCGTCCCGACGTCGCGCTTGGCGCGCTCGGACAGGAACCACCGGTGGTCGAGGACCTCGTGGAAGATCTGCGCCGGCGCCAGGCGGCCGGCGAGCTCGGGCGGGATCGCGTCGACGACGGGCTGGTACACCTCGGCCAGCCAGCGGTGGGCGGCGAAGGTGTCCGAGACCGGGTGGCCGTCCCGCTGCTCGAGGTAGGCGCGGTAGGCACGGATGTCGTTGAGCAGCCGCTGCGCCTGCCGCTCCTGGACTTCCAACCCGGTCAGCCGGAACAGCTCCCGGCGGTCGTGCCCGGGCTCGGACACCCGCGTCTCGACGCGCAGCCGGGTGCCCTCGTCGCCGGTGATCAGCTCCACCTCGCCGACGTCGAAGCCGAGGTCGTTGAGCCGCTGCAGCCGCTCCGCGACCCGGTACCGCTGCTCGGAGGGGTCGATGAGCTCCTCGCGGGTGACCTCGTCCCACAGCGCCTCGTACCGCGGCGGCAGGCTGTCGGCGGCGGCGATCGGGTCGACGCCCTCGGGCAGCAGGCCGCCGAACTGCAGGTCCAGCAGCTCCGCCCCGACCCGCTCGCGCGCCAGGTCGACGTCGTAGCGGCGCTGGCCCGGTGACAGCGACGGGTACCGCTCGGCGGTCTCCGCGTCGACGAGGAAGGCGGTGAACGCGCCCGCGTCGAGCCGGAAGAGCGTGTTCGACAGCGAGCAGTCGCCCCAGAAGACGCCCGCGAGGTGCAGCCGCACGAGCAGCACCACCATCGTGTCCAGCAGCTTGTCGGTCGAGTGCTCGCCCTGCGGGCGGGAGAACAGCCACCGGTAGGACATGGAGTACTCGAGGTACCGGGTCACCAGGATCGCTTCCTGGTGGTCGGGCCGGTCCACGCAGATCCCGAGCACGTGGACGGCGGGCAGCCCCTCGGCCTCGAACTCGGTGAGCAGCGCGTACTCGTGCCGGGCCAGCCGCTCGGAGATCTCCTTCAGCGCGTAGACCCGCCCCTCGGTCGCCACGAACCTGACGACGTGCCGCGAGATGCCCCGCTGGGGCACGTCGAGCAGCAGATCCGGGTCCCACTCCTCCAGTGGCTGGTGCCACGGGAGGCTGAGCAGGCCGGCCGCCTCGGTGGCCGGCGGGCGGAAGAGATAGCGCATCAGGCCCTCCTCCGGGGGTCGACGCCCTCGCGGGGATCCTAAGGGCACCGGCCGCGAGGTGCGGCGTGCGAACCCGGTTGCCGGTTCGGGGAGAATGGATCCCGTGAGTTCACCCTCGGCCACCGGCCCGTTCTCCGCGCTGCCCCCGCAGGTCGACCTCCCGGCTCTCGAGCGGCAGATCCTGGAGCGGTGGGAGGCCGACAAGGTCTTCGCCCGCAGCCTGGAGGCGTCGGCCGGGAAGCCGCAGTGGAACTTCTACGAGGGTCCGCCCACCGCCAACGGCCGGCCGGGCACGCACCACATCGAGGCGCGCGCGTTCAAGGACGTCTTCCCCCGGTTCAAGACGATGCGGGGCTGGCACGTGCCCCGTCGCGCCGGCTGGGACTGCCACGGCCTGCCGGTCGAGATCGCGGTCGAGCAGGAGCTCGGGTTCGCGGGCAAGCCCGACATCGAGCGCTACGGGATCGCCGAATTCAACGCCCGCTGCCGGGAGTCCGTCGTCCGGCACGTCGACGCCTTCTCCGACCTCACCCGCCGGATGGGCTACTGGGTCGACATGTCGACCGCCTACTGGACGATGGACTCCAGCTACGTCCAGAGCGTCTGGTGGTCCCTCCAGCAGATCCACCGCAAGGGCCTGCTCGTCGAGGACCACCGGGTCGCGCCGTACTGCCCGCGGTGCGGCACGGGGCTCTCCGACCACGAAGTGGCCCAGGGCTACGAGACGCTGACCGATCCCTCGGTCTACGTGCGGATGCCGGTGACCAGCGGCGAGTGGGCCGGCCGGGCCGACCTGCTGATCTGGACGACGACGCCGTGGACGCTGCCCTCCAACACCGCTGTCGCCGTGCACCCGGACGTCACCTACGTGGTCGCGAGGCGGGGTCAGGACACGCTCGTCGTCGCCGAGCCGCTGCTGGGCGCGGTCTTCGGCGAGCTCGACGACGTCGAGGTGCTGGCCCGCACGTCCGGCCGGGACTGGGAGCGGGTGCACTACCAGCGGCCGTTCGAGCTGGTCGAGTTCCCGGCCGGCGAGGACGCGCACTTCGTCGTGCTCGCCGACTACGTGACCACCGACGACGGCACGGGCCTGGTGCACCAGTCCCCCGCCTTCGGCGCCGACGACCTCGCGGTCTGCCGGAGCTACGGCCTGCCCGTGGTGGTCCCGATCGACTCGACGGGGCACTTCCTGGCCGACGTCCCGCTCGTCGGCGGGCACTTCTTCAAGGCCGCCGATCCCGCGCTGGTCGAGGACCTGCAGGCCCGCGGCCTGCTGTGGCGCGAGCAGCGGTACGAGCACAGCTATCCGCACTGCTGGCGGTGCCACACGCCGCTGATGTACTACGCGCAGCCGTCCTGGTACATCCGGACGAGCGCGATCAAGGACCAGCTGCTCGCCGAGAACGAGAAGACGAACTGGTACCCCGGGAGCATCAAGCACGGGCGCTACGGGGACTGGCTGAACAACAACGTCGACTGGGCGCTGTCCCGCGACCGGTACTGGGGCACCCCGCTGCCGATCTGGCGCAACGACGCCGACCCGCAGCGCATGGTCGTCGTCGGCTCGCTCGCCGAGCTGTCGGAGCTGACCGGGCGCGACCTCTCCGGCCTGGACCCGCACCGGCCGTTCATCGACGAGGTGACCTTCACGGTGCCCGGCGAGGAGGGCACCTACCGGCGCGTGCCGCAGGTGATCGACGCCTGGTACGACTCCGGCTCGATGCCGTTCGCCCAGTGGGGCGCACCGTTCCGGAACCAGGAGGAGTTCGAGGCGGCCTATCCGGCGCAGTTCATCTGCGAGGCGATCGACCAGACCCGCGGCTGGTTCTACTCGCTCATGGCCGTCGGCACGCTGGTGTTCGAGCAGAGCTCCTACG
This sequence comes from Blastococcus sp. CCUG 61487, assembly GCF_005222955.1. GTDB lineage: Bacteria > Actinomycetota > Actinomycetes > Mycobacteriales > Geodermatophilaceae > Blastococcus. The sequence goes on along the minus strand of NZ_LWUA01000278.1, from coordinate 2,661 downwards.
AGAACGTGCTGTGCCTGGGCCACATCCTGGCCGAGGACGGCCGCAAGATGAGCAAGCACCTGGGCAACATCCTCGAGCCGATCCCGCTGATGGACCGGCACGGCGCGGACGCCGTCCGCTGGTTCATGCTGGCCGGCGGCTCTCCGTGGTCGGCCCGCCGGGTCGGGCACGAGACGCTGTCCGAGGTGGTCCGCAAGGTCCTGCTCACCTACTGGAACACGGCCAGCTTCTTCACCCTCTACGCGGAGGCCAACGGCTGGGACCCGCGCGCCACGCCCGCGCCCGCGCGCGCCGAGCGGCCGCTGCTGGACCGTTGGGCGCTGGCCCGGCTCGCGGCGGTCACCGACGGCGTGACCGGAGCCCTGGAGGACTTCGACACCCAGGGCGCCGGCCGGCTGCTCGCCGGGTTCGTCGACGACCTGTCGAACTGGTACGTCCGCCGGTCCCGCCGGCGCTTCTGGGACGGCGACCCCGCCGCCCTCGCCACCCTGCACGAGGTGCTCGACGGCCTGACCCGGCTCATGGCCCCGTTCACCCCGTTCGTGACCGACGAGGTCTGGAGCCGAGCCGTGCTGCCCGGGCTGGGGCCGGACGCACCGGACTCGGTGCACCTGGCCGCCTGGCCCTCTGTCGACGAGGACGCCCGGGACGACGCCCTCGTGGCGCAGGTCGACCTCGTCCGCCGGCTGGTCGAGCTGGGCCGGTCGGCGCGTACCGGCGCCAAGGTCCGGACCCGGCAACCGCTGGCCCGGGCCGCCGTGGCCGCCCCCGGCTGGGCGCAGCTCCCCCGCGACCTGGTGGCCGAGGTCGCCGACGAGCTCAACGTGACCGAGCTGGTCGAGCTGTCGGCCGTCGGCGAGCTCGTCGACGTGAGCGTGAAGGTCGACTTCCGCGCGGTGGGGCGCCGGCTGGGCAAGCAGGTGCAGGCCGTCGCCCAGGCGGTCGCCGCCGCCGACCCGGCGGAGCTGACCGCGGCCTACCGCGCCGGTACGGCCACCGTGGATGTCGACGGAGCCCCGGTGACGCTGGCGGACGGCGACCTGATCGTCACCGAGACGCCACGCGAGGGGTGGACGGTGGCCAGCGGCACGGGGCTCACCGTGGCGCTGGACCTGACGCTGACCCCCGAGCTGGAGCGGGCCGGGCTGGTGCGGGAGGTCATCCGCGCCGTCCAGGAGACCCGCAAGAAGAGCGGCCTGGAGGTCACCGACCGGATCCGCCTGTGGTGGGGCACCGACGACGAGCAGCTGCGCCGGGCGCTGACCGAGCACGGGGACCAGCTCGCCCGCGAGGTGCTCGCCACGACGGTGCTCGCGGGCACCGAGGCGGCCGACGGGGACACCGCCGTCGTCGAGGGCCTGCCCGCCGGACTCGAGATGCGGATCGCCCGCGCCGGGTAGCGCCCAGGGGTCGGGCCCGGGGGCCTCAGTCCTCGGTCGCCTGCTTGCGGGCGCGCACCTGGGCGGCGAGCGTCGCGTCGGGACGGCACACGCCGCAGGGCGTGAAGCCGTCGGTGCGCGCCTCGTCGAGCGGGATCGGGATGGTCGTCCGGCCGGTCAGGTGCCGGCAGCCGGCCACGTGGTAGCGCGGGTGCTCGTCGACGACCAGGACCTCGTCCTGGAGGTCGACCACCAGGAGCAGGTCGGTGACCTCGACCTCCTCGACCGGGGGCTCCCCCGCCTCCACCGGATCGGCGGCGGTCGAGGCCGGCGTCGTGGCCGGGGACGTGGCGGGGGGTGAGGACGGCGTCGTGGCAGGGGGCGACGTGGCCGAGGCCGCGGTGCTGCCGCCGGGCTGCCGTGGCGCTCCTGCGGGCACGGCGTCCTTCGCCGGGTTCCGGGCCGGCCGGTCGGGCGCCATCCGGACCCGCGCGATGACCAGCAGGACCGCCGCGACCACGCAAGCGCCCACGCACGACCAGTAGAAGGCCGTCTCACCGGTGAGCACGCCGGCGACGAACAGCCCGAGACCGACGAGCAGCAACAGGGCCGCACCCAGGATCACGCCTCGGAGGATAGGGGCACGGCGGCTCGCCCGCGCCGGCCAGCGCGCCCGCGCCGTCCCCGGACGTGCGACAGGCCCCCGGACGTCGTCCGGGGGCCTGTCGCGACGGCCGTGCTCCACGGCCCCGCGCTACGCGGTGGCGTGCTGGTTCTGCCGCGCGTTCGAGGCGGGCTCGGCCGAGCCGCGGCTGTCGAGGTCGCGCAGGTTGGACTCGAGGAACGACCGCAGGCGGGTGCGGTACTCCCGCTCCATCGTGCGGAGCTCCTCGATCTTGCGCTCCAGGTTGGAGCGCTTCTCCTCGAGGCTGCCCATCACCTCGACGTGGCGCCGCTCCGCGTCCTGGTCCAGCGCCGCGGCCTTGGCGCGCGCCTCGCGCTCCATCGTCTCGGCCCGCGTGCGGGCGTCGCCGATCATCGCGTCGGCGCGGTGCTTGGCCTCGGCCACCATCTGCTCGCTCTTGGCGCGCGCGTCGTTCATCAGCCGCTCGCTGTTCGCCTTGGCCCCGCTGAGCATCTGCTCGGCCTGGGTCTTGGCCTCGTTGACGTAGCGGTCCGCGGTCTCGGTCGCCAGCGCGAGCATCCGGGAGGCCCGGGCGCTGTCGTCCTCGCGGGGCTGCTGGGCCGGCGGCGCGGCGGGAGCGGGCGCGGGGGCCGGCGG
>NZ_LWUA01000277.1 GCF_005222955.1 Blastococcus sp. CCUG 61487 | reverse complement strand
TCGGGCGCGGGCGGCTGAGGCGGGCTGGCGCCTCGGCGGCGCGGCCTCGTCCGGCGCCACGGGAGCGACCGGGCCGGCGCTCGCCGGCGAGGCCGCCATCGCGGCCGGGGTGAGCAGCTGGGGGCGCCGGAGCACGTAGGGCGAGTAGGGGAATCCCTCGCCGTTGAGCTCCTGCACCGAGGGAGCGCGCCCCTGCAGCCCCAGCGCCTCGAGCGCGGCACGCACGTCGGCCGTCGTCCACAGCCTGGGGTTGTCCACCCCGGCGTAGCGGCTGGCCCGCGCGATGCCGAGCAGCAGCGACCGGGTGTCGAGGTAGGCCACCTGGTCGCCCTCGCCGAGGTCCCCGTCCGCGGGCAGCAGCCCCTCGACGGCGCCGGTGAGCACGGTGAGCCGGGCGACGCGGCCGGGCTCGAGCCCGGCGCGACGGAGCCGGACGGCGGTCTCCATCCCGGCCCGCATCAGCCCGTCCAGCGGGGTGGACCCGCCGCCCGCCAGCTGGAGGACGGCGCCGCCGGTGCCGGGAGGGCCGATCGTCCACGGCCCCTCGGGCGAGGCGGTGACGACGCCGGACTGCCGGACCACCTCCGCCACGCGCACCACCGCGATGCCCTCCGGCACGATGAGGATCGCGTCGGAGATGCGGCGCTGGAGCGGCCCGTCGGTGAAGGGGATCGACGCCACGACCGCGCCGCGGACCGCGTTGCCGGTGTCCCAGCGGACCAGCTCGGCGAAGAAGGCACGCTCCCCGTCCGTCTGCGGAGGCAGCGGGTTGAGCGGCAGCACGTCGTCCTCCGAGGCGGTGGGGTGGGCGGTCTCGCGGTCGCCGGTCCCGGCCGGCGTCGCCGACCCCCGGCGGCACCTCCGACGCTACGGCACATCACGGACCGGTCTCGGGGACCGCGCCGCGTCGTGCCCCGAATCACCGGCCCGCCGGCGGCGGCGCGGACCGTGTCCGCAGCACGCTCGCGGGTGACGGTGCGTACTGTCGGGCGACGTGGCAGAGAGCGCGGGGCACCTGGTCTGGATCGACTGCGAGATGACCGGGCTGGACATCGTCAAGGACAAGCTCATCGAGGTCGCGGTGCTGATCACCGACTCGGAGCTCAACGTCCTGGACCCCGGTCTCGACGTGATCATCGGTGCCGACGACGCCGCCCTCGACGGGATGGACGACGTCGTGCAGGAGATGCACGCGAAGTCGGGGCTCACCGAGCAGGTGCGCGCCTCGACGCTGACGATCGCCGAGGCCGAGCAGCAGATCCTCGCCTACATCAAGCGCTTCGTGCCCGAGCGGCGGACCGCACCGCTGTGCGGCAACTCGATCGGGACCGACCGGGGCTTCCTCGCCCGCGACATGCCCGAGCTCGACGACCACCTGCACTACCGGATGGTCGACGTCTCCTCGATCAAGGAGCTGGCCCGCCGCTGGTTCCCCCGCGTCTACTTCGCCCAGCCCGCCAAGGGCCTGGCGCACCGGGCGCTGGCCGACATCATCGAGTCGGTCCGCGAGCTGGCCTACTACCGCCGCACCCTCTTCGTGGCGGCGCCCGGGCCGAGCAGCTCGCAGGCGAAGAGCGCCGCCGACGAGGTCGTCGGCAGCTTCGCCCCGCTGTTCGCGACCGCCGAGGGAGAGGCCCCCGCCGGAGCGTGAGGCACGCCGCTCCCCCGCGGCGGCCGGAGGGCGCGGGGGCTCCGGTATCGTCGTGTCGGCCCCCGCCCTCGTGCGGGTGGCCATGGTGGGTGTAGCTCAGCTGGTAGAGCACCAGGTTGTGATCCTGGGTGTCGCGGGTTCGAGCCCCGTCACTCACCCCACGTGAGAGGCCCTGGTCAGTTCGCTGACCAGGGCCTTTCCCGTTCCCCGGCCCGGACTGGGGGGCAAGATCACGCCGGTGCCCCCCGTTGGGGGGGCACTTTGGGGGGGCAGTGGCGGGGCGACTGCGCAGCGGCTCTCGCTGCGCACCGTGCGGCCGGTCAACCGACCGACCACCGCACGGAGCACGGAGCACGGAGCACGCCACCATGTCCCTCAAGTCTCCCAGCATGTGGATCGAGAAGCGCGGCCGCCAGCACCGCGTGTACTGGCGCAACCCGGCCGGCCTCGGCCTGCCCGCCCGCTCCTACCAGCGCCTGGACTCCCGCGGCGACGCCGAGCAGTTCATCGGCATGGCCGCGCACTTCGGGCTGGACACCGCCCGCCGGGTGGTGGCCACGCCCGACAAGGCGGAGCGCCGGGAGCTGCTCGCCGCGGCACAGGCCGAGCAGGCCCCCGCCCCGGCCGGTGTGGCGGCAGCCGGCCCGCTGGTCACCCCCGGCGCCGAGCACATCGGCGACGGGTCGACGTCATCATCCGGCTGCCTGGTCTGCCGCTCGCTGGCCGCCGGCCTGCCGGACCCCGTCCGGCAGCTCATCGGCCTGGAGACGGCCCGATGACCGCCATCCCGGCGCAGCGCAGCCGGCGCGCCGAACCCGTCACCGTCACCGACGAAGCGATGGAGATCGCGCACCTGCGGATCACCCACCCGGAAACGGTGGCCATCGCCCGGCGCGAGATGGCCGAGCACGGGCCGGCCGCGCTGGCCGAAACGGTCAGCGGCGCGGTCGTGGTGGGCATGGTGGCCACCGGGCTGCAGCGCAGCACCGGTGCCGCGTACCGCCGTCGGGCACCTGCCCGACCTGCTGGCCCGCTTCGAGGACGTCAGCAAGCACGTGTCCTCCGCCGATAAGGCGCTGACCAACGTCCGCGCCACAGCCGATGGACTCCGGGCCGCCCTGGCTGCGCAGGTCCAGGACGCACACCGCGCGCTCACCGACGGCGCGCAGCCGAAGTAGCACCACTGGGGGGAGGAGCATCGCGCTCCTCCCCCCAGTTCACGTCCCTACTTCAGCGCGCGGCCGGCAAAGGGCTGCTGGTGGTCGCCCACCCTGTCAGCCCGCCCGACCCACCGGCCGGTGGCCGCGACTGACACGAGCCCGCTCAGCACTCTGGTGAAATACCCTAGGGGGGTATTACGGTTGGCGGCGTTACAGGTTCATCAGCGCCGCCACCGTTCCCTCCGTGGGTAAGGCAGCGGCGGTGGACGAAGCGCACCGCAGAGGAGAAGGTCATGCCAGATCCGACGAGCCGCCCGGGCCGTCACGCGGGACAGCCGAAGACGGCAGCGCCCGACCACCACCACGGCCACGGCCACGGTGACGGCCACGGCCACGGCCACGGCCACGGCCACGGTGACGGCCACGGGCCTACGCACGGGCAGGGGCTGCCGGTCGTCGTCGCCGACCACGCCCCGGATGTCGAGGGCCCGTTGGCCGCCGCCGCCTCGGACCCCGAGGGTGCGGCGTCCTCCCACAGAGACCACGCCGGCCATGGGCAGCACGGCGGGCACGCGGGGCACGGCGGCGACCACGTGGCGATGTTCCGGCGGCTGTTCTGGCTGATGCTGGCGCTGGCGGTGCCGACGGTACTGCTCAGCGACATGTTCGCCGACATCGTCGGCTACACGCTGCCCGACCTCCCCGGCCTGGAGTGGGTGTCCCCGGTGCTGGGCACGGTCATCTACGTCTGGGGCGGGCGGCCGTTCCTCACCGGCGCGATCGGGGAGATCCGGGCCCGCAAGCCCGGGATGATGTTGCTCATCGGCATGGCCATCACCGTGGCGTTCGTCGCCTCCTGGGGCTCCACCGTCGGCGTGCTCTCCCACGACGTGGACTTCTGGTGGGAGCTGGCACTGCTGATCGTGATCATGCTGCTCGGGCACTGGCTGGAGATGCGCTCGCTGGCGCAGACCTCCTCCGCGCTGGACTCCCTCGCGGCGCTGCTGCCCGACGAGGCGGAGAAGGTCGTCGGCGACCAGGTGGTCACCGTGCCGCCGGCGCAGCTGTCGGTCGGCGACGTGGTCATCGTCCGCCCCGGCGGGCGGGTGCCCGCCGACGGGCAGGTCGTCGACGGCACCGCCGACGTCGACGAGTCGATGATCACCGGCGAGTCCAAGCCGGTCAGCCGCACCGTCGGCGACACCGTGGTCGCGGGGACCGTGGCCACCGACACCGCGATCCGGGTGCGGGTGGCCGCCGTCGGTGAGGACACCGCGCTGGCCGGAATCCAGCGGCTGGTCGCCGAGGCGCAGTCCTCCACCACCCGCGCGCAACTGCTGGCCGACCGGGCCGCCGGCTGGCTGTTCTGGTTCGCCGTCGCCGCCGCGATCATCACCGCCGTCGTCTGGACCGTCTACGGCGCGCCGGAGTCCGCGCTGACCCGGGTGGTGACCGTCCTGGTGATCGCGTGCCCGCACGCACTCGGCCTGGCGATCCCGTTGGTGGTGTCGATTTCCACCGAGCGGGCCGCCCGCGGCGGGGTGCTGGTCAAGGACCGCGGCGCGATGGAGCGGATGCGCACCGTGGACACAGTCCTGTTCGACAAGACCGGGACGCTCACCCGCGGCGAGCCGGCGGTCAACGACGTGGTCGGCGTCGGCCGCACCGAGGACGAGGTGCTGGCCCTGGCCGCCGCCGCCGAGGCCGACAGCGAGCACCCGTTGGCCCGGGCGATCGTCACCGCCGCCCGGCAGCGGAACCTGCCGGTCTCCCCGGCCACCGAGTTCCGCGCGTCGGCCGCCGTCGGGGTGACCGCCGTCGTCGGCGGGCACACCGTCGCCGTCGGCGGCCCGAACCTGCTCACCGAGCACGGCCTGACCCAACTGCCGGACACCGCGCCATGGGCCGAGGCCGGGGCGACCGTGCTGCACGTGCTCGTCGACGGGCAGGCCGCCGGCGCGCTGGCGCTGGCCGATGAGATCCGGCCGGAGTCCCGGCAGGCGGTCGACGCGCTGCACGCCCTCGGCATCGACGTCGTGATGATCACCGGCGACGCCGAGCCGGTCGCCCGCGCGGTGGCCGCCGAGCTCGGCATCAACCAGGTCTTCGCCGGGGTCCGCCCGGAGCACAAGGCCGAGAAGGTGGCGCTCCTGCAGCAGCAGGGCCGGGCCGTGGCCTTCACGGGCGACGGTGTCAACGACGCACCCGCCCTGGCCCAGGCCGATGTGGGCATCGCGATCGGCGCCGGCACCGACGTCGCCATCGCGTCGGCGGGGATCATCCTGGCCTCCTCCGACCCGCGCGCGGTGGTGTCGGTGATCCGGCTGTCCAAGGCCAGCTACCGCAAGATGCAGCAGAACCTGTGGGCCGGGGCGGGCTACAACCTGATCGCGGTTCCGCTGGCCGCCGGCGTGCTGGCCCCGGTCGGGTTCGTCCTGCCGATGGAGGTCGGGGCGCTGCTGATGAGCCTGTCCACCGTCGTCGTGGCGTCCAACGCCCAGCTGCTGCGACGGCTGGACCTCAGCCCGGAAGCCAGCGTCGCCGAGGTCAGCGCCGGCCGGACCACCCCGGCCCGGCGCGCCCCGGCGCCCGCCGAGCCGACCACCGCCGGACGGCACTGACGGCCCGCCGCCCGCCGGGCACCATGCCCGGCGGGCGGAGGCGTCCGGCGTCGTAGCCTCGCTGAGGAAGGGGGTGGGCATGGCGACGCGAGAATGGACGGCGCTGCTGCTGCTGGCCGCCGTCTTCGCGATGCACGGCCTGCAGTGCACCGCCGCCGGAACCGACCACCCGGCCGGCCACGGCGCCGCCCCGATCGCCGTGACCCTCACCGCGCCGGGCGACGGCGGCCCGCACCCCGGCGGTCTGTCCACCGGCGCCATGAGTGCCGGCCTCGAGGCGCACGGCGGGCACCACGGCAGCGTCTCCGACGCCACCGCAATGGCCACCGTGGCCGCTCCGCTGGTCGGACTGCTCACCGCCGGGCACGGCAGCGCGCCGGCCGGCCCGGCCGGGCACCTGTGGGCGCTGTGCCTGGCGGTGCTCGCCGCCGGCCTTGCGGTGCTGCTCGCCCTGCTGCTGCCCCGGCTGCAGACGCTGCCGCCGGCGGCGTGGGCGCGGCTGCGCACTCACGCACGGACCGGCCTGGCGCCGCTGCGCCCGCCGGACCTGCACTCCCTCTGCCTGCTGCGGATTTAGGCCGACCGCCTCCACCGCCTTCGCCCCAGCCCTGCGCTGGCCCGGCGGCGGTGCACGCGCACGCCACCCCATCCGCTTCCGCAGCATCCGGAGAACGCCATGACCCGCACCACCGCACGCACCCGTACCACCGCACGCCTGACCGGCCTCGGCGCCGCCCTGCTCGCCGGCGGCCTCGTCCTGGCCGGCTGCGCCGACGATGACACCGACGCCGGCGGGCACGGCTCGATGATGAACGGCAGCAGCTCCTCGGCCAGCTCGTCGGCCGAGCAGGCCGACTTCAACGACGCCGACGTCGCCTTCGCCCGCGGCATGATCCCGCACCACCGCCAGGCTATCGCCATGGCCGAGCTGGCTTCCGGGCGCGCCGCCGACCCCCGGGTGCTCGATTTGGCCGCCCGCATCCAGGCCGCGCAGGGCCCGGAGATCGAGACGATGACTGGCTGGCTGGCCGACTGGGACGCCGACGGCGGCCACATGGATGACGGCATGGGCGGCATGGGCGGCATGGGCCACGGCGAGGGCGGGATGATGTCCGAGGGCGACATGGCCGCGCTGATGGCCGCCACCGGCGCGGAGTTCGACCGCCTGTTCCTCGAGCAGATGATCGTGCACCACCAGGGTGCGGTGCAGATGGCCGCCGAGGAAGCGGCGAACGGCCGCAACACCGACGCGCTCGCGCTGGCCCAGTCCATCCGCGACAGCCAGAACGCCGAGATCGCCGAGATGCAGCAGCTGCTCACCGAGCTCGGCGGCTGACCCGCCGCGGCGGGGCGGGTCCACCGGCCCGCCCCGCCGCATCCCGGCCCGATCCGCCCCTGCGCCATCCTGGAGTTCCCGCATGCCCACGACCCGCCCCGCCCGAACTGCCCACGCCCACCGGGCCCTCGCCGGCGCTGTGCTGCTCACCCTGCTGACCGGCTGCGCGGCCACCGACGGCCCCGCCGCCACCGGACCGGCCACCTCCGGCGCCGCCGGCGCGCTGCCGGCTGCACATGTGCACGCCGTCGCCGTCGATCCCGGCGACGGCGCGCTGCTGCTGGCCACCCACGAGGGCCTCGTCGAGGTCGACGACGACGGCCGACTGTCCCCGGTCGGCCCGGTCATCGACCTGATGGGGTTCGCCGTCGCCGGCCCCGACCACTACCTGGCGTCGGGGCACCCCGGGCTGCGCACCGATCTGCCCAACCCGGTCGGGCTCATCGAGAGCACCGACGGTGGCGTGACCTGGACGCCGCTGTCCCGGGCCGGCGAGTCGGACTTCCACGCCCTCACCGCATTGCCCGGCGGCGGGGCGATCGGCTACGACGGGGCACTGCGCCGCACCGCCGACGGCTCCACCTGGGAGCAGCTGGCCGTCCCCGCCGAGCCGCACACCCTCACCGCCGCCCCCGACGGGGCCGGGGTGCTGGCCACCACCGCCGCCGGACTGATGCACTCGGCCGACGCCGGCACAACGTGGGCGTCCGTGGACGGCGCCCCGCTGCTGCAGGTGGTCACCTGGTCCGAGGACGGCAGCGCCGCGGTCGGCATCACCCCCGACGGTGCGGTGTGGACCAGCACCGACCCCGCCAGGAGCTGGCAGCCACAGGGGCAGCTGGACGCGGCCCCGCACGCCGTCGCCGCGACGACTACCAACGGCCGACTGCGGGTCGTCGCGGTGACCGACGACGGCCTGCTGGAGTCCACCGACGGTGGCGTCTCCTTCACCACGCTGCTGTCGACCTGAAGCATCCGGGCCGCGGACGGCGATCGGGCCGTGGGATGGCAGTTCCCCTGCCCCGGCCGTGGGTCCGCTGGTCAGCCGGTCGGGCAGTCGCGCAGTGCCGAGCCCTCGAACTCGGGCACCGGCCGGGACTGCGCATCCTCGGCGGTCTCGGCCTCCCCGTTCTCCTCGATGTCCCGAATCAGCCACTCCATCTCGGCGATCTCACGCTGCTGGGCCCGGATGATCTCGACGGCCAACTGGCACACGCGGACGTCGTCGATGTCGGCGCGCTCGGACCGGGTGATGGCCAGGGAGTGGTGCGGGATCATCGCGCTCATCCAGCTGCGGTCGTCGACGGTGGCCTGGCTCCGGTCCAGGGCGATGCCCCCGCCCAGCAGCAGCAGGCTCACGGCCACGATGGCGATGTTGCCCTTCATGTTCTTGTACATGTTGAGCATCCAGGCCAACATGACCAGCCCCATGGTGCCGCCCATGGTGAGCGCCATGAAGACGCGGCTCTCGCTGAACCGGACGTGGCTCCACTCCCACGTGCCCGCGAACATCGTCCAGTACATGACCACCATGGACGTGGCGATCATCGCCGCGAAGCGCAGGTACATCTTCCGCTGCATCTTCTTCTGCATCGCACCGTCGCCGGAGGCGTCGTGGTGGTCGGCCCCCTCGCCGCCGTGCCCGCGGGCGTGGCCCTCGCTGCTGCTCTTGGTCGCCATGAGGTGGTAGTCCGTTCGCTCGCCGCCGCCGCCTCCGGAGGCCGGCGGCGATGGTCATGTCGTGGCGTCCCGGCGCCCGTTCGGCTGGTCCTGATGCGCCGGGACGAGGCTGGTCGGATCGGGCGTGTGGTCAGCCCAGCGAGCTGATCAGGTCGCGGCACGCCTGCTCGCAGCGGCGGCATGCCTCGGCGCACACCCGGCAGTGCTCGTGCATCTCGGCGTGGGACTCGCATTCGTCCCCACACGCTTTGCACGCCGCCGCGCACGCCTCCAGCACCGCCCGCGAGAGGTTCGCGTCGTATCCGGTGTGCCGGGACAGCACCCGGCCAGTCGCCTCGCACAGGTCGGCGCAGTCGAGGTTGGTGCGGATGCACTTGATCAGCTCGGCGACCATGTCCTCGGACAAGCAGGCGTCGGCGCACGCGGTGCACGCCTGCGCGCACTCGACACACGCCTCCAGGCAGGTGACCAGCTTGTCCTTGTCCACTCCGCCGAGGTCCTTGGGGTACGTGCCGAGCATCTGAGCGGCGACGGTCATGGGATCTCCTTCGTTCTCCCCGGCGCCCGCGGCGGCTCGGCTGCCGCCGGCGACTCACGTCGGGCCCGCTGCCCCTACCCGCTGCTCGGCGACCCGCACGGCCGTCACGAAGTCGTCATCTGCGGCGACCCCGTTTCCTGCGCCGACCGTCGGCGCCCCGGTCCTGACCGGCGTGCTGGGCCTCGACTGGCACGAGCAACTGGCGCGCCTCCCCGTGCGTAGTCGACCGGCTCGGCGCGGACGTGAAGTCGGATGCGCGCCGCACAGCTGCTCGTTCCGGTCAGCCTCGGCCCTACCAGCGCCTCCCCGTTCTGAAGGCTCCGCAGAGTGGAGCGCGGGTCGCGCACCCGCAGTCCTTCCAGCATGGGGACACCGGCTTCGGTCAGTGCAGACCGATGCTGGCCCACTCGTCGAGCACGTCGGCGGTGAGCGGCTCCGGGGCGTCAGGCGCGGCGCAGTGCGTGTCGGGCGCCGCGGCCCGCTTGGCCTGACGCGGCGTCATGAGCTCCGGCAGCAGCCGGCCGATGGCCAGGATGTCCCCGGCGGTGAACCACACCCCGCGCTGCTGCTTCCCGTTGGGGTCGCCGCTGCGCTGGTGCGGGATGCAGCGGGCGGTCACCCACCGCTTCAGCCAGGTGTCCGGGATGTTCAGGACTTCTGCCACCTCGGCCCGCTTGTAGCGACGGACGGTGGCGAGCTGCTCGTTGATCACCGTCGGACCTGTCCGGCGACCGGCGGCCGGCGGCAATCCCCGCAGGGCTGTCCTACCGCGTCGGCGTCTGGACGGGCCTGCTTCGGGTCTGCTGCCGGTCACTGCAGGAGTCCCCGGAGCTGGGGGGCAGATTGGGGGGCAACTGACCGCTCAGGACCGCACAGAACCGCTCATGACCCCTCCGGGACGTCCGAAAAGGCCGCTATCCTGCGCATTCGCCGGGCCACCAGGCCCGGGACCGGCCTCACTCGCGGGTTCGAGCCCCGTCACTCACCCCAGGTGAGAGGCCCTGGTCAGTTCGCTGACCAGGGCCTTTCCCATTTCCCCTCCGCCCACCAGCGCGCCTCCTCCAGCAGCAGCTGGGGGCACAACTGCGGCAAGCGGGTCGGGTAGCAGTGCTCGAGCTCCTCCTCGACGAGGACGGCCTGCTGCGCCGGCGGGTCGGCATCGTCGGCACGGTGGTGCTTGGTGCGTTCGACCACCATCCGGGACAGGAGCCGGTACGTGCCGACCAGCGTCTTCCAGTCCTGCTCGCGTCGGTGTCGCGGCGACGGCTGCCAGGGGGTCGTCGTTGCCGAGACACGGCGTTCGGCGTCGGGCGGCCGGTCCAGATCTGTTGGGACATGAGGCCTCCGGAGAGGAGGCGCGTGCCGGGACCCGATGTCCCGGCGATCGCGCGGGACACGGTTGGTGTCCGCGCCGGACCGTCGGCGCTCGTAGCGCCTGCGCAATCGCCCACCGGCGAGTCAGTGCTCGACGGTGGTCACCGACTGCTCTGCTGGGCGAGGGGCTTCGACCTGCGCAGTGGGGGCGGTGGCCGGGTCAGCGCGCAGAGGTCAGCCGAGCCCACCGGTCGAGCAGCTCGTCGGAGCGCCCCGCCGGGGCGATGCGCGCCGCCTGGACGGTCTGACGGTTGGTCATCAGTTCCGGGAGCATCGCGCCGATCGCGAGGATGTCGTTCCAGGTGAACCACACTCCGCGCTGCTGCTTCCCGTTGGGGTCGCCGCTGCGCTGGTGCGGGATGGAGCGGGCAGTGACCCACCGCTTCAGCCAGGTGTCCTTGACGTTGAGCGCCTGTGCCGCCTCGGCCCGGGTGTAGCGACGGACCGGCGCCAGCTGTTCTTCGATCACCCCTCGATCGGTCCGGCGACACCGACGTTCGGCAGTCCCAGCTCGACGGGCAGCGCAGCCCGGATCCGATCACCGCGGCACCCCTGGACGACCGCCGGCTGGGGGGCAGATCGACGGGCACCCGAAAGCTCAGGACCGCTCAGGACCGCTCAGGGACGATCTCCGGTGTCGGAGAGGCCCGCCATCGTGCGGATCCCCCGGGCCACCAGGCCCGGGACCGGCCTCACTCGCAGTGTCGAGCCTTCGTCACTCACCCTAGTGGTGAACGCCCTGGTCAGCTCCCTGACCAGGGCATTCGTCCGTTCCAGCGCCGCTGACGGCGGCGGTCGGAACGCCCCTGCCCCCTCGCCGGGGCAGGGGCGGAGCGGCTGCGCAGCCGGCCGCACGGAGCCCACCCACCACATCCCTCGAGCCCCCCGGTCCTCGGATCCGGCGGCACGGCCGCCGGCACCGCGTGTACCGGCCCCAGGTGCATCCGTCCGGACGGCCGAGCCGACCCCCCGGGACGTCGCGAGGGGGCGGCTACGCGCAGAGGGGCGCCCCAGCAGCTGAGGGCCGCCCTCAGCCGGCCGTCGGGATCGGCGATCCACCGCCTTCCAGGTCGCCCTCGGTATCGAGGTACGCCTGCTGCAGCTCGGCGAGCAGCGCCGGGTCCGGCTCGGCCCACATCTTCCGGTCGACCGCCTCGAGCAGCCGCTCGGCGATGCCGTGCAGCGCCCACGGGTTGGACTTCTCCATGAACTCCCGGTTCTCCGGATCGAGCACGTAGGTCTGGGCGAGCTTCTCGTACATCCAGTCCGCGACCACGCCGGTGGTGGCGTCGTAGCCGAACAGGTAGTCGACGGTCGCCGCGAGCTCGAAGGCGCCCTTGTAGCCGTGCCGGCGCATCGCGGCCAGCCACTTGGGGTTGACCACCCGAGCACGGAAGACCCGGGCGGTCTCCTCGGTCAGCGAGCGGGTGCGCACCTGCTCGGGCCGGGTGGAGTCGCCGATGTAAGCCGCCGGCGCGGTACCGGTCAGCGCGCGCACCGTGGCGACCATGCCGCCGTGGTACTGGAAGTAGTCGTCGGAGTCGGCGATGTCGTGCTCGCGGGTGTCCACGTTCTTCGCCGCCACCGCGATCCGCTTGTAGGCGGCCTCCATGTCCGGACGGGCCTGCACACCGTCCAGACCCCGGCCGTACGCGTAGCCGCCCCACACCGCGTACACCTCGGCGAGGTCGGCGTCGCCCCGCCAGTTGCGGCTGTCGATGAGCGACAGCAGGCCGGCTCCGTAGGCACCCGGCTTGGACCCGAACACCCGGGTGGTCGCCCGCCGCCGGTCGCCGTGGGTCGCCTCGTCGGCGTCGACGTGCGCCTTCACGTAGTTCTGCTCCGCGGGTTCGTCCAGCCCCGCGGCCAGGGTCACGGCGTCGTCGAGCATGGTCACGACATGGGGGAAGGCGTCCCGGAAGAACCCGCTGATCCGCACGGTGACGTCGATGCGCGGGCGGCCGAGCTCGTCGAGCGTGATCGGCTCCAGGCCGGTGATCCGGCGGGACGCCTCGTCCCAGACCGGCTGCACACCCAGCAGCGCGAGCACCTCGGCGATGTCGTCGCCCGACGTGCGCATCGCCGACGTGCCCCACACCGACAGCCCGACCGATCGCGGGTACTCGCCCGTGTCGGCGCGGTACCGGTCGACGAGCGACTCGGCCATGGCCTGCCCCGTCTCCCAGGCCAGCCGCGACGGCACGGCGCGCGGGTCGACGGAGTAGAAGTTCCGGCCCGTCGGCAGCACGTTGATCAGCCCGCGCAGCGGTGAGCCCGAGGGGCCGGCCGGCACGTAGCCGCCCTCCAGGGCGTGCAGGGTCGCGTCGAGCTCGTCGGTCGTCCGCTCCAGCCGGGGCACGACCTCCTCGGCGGCGAACCGGAGGACGGCGGCGACCCCGGCGTCCTCGCGGTCGAGCACCTCGCGGACGACGTCCTCGACCGCCGCGACCGCCCAGCCGCGGGTCTCCATCCCCTGGACGAGAGCCTCGGCCAGCGCCTCGACGCGGTCGGTCTCGTGCAGGCCGGCGGTGCCGTCCTCGACCAGGCCGAGCGCCTGGCGCAGCCCGGGAAGGGCGACCGAGCCGCCCCAGATCTGGCGGGCGCGCAGCATCGCCAGGACCAGGTCCACCCGGTTCTGGCCGGACGGCGGGGAGCCCAGCACGTGCAGGCCGTCGCGGATCTGCGAGTCCTTGATCTCGCAGAGCCACCCGTCGACGTGCAGGATCATCTCGTCGAAGTGCTCGTCCGCCGGGCGCTCGTTGAGGCCCAGGTCCGCGTCGAGCTTCGCGGCCTGGAGCAGCGTCCAGATCTGCGCCCGGACGGCGGGCAGCTTGGCCGGGTCCATCGCCGCGACGTTGGCGTGCTCGTCGAGCAGCTGCTCCAGCCGGGCGATGTCGCCGTAGCTGTCCGCGCGGGCCATCGGCGGCACCATGTGGTCGACCAGGGTGGCGTGCGCCCGGCGCTTGGCCTGAGAGCCCTCGCCGGGGTCGTTGACGAGGAACGGGTAGACCAGCGGCAGGTCGCCCAGCGCGGCGTCCGGCCCGCACGAGGCGGACAGGCCCACGTTCTTGCCGGGCAGCCACTCGAGGTTGCCGTGCTTGCCGACGTGCACGAGCGCGTGCGCGCCGAACTCGGAGCGCAGCCACCAGTAGGCGGCCAGGTAGTGGTGCGACGGCGGCAGGTCGGGATCGTGGTAGATCGCGATCGGGTTCTCCCCGAAGCCGCGGGGCGGCTGGACCATCACCACGACGTTGCCGGCGCGCAGGGCGGCGAACACGATGTCGTCCCCGTCGAGGAACAGCGAGCCCGGTGCGGGTCCCCAGTGCTCCTCCACGGCTTCGCGGAGGTCCGCGGGCAGGGAGTCGAAGTGCGCGCGGTACGCGGGGGCAGGGATGCGCACCGGGTTGCCGGAGAGCTGCTCCTCGGTCAGCCAGTCGGCGTCCTGCCCGCCGGCGGCGATGAGCGCGTGGAACAGGGCGTCGCCGTCGAGCTCGGCCACGCCCGGCAGTGCGTCCGGCCCGTCGAACGGCCCGATGTCGTAGCCCTGCCCAGCCATGGCCGCCAGCAGCCGGACCACCGACGCCGGGGTGTCCAGGCCGACGGCGTTGCCGATACGCGCGTGCTTGGTCGGGTAGGCCGACAGCATCACGACGATCCGCCGCTCAGCGGGCGGGGTGTGCCGCAGCCGGGCGTGCGCGACAGCGGTCCCGGCCACGCGGGCGGCCCGCTCGGGGTCGGCGACGTAGTGGGTCAGCCCGTCGGCGTCGGTCTCCTTGAAGGAGAACGGCACGCTGATCAGCCGTCCGTCGAACTCGGGGATGGCGACCTGGGTGCCGACGTCGAGCGGGGAGAGCCCGTCGTCGTCCGCTGCCCACTCGGCGCGCGACCGGGTGAGGCACAACCCCTGGATCACCGGCACGTCGAGAGCCGCGAGCTCGCCGACGTCCCACGCGCCGTCGTCGCCGCCGGCCTGGGCTGTCGCCGGGCGCGCCCCGCCGGCGGCGAGCACCGTCACGACCATGGCGTCGACGCCGCGCAGCGTCTCCAGCAGGCCCGGGTCGACCGAGCGCAGGGAGGAGGTGAAGACGGGCAGCGCGCGGCCGCCGGCGTCCTCGATGGCCCGGCTGAGGTCCTCGACGAAGCCCGTGTTCCCGGACAGGTGGTGGGCCCGGTAGTAGAGGACGGCGACCGTGGGGCCGCTCCCCCGGCTCACGCGGTCGAGCAGCCCCCAGTCCGGCGCGACCGACGGCGGTTCGAACCCCTCCCCCGTCAGCAGCACGGTGTCGGAGAGGAACCGCTGGAGCTGGACGAGGTTGTCGGGCCCGCCCTGCGCGAGGTAGCCGTGCGCCTCGGTCGCGACGCCCATGGGCACGGTGGACAGCTCCATGAGCTCGGCATCGGGCACCTGCTCCCCGCCGAGGACGACGACCGGTGCGGGGGCGGCCACCAGCGGCGCCAGCATCTCCTCGTACTGGCGCCGCACCCCCAGGATGCGGACCACCACCAGGGCGCTGCCCTCGACGAGGTCCGCGATCGCCTCGTCGTCGAGCCGCGCAGGGTTGCCCAGCCGCCAGCCGGCGCCCGAGGCGCGGGCGGACAGCAGGTCGGTGTCGCTGGTGGAGAGCAGCGTGAAAACAGGGTCGCTCACGGGACGTTCCTCACTCGGGGTCCGCGCCCCGGGTCGTCGGGCACGGCAGCCGGAGTGTCTGGCTCACCAGGTCCCCGAGGTGCGGGGCCGGGCTCACAGTGGCGGGACCACGCCGGATTCGCACCGGACTTCCTGCCGAACTGCCGTGGAGCCGCCACCGTAGCGTCCCGGGCGTCCCGGCAGGCAGCCGCGCCATCCGCTGCTGCTAGCGTCCGCCGCGCCGTGGTGTTCGGGAAGACCGGTGCGAAACCGGAGCGGCCCTCGCCACTGTGATCAGGTGGATCCACCCAGCCGTCCCGCGCGGCAGCCACTGGACGACGGTCGTCGTCCCGGAAGGCGGGTGGAACCGATACCTGTCAGCCAGGAGACCGGCCACGGCACCCGAAGTAGTCATCCACGAGGTGCTGGAGGCGACGTCTCTCATGACGCTGCGATCTGTCCTGTCCACGTCCACCCGCGCCAGGCGCGCCGGACCCCGCCGCTGGGCCGCCGGTCTGGCCGCCTCGCTCGCGCTCACCGCCTGCGCCACCACGAGCGGGGGTGAGGAAGACGAGGCGGCTGCGGCCGGCGACGAGCAAACGCTGACCATCGCCACCAGCTTCGCCATCGACGACCTCGATCCGACCGAGAACGGCTTCTGGGGAGTCGAGTTCGGCTACGTCGAGCTGCTCATGCGGCCCGAGCGCGACGGCAACCCCTCGCCGTGGGTGCTCGAGGAGCTGACCTCCGAGGACGAGACGACGTGGACGCTCGCCCTCCGCGAGGACGTGGCGTTCGAGAACGGTCGGGCCCTCGACGCCGACGCGCTGGCCCAGCTGCTGACCTGGACCGCGGAGAACAACGAGGGCTTCGCCTCCGCCGCGGCGTTCGGGAGCGCCGAGGCGAGCGGTGACCTGGAGGTCACGCTGACGACGACCTCGCCGGTGCCGACACTTCCGAACATCCTCGCCGACGAGTCGCAGGTGCAGGTCTTCGACATCGACGCCTACGAGGAGCACCTCGCCTCGGGTGACGACGCGAGCGCCCTGCTCGACGCCGGCCTCTACACCGGGCCGTTCGTGGTCGACAGCCTGGACGGCCAGAGTGCCGAGCTCTCGCCGTTCCCGGACCACTGGAGCGGCGGCCCCGGGCTGGACGACCTGACCATCCGCTTCGTCCCCGAGGCGACCTCCCGGGTCCAGGCGGTGCAGACCGGTGAGGCCGACATCGCCCTCTACATGCCGACGGCGGTCGAGCGCACCCTCCAGGGCCGCGGCGACGCGTTCTGGGTGACCGGCGAGCCGACCGGTTCGACCTTCGCCTTCATCCCGAACACGCGGGCCCCGGGCATGGACGACGCCCGCGTGCGCCGCGCCGTCGTCGCCGCCATCGACTACCGCGCCCTGGCCGAGGACGTGCTCAGCGGTCAGGCCGACGTCGCCACCGGCATCTTCTCGCCGCGGCTTCCCTACGCCCTCGACACCCAGGAGACCGACCTCGATCTGGCGCGCCGGCTGCTCGACGAGGCCGGCTGGACCGAGGGGGCCGACGGGGTGCGCACCCGCGACGGCCAGCCGCTGCGGATCCGACTGCTGTCCTACCCCCAGCAGCCGGACTCGACGACCCTCGCCGAGGCGCTGCAGGTGCAGCTCGGCGAGGTGGGCGTCGCCGTGGAGATCGCGCAGGTGGACGACCTCTACGCCGAGATGGAGACCGGGACCTGGGGCGGCGCGATCGAGGGAGCCTCGCTGGTCTCCTTCGGCGGCAGCCCGGTCGAGGCCCTCCGGAACCGCTTCGCCACCGGTTCCGAGAGCAACCGCGGCGGCATCTCCGACCCCGAGCTCGACGCGGCCATCGAGCGGCTGACGACCACTTTCGACGAGGACGAGCGCACCGCCCTCCTCGAGGAGATCCAGCAGATCGTCTCCGAGCAGGGCTACTGGGCCGCAACGGTCGCTCGCCGGTCGGGGATCGTGACCAACGAGACCTGGCGGAGCTACGAGCTGCCGATCAGCAACCTCTGGGTGACCGCCGACACCTCGCCCGGGGAGTGACGTGGGCGGCGCCGTGCTGCGCCGCGTCGGTGAGGCGGGGATCAGTGCGGCAGGTGGGGCGGCCATCGTCTTCGCCCTTCTCGTGCTGGTCCCCGGCGACCCGGCCCGGCGGGTGCTCAACGCCCGCGGTGTCCTGGAGCCCTCCCCCGAGGCGGTCGCGGCCGTCCGAGCGGAGCTCGGCCTGGACGACCCACTGCCGCAGCGGTTCTGGGAGTGGCTCACCGGGCTGGTCCGCGGTGACCTGGGGGTGTCCTGGAGGTCCGGTCAGCCGGTCTCCGACGAGTTCCTGGAGCGGCTGCCCGCGACGGCGGTCCTGACCGTCGCGGCCCTCGCCCTCGCGGTCGTCCTGTCGCTGGCGCTCGGGCTGCTCGCCGCCGCCCGGCCCGGCGGCTGGCCCGACCACCTGGCCCGGGTGCTCAGCACCGGGGTGCTGGTCGTGCCGGGGTTCCTGCTCGGTGTGGTCCTGCTCGACCTCGTCGTGGTGCAGCTCGGCATGGGCCGGGTGATCGCCGACGGCACGTGGCGCACGGTGTTCCTGCCGGCGCTCGTCCTGGCGCTGGGCGCGGCTGCCACGTGGTCGCGGGTGCTCCGGGCCGGGCTGCTCGAGGCGCGCGGCGCGCCGTACCTGCGGGTGAGCCGCGCGCGCGGCGCCGGACCGGTGCGCCGGCTGCTCGGCCACGAGCTGCCCAACGCGCTGCCGCCCTACCTGACGATGATCGGGCTCGGCAGCGCCGCTCTGCTCGGGGGCGCCCCGGTCGTCGAGACCGTGTTCACCTGGCCCGGCGTCGGGCGGTTCACGGTGGAGGCGATCACCGCCCGGGACATGCCCGTCGTCACCGGGTTCACCATCATCGCGGTGCTGGTCTACGTCGTCGTCAGCCTGCTGACCGACCTGCTCACCACGGCGCTGGACCCGCGGCTGCGGCCGGCCGCCGCGAGGCGGGCCGTCCCCGCGCGGGTAGCGGGGGGTGCGGCATGACCGTGCTGACCCCGCTGCTCCGGCCCGGGGCGGCGACCACGGACCCCCTCGAGGTCGCGGTCACCGCCGGTGCGTGGCGCCGCCTGGTCGCGCGCACCGATGCCCGGATCGGACTGCTCCTGGCCGGTGCGCTGGTGCTGGTCGCGCTCGTCGGGCCGCTGCTGACGGCGGACCCGGACGTGCCCCAGTACACCAACCAGCTGCAGCCCCCGGGCGGCGGCCACCTGCTCGGTACCGACGGCGCGGGCCGGGACCTGCTCGCCCGCACCGTCGCCGGCGCCCGGACGTCGCTGGGCGCGGCGCTGCTGATCACCGCGATCACCGCGGTGGTGGGTCTGCTGGTCGGCGTCGTCGCGGGCGTCGCCGGCGACGCGGTCGACGTCGTCCTCGCCCGGATCGTCGACGTCCTGCTCGGGCTGCCCGGGCTGGTGCTGACCCTCGCGCTCGTCGGGGTGCTCGGCCCGAGCTTCGTCAACCTGGTGCTCGCCATGTCGCTGACAGGGTGGGCGGGCACGGCCCGACTCGCCCGGGCGTACGCGTGCACCTCGGTCACCCGGCCCGACGTGCTGGCCGCGCGGATGGCCGGCGCCGGCGAGCTGCGGATCGCGGCCGGGCACGTGCTGCCCGGCGCCGCCGCGCAGGTCCTGGTCGTGGCCACGCTGGGCGTCGGCGAGGTCGTCCTCGCGCTCGCCGGGCTGTCGTTCCTCGGTCTGGGCGCCCAACCGCCCACCGCCGAGTGGGGCACCATGCTGGCCGGGGCACGGGAGACGCTCGCCTACGCACCCTGGCAGATCATCGGCCCCGCGACGGGCCTGGTGGCCACGGTGCTGGCCGCCACGCTGCTCAGCGAGGCGCTGCGCGACGTCACCGACCCGGGGGTCCGCTCGTGAGCGCGCCGGCGCTGGAGGTGCAGGGGCTCACCGTCACCTTCGCCGACGGCTTCCGGGGCCTGGTCGACGTCGACCTGGTGGTGCCGCACGGCGGCCGGCTCGGCGTCGTCGGGAGCTCCGGGTGCGGCAAGACGACGCTGGTCCGCACGGTGCTGGGCCTGCTGCCGCCCGGCACGCAGGTGACCGGGACGGTGCGGGTGGACGGCCGGGAGGTGACCGGCTGCTCCGAGCGCGAGCTGCGCAGCCGACGCGGGACGGACATCGGCTACGTAGCCCAGGACCCCTACGCCGCCTGCGACCCGCTGCACCGCGTCGAGCGGCACGTCACCGAGGCCTGGACGGCGCACCGCCGGCGCCCGCCGGACGGCGTGGTGGCCGAGCGGCTGAGCGGCGTCGGCATCCCCGACGCCGCCCGCCGGGCCGCCCAGTACCCGCACCAGTGGTCCGGCGGCATGCTGCAGCGGGCGACCACGGTGGCCGGCACGGCGCACGAGCCGCTGCTCACCCTCGCCGACGAGCCCACGAGCGCCCTGGACGCCGAGCTCTCCGACGGCCTGCTGGAGCTCCTCCGGCGCACGTGCAGGTCGCTCGTGCTGGTCAGCCACGACCTCGCCCTGGTCGCCCGGCACACCGACGAGGTGCTCGTGCTCGACGGCGGCCGGGTGGTCGAGCGCGGAGCGGCCGGCACGGTCCTCGGCCGACCCGCGCACGAGGTCACCCGGCTGCTCGTCGCCGCGTCGACGCCGGCACCGCGTGCGGCGTCGACGGCGTCCGCACCGCCGAGCGGAATGCCCGCGGTCCGCCTGACCGGCGTGGGGCGCACCTACGCGTCCGGCGGCTCGGCTGTCCCGGCGGTGCGCGGCGTGGATCTCGACGTGCACGCCGGCGAGGTGGTCGGTGTCGTCGGCCGGTCGGGGTCGGGGAAGTCCACGCTGCTGCGACTCGCTGCCGGGCTGGAGCCGCCGGACACCGGGCGGGTTCTGCTGGCCGGTGCGGACGCCTGGCCGCGAGCGAGCCGGCGCCGGGTGGTGCGGCCGCGTGCGGGCTGGGCCATGCCGGTGTTCCAGGACCCGGTCGCGAGCCTGGACCGCCGCTGGCCGCTGTGGCGCACGGTGACCGAGCCGTTGGTCCTGGCCGGCGGCCGGCTCTCGCGGGCCGAGCGACGGCGCCGGACGGCGGAGGCGCTGGCCGACGTCGGACTCGGCGAGGTGGACGTCGACCGGCGACCGGCGACGCTCTCGGTGGGCCAGTGCCAGCGGGTCGCCGTCGTCCGGGCCCTGATCGCCCGGCCGGCGCTCGTCGTCGCCGACGAGCCGACGGCCAGCCTCGACGTGGACGCCGCCGCGGCGGTCGCCGCCCTGCTCCGCGCGGCCGCCGACGACGGGGCCGCCGTGCTGGTCGTCAGCCACGACGAGCCCCGGCTGGCCTCCTACGCCGACCGCCTGGTGCGCATGGCCGACGGAGAGCTGACGTGACCCCCGCCGCGACGGTCCTCGCCGAGGCCCTCCGCCGGCTGCCTGCCGCCGAGGCGGCGCCGCTCCGGCTCGCCCCGGGGGCGACCGCCGTCCCGGTCACGGCGATCGACGACCCGGCCTGGTTGGACCGGCAGCTCGCCCTGCGCGGGCAGCGCTGGCGGACCGACGACCGGCGGGTGCTGGCCACGCTGTGGTGGTACTCGGTGTCCAACTGGTTCCAGGTGCCGGCGATCGCCTCGCTGGTCGCCACCGGCCGGGCGCTCTCCCCGCTACCCGACGACGTCGCGGTGCACTGGCTGCCCGACAGCCGGGTCACCGGCGGCACGTCGTCGCGGGTGCTGGAGGGGCCCGATCCGGTGCTCACCCTCGCTGCCGCGCTGCGGCAGGCGCTGGAGCGGGTGGTGCCGCCCGTCGCCGCGGCCGGCGGCATGAAGGAGCGCCCGCTGTGGGCGATCGCCGCCGACTCGACCGCCAACCGCTTCCTCTGGGCCGGCCGCGCGATCGGGGACGAGACGCGGGCCGCCGAGCTCGCGCAGCGGGTGGCCGAGGCGGTGGGCCCGCCACTCCCCCGGGTCCGCTGGATCGACGTCGTCCCGATGGACGACGGCCAGGACCGGCCGGACCTCGGCGAGCACCGGTTCCTGCGGCGGGCCTCGTGCTGCCTGCTCTACGAGGCGCCCGGCCAGGGCAGGTGCGGCGCCTGCCCCGGGCGGACTCCGCAGGAGCGGCTGGTCCGCCTGCGGTTGGCCGCGGCCACCCGGGCGATCGAGCCGTGAGCGCGCCGGTCGTCGCCCGTGACCCGCCGGCTTCCTCCGTCCTCGTCCGCTCCCGCCCCCCCGGAGGTCTCCCGGTGACACCCACCGCCAGCGTCCTCGTCTGCCGCGGCTGCTGCTGCGGCCGCGACGACCCGGAACCCGCTGCCCAGCGGCTCGCCACTCTCCGGTCAGGGGTCGACGACCTCCCCGGCGGCCGGGTCACCGTCGTGAACTGCCTCGGGCCCTGCTCGGACCGCGACGTCGTCGCGGTCCGGCACCGGGACACCGAGCGGAGGGGCGGGCGGCTCGGCACGACGTGGTTCCGCCGCGTCGATGCCGATGCCGCCGGGCGCATCGCCGGTTGGGTGCGGGAGGGCGCTGTCGCACCGGTGCCCGCGGCCCTGGTCCCCCACCTGTTCGATCCCGGGACGACCGGCTCACCCTCGGTGACGCCGGATCACGAGATCACGGTCGTCGACGGCACCCCCATCGACGTCGTGGCCGCTCTGTCCGCCCGCCGGGTGCCGGACGCGGAGGTGCGGTCCCTGGTGCGGACGCTGATCGGGTACGTGGGGGTGAGCTGGTCCGTGGGCGTTGAGGGCGCGAGCGCCGATGTCCTGCTCGTGGGCGCCGACCGGCGGGTCGCCGAGGACGCCGACCGGCTGGGAGCCGCGGACCACACCGGGGACATCGAGCTGGACCTGTCCGTCGCGCCGGGCCTGTGGGTGCTCGTCGACGACGGCGGCGCCCCGGTGTCGGTCGTCGTCGCCACGCGGACCGAACCGCCCGGCGCGCGCGGGCTCGCCGAGCTCGCGGACCCCCGAGGCCGGGCTGGGCACGTCCTGTTCGATCTCGGCGTCCCAGGCACGCGTTTCGGGGTCTCAGTCGAGGA
Organism: Blastococcus sp. CCUG 61487; assembly: GCF_005222955.1. Taxonomy (GTDB): domain Bacteria; phylum Actinomycetota; class Actinomycetes; order Mycobacteriales; family Geodermatophilaceae; genus Blastococcus. Next base: position 3,997 of record NZ_LWUA01000277.1, on the reverse strand, counting down.
ACCGGTGCTCGCCGCGAGGTTGCGCGCGCACCGTGGACGTGCGGCGGCGGCTGTCCTCGCGGAGGTCGGCACCCAGTTGATCGCGGTCTCCCCCGAGCGCGTCGTGGCCACCCCCGTGGCCACGACTCGGGTCCGGACCGCCGTTCCGGCACTTGGGGGCCGGTTCCCGGAGGGCAGCCACACCCACCTGCTCGCCGAGCGCTTCACCCGGGATCGCCCCTCGATCGAGCAGCTGTCGCTACCCGGCGGCTGGTGGGTGGGGGCGGTCGCCTCGCTGGCGGGCGCTCTCCCGCGGACCGCTGCGGCGGCTCGCGATACGGGCACGGGATCCGCCCCCCGGCTCGGCGGAGGCTCTCGGGATCAGCCCCGGTCCGGACGGCGCAGCAGGTAGGTGTCCATCACCCAGCCCTTGCGCTCGCGGGCCGCGGCCCGCTTGTCGGCGATCTCGTCGATGACGTCGGCCAGCCTGCCGCTGACCAGGATCTCGTCCTCGGTGCCGAGGTAGGCGCCCCAGTAGATGTCGAGGTCCTGGTCGGCGTACTGCCGGCAGACGAGGTGCGAGTCGAGCATGACCACGACGTCGTCGGCGTTGTCGGGGAACGCCTCGGCCAGCCGCCGGCCCGTCGTCAGGTGCACGGCACCGGCCACCCGGTTGAGCAGGATGCGGTGCCGGGCGGTGAGCGCCTGCACGCTGGTGATCCCCGGGATCACCTCCCACTCCAGGTCCATCGAGCCGTGCGCCGCGATGCTCTCGATGACCCGGATCGTGCCGTCGTAGAGCGACGGGTCACCCCACACCAGGAAGCCCGCGGTGCCGCCGTCGGGCACCTCATCGACCAGCGCCCGCTCCAGCAGCGCGGCGCGCTCGTCGCGCCAGTCGTCGACGGCGCGCACGTAGGCGGGCGTGGCGCGGGCGCGCTCGGGGTCGGAGAGCTCGACCAGGCGCCAGCGGTTGTGAGTGATGAAGCGCTCGCAGACGTCGCGGCGGGCCCGGGTGAGGTCCGCCGTCGCCGGTCCCTTGTCGAGCACGAGGAAGACGTCGACCCGGTTGAGGGCCGCAACGGCACCCACGGTGACGAAGTCGGGGTCGCCGGCACCGATCCCGATGACGAGCAGTCGACGCACGCATGCCTCTTCCGTCGGGGTGGCTCCGCGATGGAGCCCCCGGTGGCTGTCCGAACCGGGACAGTGTCCCGGAGTCCGGTCGGGCCGCGGCCACCGACCGGGCCGCAGCTCTGGGCCGCCTGAGTCGCACGACATGCTGTGCGCATGACCGGGGACGCCGCCGCGCGCGTCGCGCTGGCCGCCGCAGCCGAGCTCGGGCCGTTCTTCTCGACCTCCCCGGACGCGGGCACGGACTGGATCACGTGGGCGCAGCTGACCGGCGACGCCGACGTCCTGGAGCGGCGGCTGGCCGAGGTGCGGGGCATCCTCTCCGCCGGACCGGGCGCACCTGCGGTCGAGAGGACCGTGGTCGGCTCCACCGTCCACCTGGGGCTCGTGGCCCGGTTGGTGGCCCCCGTGCTGGGGGCTGCGCTCCTCACCGGCACGCTGCCGGTGTCCACGGCAGCGTCGGTGCACCTGCAGCTGTCCGGTACGAACCCGCTCCCGCTGGCCATTCCCCAGGCACGACCGGTGCCGGCCGACCGACCCGGGCTCCTGGGGGCGGCCTTCACCCGCCACTGGCTGGCCCCGGTGATCGAGCCCCTGACCGCGACGGTCCGGGCGGCGGACGGCGTCTCGCCACAGGTGCTCGACGGCAACGTGATCTCGGCGGTGGCCGGGGCGCTGCGGATGGCCGCGCAGGCCCGCCCCGGGCTGGCCGCGGCGGCGGACGGGGTGCTGGACGAGCTGCTGCGCACCGGCCCGCTCGCGGAAACCGGCTTCCGAGGCGACGACGGCTCCTTCGTCCGCCGGTCGTGCTGCCTCTTCTACCGGCTCCCGGGCGCGGGGACCTGCGGCGACTGCGTCCTCCGGCACGCTGCCGACGCCACGCCATCTGCTCCGGCGTAGGGTGCCAACGCCGCAGTGTCAGGGAAGCCGGTGCAAGTCCGGCACGGTCCTCGCCACTGTGACCGAGGAGCAGACCCCGCATGGCACCACTGGTCACCACGTGACCGGGAAGGTCGGGGCGAGCGACGATCCGGGAGTCAGGAAACCTGCTGCGGCGCGCACCATCCCACTCCACGAGGCATGGAAGAAAGGTTTCCCAGTCATGACCTCCGTTCCGCACGCCCAACCGGCGACCGCCGCATCCCGGATCACCGTTCCCGCCTGGGCCTGGGCACTCGCCCTGCTGGCCCTGTTCGGGCTCTACCTGATCGCCCAGGACAACGGCGCGGTGCTCGCCTCCATGGGTGAGACCGCGCACGAGTTCTTCCACGACGCCCGGCATTCGCTGGGCATGCCCTGCCACTGACGGGGGCAGGGAGATGACCGAGGTCCTCGACCGACCGTCCACCACCCAGCCGCCCCGCTTCGGCACCCTGTTCTCCCGCCTCGTGGCGGGGGGCCTCGTCGCCGGGGCCTCGGCGGGCGTCTTCTCGCTCCTGGTCACCGAGCGGGCCATCGCGCCCGCGCTCGACCTGGAAGAGGCGCGCACCGCCGCCGAGGGCGCCGGCCACGACCACGGCGAGGAGCTGTTCACCCGCGGTGAGCAGCTCGTCGGCGGCTTCCTGGGCACGGTGCTGGCCGGTGTCGTCCTGGCGGTGGTCTTCGCCGCCGTCTACGGCGCCGTCCGCCACCGCCTCCCCGGGCGCAGCGACTTCGCCCGGGTGACGGTGCTGGCCGCGGTCGGGTTCGCGGTGCTGGCGCTCCTGCCGGCGCTCAAGATCCCGGCCAACCCGCCGGCCGTGGGTGACCCGGACACGGTGGGCACCCGGACCGCCATCTACGGCGCGACCCTGCTGTGCGGGGTCGTCGCCGCGGTGCTGGTCGGCGTGCTGGTGCACGCGCTGCGGGCCCGCGGCGTGGGCGTGCCCGGGACGGCGGTGGCCGCGGTGGTGGCCTCCGCCGTGGCGCTGGCCCTGATCCTGGTGCTCGTGCCGGACAACCCCGACGCGATCTCCTCCGACGTGCCGGCGGCCGTGGTCTGGGACTTCCGGCTCGCGTCGCTCGGCCAGCTGGCCGTCCTGTGGGTGGGGATCGGGCTGGCCGGCGGTTGGTTCGCCGACCGCGTCACCCGCGGCTCCCAGCTGCGCTGACCCGCGCGTACCGCTCCGTGCGACCGCACGGGGTGGCCGTCCGCCATGGACGGCCCGTGCGCGTCGGCGCCTCCGACCGCCGCTCCGACTCCCCAGGTACTCACCGTGAACCCCGCCTTTCCCCTCCGCAGCCGGGCCGACGCCTGCCCCGGCGCGCTCCGGACCCATGCCGCCGCGGACGGCCGGCTCGCGCGGGTGCGCGTACCGGGCGGACTGCTCACCACCCACCAGCTCCGGGTGCTGGCCACCGCCGCCCACGAGCTCGGCGACGGCGCGCTCGAGCTGACCAGCCGCGGGAACGTGCAGCTGCGCGGGCTCCCCGACGGCGCCGAGGGGGAGCTGGGTGCGCGGCTGGCCGACGCCGGACTCCTCCCGAGCGAGACCCACGAGACGACCCGCAACGTGCTGGCCAGCGTGCTCACCGGGCGGTCCGGGGGGCTGGTCGACGTCCGCCCCTGGGTCCGGACCTTCGACGCCGGCCTCTGCGCGGACCCGTCGCTGGCCGCACTCCCCGGCCGGTTCCTGACCGCGTTCGACGACGGCCGCGGCGACGTCGCAGGTCTGGGCGCCGACGTCGCGCTCCGGGTAATCGGCCCGGACAGCGCAGCGCTGCTGCTGGCCGGCCACGACAGCGGGCTGCGCACGGACCCCGCGGCCGCCGTCGACCTGGCCCTGGCAGCCGCCCGGGCATTCGTCGCCGAGCGCGCGGCCTCGGGCGGCACCGCCTGGCGGCTCGCCGAACTGGCCGACGGGCCGGCGCGGATCGCGGCCGTCCTCGGCGACCCCGTCCCCGA
>NZ_LWUA01000276.1 GCF_005222955.1 Blastococcus sp. CCUG 61487 | reverse complement strand
CTAGGGCGTGTCTCCTAACCGCTTGAGCCAGAGAGTGACCGCCCGCAGGACTGCCGCGGCTCGGTAGACGATGGCGAGCTTGTCGTAGCGGGTGGCCAGGGAGCGCCACTGCTTGTCCTCGTTGAAGGCGCGCTCGACGACGTTGCGCCCGCGGTAGCGCTCCGCGTCGAAGGCTGGCGGTCGTCCTCCGCGGCTGCCTCGGCGCATGCGGTGGCCCTTCTGGTCGTCCGGCTCGGGGACGCAGGCCCCGATGCCCCGCTCACGCAGCAGGGTGCGGATCGCCCGCGAGGAGTAGGCCTTGTCCCCGGCCACGGTGTCGGGTCGGGTTCGTGGCCGTCCCGGGCCGATCCGGGGCACCCGCAGGTGCTGCAACAGGATCGGGAACATCGGGGCGTCACCGGCCTGGCCTGCGCCCACCAGCACGACCAGGGGCAGCCCGCGCCCGTCGACCAGGTGGTGAATCTTGCAGCTCAGGCCGCCGCGGGACCGCCCGATCGCATGATCACCGGGCTCGTCGAGCAGGTTCTTGTAGTTCTCCGGTGCCCCCTGTGTCCCGCTTGGTGTTCGTCGCGTGCTGGTGCGCGCGGTTGATCGTGGAGTCCACCGACACGTCCCAGTCGATCAACCCGGCAGCGTCGGCATCGGCCAACAGGGCCGCATGCACGCGGTCCCACGTGCCGTCCTCGGCGAAGCGGCGATGCCGCTTCCACACCGTCTGCCACGGCCCGAACTCAGCCGGCAGGTCCCGCCACGGCGTCCCCGTCCGGTACCGCCAGATGATCCCTTCGACCGTGCGCCGGTGATCGGCGAACGGCCGGCCGCCCTTCCCCGACGCCGCAGGCATCAACGGCTCCACCAGAGCCCAGGACTCATCCGACAGCGACACCATCCGCGACACCCTGCCAGCCTGCTACCGCCCGACGTCAACGGTTAGGAGACACGCCCTAGTC
>NZ_LWUA01000275.1 GCF_005222955.1 Blastococcus sp. CCUG 61487 | reverse complement strand
CACCCCGCGGGACGTCACCCAGCCATCCGGCTGACAGCGGGTTCCCGGGGTCGACTATGGAGGTCTGCGATGGCGAAGCCACGGCGACGTCAGGCGGGCGAGGGCGGCATCAGCGAATACATGACCAAGGCCGGTCCCCGCTTCCTAATCAAGTTCACGGCCCAGCGGGCAGACGGGACGAAGCGCGTCGTCCTCAAGCGCGGCTTCAAGACCAGGAAGGACGCCGCGGCGGCTCTGCGGGCGGAGGTCCGCAAGACCGAAGTAGGGGAGTGGGTCGAGCCCTCGAAGCAGCGTCTCGACGCCTACCTCGCCGAGTGGATCCAGGGCCAACGGCTCGGCCCGGCCACGCTCGCCTCCTACCGGAAGAACATCCGGCTGCACATCGATCCGTACCTCGGCGCTCTGCCCGTCGCCCGGCTCACCGGTCCAGCGGTGGACGCCTGGATGCGCAGACTGGAGGAATCCGGCCGCGCGGACGGCCAAGGCGGTCTCTCCGCCCGAACGGTGCGCTACGTGTACACCATCCTGCGGTCGGCGCTGGGTGACGCGGTCACACAGGGACGGCTCTCGGTCAACCCGACCGACCGGTCGACACCGCCGAGCCCATCGGAGGCGCGTCCTCCGGAGATGCAGGCGTGGACCGCGGCCGAGCTCGGCCGGTTCCTCGGCTGGGCGGAGGCCTATGACGAGGACCTCGCCATAGGCTGGCGGCTGTTGGCGGCCACCGGGATGCGCCGCGGAGAAGCGCTGGCCCTGCGTTGGCGCGACATCGACTTGGACGCCGGCCGCCTCGCCATCCGCCGCAGCGTCGGCGTCGTGAAGACCAAGGGCGCCGGCGAGCGCTTGGTCGAGGGCCCCACCAAGACGGGCCGGTCACGCGTTGTCGACCTGGACTCCGGCACCGTGGGCGCGCTTCGTGCCTACCGGGCCGCTCGCGGACTGCTGGCGCTCGATCTCGTGCGCGACTCGGCGCTCGTGCTCAGCAACCTCGACGGCACCCATCGGCACCCTGAGCGGTTCTCCCGCCACTTCGCCGGCCATATCGCGCGGGCGCGTCGAGCGCTGGGGGAGGAGCGGCTGCCGGTGATCCGGCTGCACGACCTCCGCCACACCCACGCCACGCTCCTGCTGGCCGACGGCGTGCCGGTCAAGGTCGTCTCAGAGCGCTTGGGCCACGCGAGCGCCACGATCACGCTGACCGTCTACCAGCACGTGCACCCCGGCATGGGGCGCGAGGCGGCCGACCGCTTCGCTGCCCTGCTCGAAGGGTGATCCGGTGCGCGAAGTATCACGCGGGTATCACGAGGCCCTAGAAGGCCGTTGCAGCAGAACGCCCCGGGCTCCTGACGTGCAGGAACACCGGGGGGATGTTGTGTCCGAGGGGGGACTTGAACCCCCACGCCCGATAAAGGGCACTAGCACCTCAAGCTAGCGCGTCTGCCATTCCGCCACCCGGACGAGTGCGGGGCAAGACTACCCGAGCCCCCGGCGCCGATCACGCACCCCCCGACGCCGTTCCAGCCGTCAGGCGCGGGCCACCGAGACCCGCCCGCGGCCTGCCCGTTTCGCGTCGTACAGCGCGGTGTCCGCGGCCGTATAGAGTCCCCGCCGGTCGGTGGAGTGCTGCGGCAGGTGGGCGACGCCGACGCTGATCGACAGCGCCAGCAGGTCGCCGTTCGCGAGGGTCATCGGTGTCGAGCGGACCGCCTCGAGCAGCTCCTCGCCACGCTGCACCGCGATCTCGCGGCCGCAGCCCGGCATGAGGACGGCGATCTCGTCACCGCCCAGCCGCGACAGCACCGCGTCCTCCGCCCGCACGCCGCTGCGCAGCACGCGGGCCAGGTGCACCAGGACGTCGTCGCCGACCGGGTGCCCGTGGCTGTCGTTGATTGCCTTGAACGAGTCGACGTCGATCAGCACCAGCGCGGTCCCGCCCGGCACCGACCGCTGCAACGCGGCGGCCAGGGCCTCGTCGAATGCCCGGCGGGTCTTCAACCCGGTGAGCGAGTCGACGGTGAGCTGCTCCTGTAGGGCGGCCACCAGGCGTTCCTGGACCGTGCCCGCGTGGACGAGCATCACCGCCATCACCACCAGGACGGCGCCGAAGAAGGTGAAGTCGGTGAGGGCCGCATCCACCGGGAGCAGGGTCAGCAGGGTGACGCCGTTGGCCACCACCGCCGTGCCGGTCACCACCACCACGGCTCCGCGGCGCAGGTGCGAGGCCGCCCAGAGGACCGGGAAGGCGAGGAAGGCCTGGGACGCGGCGGAGGGGTCCTCGGTCAGGTAGTTCACGCCGCAGGTCAGCAGGAGGCCCGCGAGCGGCAGCACCGTGAAGACGCGCCACCGGTCGAGCGGGCGCGGAGGCAGGAGCGCGAAGGCACCGGACGCCAGCAGCAGGACTCCGACGGCCGACCACGCGGCCAGGACGCCGGCGCGGTCGTACTCCAGGGGCTGGAACGCGTTGAAGACGGCGAGGACCAGCGCCGCGACGACCAGGATCAGCACGGCGCTGCGCGCGGCTGCCTCCGGGTCGCGTGCGCGCATCCCCGACCAGCTCCTCACGCCCGTCCATCGGCACGCGAGCCGCCGCTCCCGAGGCTCGGCTCACCCGTGCGAGGGAGCTCCGTCGGCGCCCCGGCACGGGCCGCTCGCGCTGACGACGGGAGGGGCCACCCCTAGGCTCGAACGGGTGGACAGCAACCCGCCGACGACGGCGCAGGACGAGGTCGCCGAACTGCTCTCCGACCTGATCCGGATCGACACCACCAACACCGGTGACACCGCCACCAGCGCGGGGGAGCGGACCGCCGCCGAGTGGGTGGCGTGCAAGCTGGCCGAGGTCGGCATCGACTCCCAGATCGTCGAGTCCGAGCCCGGCCGCGCCAGCCTCGTCGCGCGCATCGAGGGAGCCGACCGCAGCCGCCCCGCCCTGCTGATCCACGGCCACCTCGACGTCGTCCCGGCCGATCCTGCCGAGTGGAGCGTCCACCCGTTCTCCGGGGAGGAGCGTGACGGCTACATCTGGGGCCGGGGCGCGGTCGACATGAAGGACATGGACGCGATGGTGCTGGCCCTGGTGCGCGAGTGGGCGCGCACCGGCGTGCAGCCGCCGCGCGACATCGTGCTCGCGTTCGTCGCCGACGAGGAGGCCGGCGGCAAGCTCGGCGCGCACCACCTCGTCGACCAGCACCGCGACCTGCTCGAGGGCTGCACCGAGGCGATCAGCGAGGTCGGCGGCTTCAGCATCACCGTGCACGACGACCTGCGCCTCTACCTCGTCCAGACGGCGGAGAAGGGCCTGGCCTGGATGCGGCTGACCGCCGGCGGGAAGCCCGGCCACGGCTCGTTCGTCCACGACGACAACGCCGTCACCCGGCTGGCCGAGGCCGTCGCCCGGCTCGGCTCGCACCGCTTCCCGCTCACCCTCACCCCGCCGATGCGGGAGTTCCTCGCCGCCGTCGAGGAGGCCTACGGCATCGAGCTCGACCCGGCCGAGCCGGAGCAGGCCCTGGCCCGCCTGGGCAGCATCAGCCGGATGGTCGGCGCGGCCCTCCGCAACACGGCCAACCCGACGATGCTGCACGCCGGCTACAAGGCCAACGTCATCCCCGGCACGGCCAGCGCCGTCGTCGACGGTCGCTTCCTCTACGGCCAGGAGGAGGAGTTCGAGCGCCAGCTCGCGGCCCTGGTCGGCGAGGGGATCCAGCGCGAGTGGCTGGTCCACGACCAGGCCGTGGAGACGACGTTCGACGGGCCCCTGGTCGACGCGATGGCCGCCGCGTTGAAGGCCGAGGACGACGGCGCCCGCCCCGTGCCGTTCACGATGAGCGGCGGTACCGACGCCAAGAGCTTCCAGCGCCTGGGCATGCGCTGCTTCGGCTTCTCGCCGCTGCGCCTGCCGCCGGACCTCGACTTCGCCGCGCTCTTCCACGGCATCGACGAGCGGGTGCCGGTCGAGTCGCTGAAGTTCGGCATCCGGGTGCTCGATCGCTTCCTGCGGTCGGCATGATGGGGGACGTGACTGCGCCCACACCTCGCCCCGGATCCGTCGCCCTCATCACCGGAGGGACCGGTGGCTTCGGCCGCGCCCTCGCGAAGAAGCTGACGGCGCTCGACGTCACCGCCGTCCTGGCCGACCTCGACAACGAGCGCAACCGCGCCGTCGCCGAGGAGCTCGGCTGCCCCTTCGTCGCCCTCGACGTCACCGACCGCGCCGCCAACCAGGCCGTCGTCGACCAGGTCGAGGCCGAGCACGGTCGGCTGGACGCGACGTTCCTCAACGCCGGCATCGCCGGGAAGTCCCGCCAGAGCCTCGACGTCGACGAGTTCCTGCACGTCCTCGACGTCGACCTGCTCGGGGTCGTCTACGGCACCGAGGCCGCGCTGCCGGCGCTGCGCCGGGCCGGCGGCGGCTCGATCGTCGTGACGGCGTCGCTCGCGGGCCTGGCGCCGATGGCCACCGACCCCGGCTACGGAGTGGCCAAGGCCGGCGCGATCGCCTTCGTCCGCTCCATGGCACCGCGGCTGATCGGCGAGAACATCGAGGTCACCGCGATCTGCCCGGGCTTCGCCGACACGGCGATCATCGACGGCATCCGGGAGACCTTCCAGCAGGCCGGCTTCCCGGTGCTGAGCGCCGAGGAGGTCGCCGACGCGATGCTCGCGGCCTGGACGTCCGGCGAGCCGGGTGCCGCCTACGTCATCCAGCCGGGGCTGGGCGCGATCCCGTACAAGTTCAAGGGCGTGCCCTCGGCCAAGACCAGCAACGGCGAGACCGCCACCGTCCCCGGAGCGCTGCGGCCCACCTCGGCGAGCTGAGCGTGCGCCACCGGCTGAGCACCGAGATCGACATCGCGGCCCCGCCCCACGCCGTCTGGGCGGTGCTGACCGACCTGCCGGCCCACGCCGAGTGGAACCCCTTCATCACCGCCGCCTCCGGCACCGTCCGGCCGGGGGAGCGGCTCAGCCTGCGGTTGCAGCCACCCGGCGGCCGAGCCCTCTCGATCAGGCCGACGGTCACCGAGGCGACCGATGACCGGCTCCTCGAGTGGCAGGGCCGCCTCGGCGTCCCCGGCCTCTTCGACGGCCGGCACCGCTTCGAGCTGCACCCCACCGACCGGGGCACCCGTCTCGTGCACGGCGAGTCGTTCAGCGGGCTCCTCGTGCGGCCGCTGCGCGGCTCGCTCGACGGCGGCACCCTGGCCGGCTTCCGGGCGATGAACGAGGCGCTGCGCCACCGGGCGGAGCGGGGACCGACCCGCTGATCAGTCGGTTTCCGCGTCGGAGCAGGCGAACAGGATCGCCGGGGGCACGTTCCACGGCGTGATCCGCCAGCGCACCGTGCGGAAGCGGCGCCGGAACTCGCCGAGCATCAGCGGCGAGTACTGGATGACGACCATGACGCCCCGGGGGCCCAGCATGCCGGGCAGCGCGTCGAGGATGCGCTGCCGCAGCGCCTTGTCCAGCGAGGTGAAGGGCAGCGCCGACACCAGGACGTCGGCCTTCCGGCCGTCGAGGTAGTCGTGGATGTTCTCCGCGGAGTCGGTGACCACCTGGACCCGCGGATCGTCGTAGCGCTCCTCGAGCAGGGCCGACAGCCGCGGGTCGATCTCGACCGCGATCAGCCGCGCCTCGGGCTTCAGCCGGGCGAGGATCTCGCCGGTCTGCACACCGGTTCCGGCGCCGAGCTCCACGACCAGGTCGGCCGCGGGGACGTCGGCCATGTCGAGCATGGCGCGCACCGCGCTGCGGGACGTCGGGAGGACCGCCCCGACCTGCCGCGGATTGGCGACGAACGCCGCCAGGAAGCGCAGCCGGTCCGTCAGGAGCTGTCTCATGCCGTCCTCGTGTAGGTGTGCTGCCGTCGGCAGCACACTGTCACGCGGCCCGCGGGGCGGCGAGCGCAGGGCGGGCTGGTGACGGCGGTCACCGTGGCGTCTGGCAGGGTCGGCTCATGCGTGCATGGCGGGTCCACGAGCTCGGTGATCCTGCGGACGTCATGACCTTCGACGAGGTCGAGACGCCCACCCCTGGCGAGGGGCAGGTGCTCGTGAAGGTGCGGGCGGCGGCGCTGAACTTCCCCGACGTCCTCATGGCGCAGGGCAAGTACCAGGAGCGACCGCCGCTGCCCTTCACGCCCGGCGTCGAGCTCTGCGGCGAGGTGGTGGGCACCGGCCAGCGGGTGATCGGCTCGCCCGCCGGCGGTCCGGGGGCGTTCGCCGAGTACGCGCTGATGGACGCCGCCGCGGCCTACCCGGCCCCCGAGGGGCTCTCCGACGAGAAGGCCGCGGCGCTGTACCTCACCTACTCCACCGGCCACGTCGGCCTGCACCGCCGTGCGCACCTCGAGGCGGGGGAGTGGCTCCTGGTCCACGCCGGCGCCGGTGGCGTGGGCTCCGCCGCCATCCAGCTGGGCAAGGCCGCGGGCGCCCGGGTGATCGCCACCGCCGGCGGCGCGCACAAGACCGAGGTCTGCCGGCAGCTCGGCGCCGACCACGTCATCGACTACACCGCCGAGGACTTCGTCCCGCTGGTCAAGGAGATCACCGAGGGCCACGGTGCCGACGTCGTGTACGACCCGGTCGGCGGTGACGTGTTCGACCGATCGCGCCGGTGCATCGCCTTCGAAGGCCGGTTGCTCGTGGTCGGGTTCACCAGCGGACGGCTGCCGGACGCGCCCGCCAACCACGTGCTGGTCAAGAACTACAGCGTCGTCGGCCTGCACTGGGGGCTCTACCGCAAGCACGACCCGGGCCTGTTCTGGCGGACCCACGAGGAGCTCGTCCGGCTGGTCGGCGAGGGGAAGATCGATCCGCTGGTCGGCGACGTCCTGCCGTTGGATCAGGCCCCGCAGGCGCTGGCCCGGCTCGCCGACCGCGGCACCGTGGGCAAGGTCGTCCTCGTCCCCTGAGGGCACGGAGGCGTGCCTACCCTGGTGCGGTCATGACCTCGCTGCCGCTGGCCCGCGCACGGGCGGCGCTGTCGGCCGACTGCAGCCGCTGCGCCGGGCTGTGCTGCGTCGCGCCGGCGTTCGCGGCGTCCGCGGACTTCGCCGTCGACAAGCCGCCCGGAACGCCGTGCCGGCACCTGCGTGACGACTTCCGCTGCGGGATCCACGACCGGCTGCGCAGCTCCGGGTTCCCCGGCTGCGTGGTCTTCGACTGCTTCGGGGCCGGGCAGCGGGTCACCCAGGAGACCTTCGGCGGGCGCAGCTGGCGCGAGTCACCGGAGCTGGCCGCCATCCTGCCGGCCGCCGCTGTGCTGCGCGCGGACGTCGAGGCGGCGCGGCGGGAGACCGAGCGGCTGGCCGGTCTCGACGCCGCCACCCTGCGTACCCTGGACGTCGGGGCCCACCGCGCTCACGTCGGTGCATTGCTGCACGAGGTGAGCGAGGCCGTCCGGGGGCCCGGGCTCCCGGACCACCGCGGCGCGGACCTCGTGGGCCGGGATCTGCGACGGGAGGACCTGCGCGGCGCCGGCCTGCGGGGCGCCTACCTGATCGGCGCCGACCTGCGCGGGGTGGACCTCGGGACGGCGGACCTGCTGGGCACGGACCTGCGCGCGACCGACGTCCGCGGCGCCGACCTGTCCCGCTGCCTGTTCCTCACCCGGCCGCAGCTCGAGGCGGCCCGGGGCGACGACGACACCCGGATCCCGCCGGAGCTCGACCGCCCCGCCTCGTGGCGGGCAGCGCCCTAGACGACGGGGCCGGGCAGGTAGGAGAGCCGTGACCTGCGGCGCAGGACCACCTTGCGCGTGCCGTCGGCGTGCAGCTGCAGCCGGGCCAGCTCCCACCCGCCGACGTCGGCCTGAAGACTCAGCATGGTCGCCGCCGCGGACCGGGACGTGCCCGGCGGGATCCGCAGCGGCGCGAACTCGTAATCCGCGGCCGCCTCCATCGATCCGATTGTGCCTGGCCGGATGCGGTTGGTCACGCGGTCGTCTCGCGCGGCGCACCCGCCGCTCTGCCGGGAGCGCGGAGCGACGGCAGGATGGGGGAGGCCCTGACCACATCCCGAGGGAGGACGACGTGACCGATCCCGGCACCGCGAACGACGCCGACCGCGCCGAGCAGGAGGCCCTCCTGGTCCCGCCCGCGGTGGACCTGGCCGGTGACGCGGACGCGCCCGGCCTCGGCGTGCCGGAGGCCGACGCGCTCGACCAGCAGCTCGCCGCGCGGCCCGGTGAGGCGGGCGCGCCACCCCGCCCCGTGGGGCTCCGCGAGGCGAACGAGGCCGATGTGCTGGACCAGGAGGTCGTCGTCCCGGACGACGAGGACGACATCCCCGGCTGATCGGCGCCATCGGTACGTCGTCGCCGAACGTGACTGGCCGGTGTTGTCATGTGACGAACGGGTTACGGGTACTTATCGATCCTTCGTTCGACAGGCCACGGCCACGCAAACCTCGATAAGTTGGCTCGCCGGACAGCGGCACAGTGCGGACCTCCGCGCCGTGCCGTGCCGGCCCCGGAAGGGGCCGGACCGGGATGCCGGTGGCCGTCGGACAGGTCCGTCGGCCGTCGGTAGAGGAGTGGATGAGTCCCGGTACACCGGTGCCGCCGACGGACACGGCCGGCGGCACCATGGCGAGAGGGACATGTGACCGCACTACGAGTCGAGAGCCTGTTCAAAGTCTTCGGTCGCCACCCCGACGACGCCGTCGAGCGCCTGCGCGCCGGAGCTTCCGCCGAGGAGATCCGGGCCACGGGTGCCACGCCGGCGGTGATCGACGTCGACCTGAAGGTGGAGCCCGGCGAGATCTTCGTCGTCATGGGGCTGTCCGGATCGGGCAAGTCGACCCTGATCCGCATGCTCAACGGGCTGCTGGAGCCGACGGCCGGCACCGTTCACGTCGGCGAGGACGAGATCACCGCGCTCAGCGGCAAGGGTCTCCGCGAGATCCGCCAGCGCCGCATCAGCATGGTCTTCCAGCACTTCGCGCTCCTGCCGCACCGCAGCGTCGAGGAGAACGCCGCCTACGCGCTCGAAGTGCGCGGGGTCGACCGGCGCACCCGGCTGGCCGCCGCCCGGGAGGCGCTGGCGATGGTGGGTCTGGACGGCCAGGGCGACAAGCGCCCCTCCCAGCTCTCCGGCGGCATGCAGCAGCGCGTCGGCCTGGCCCGCGCCCTGGCGTCGGAGGCCGACGTCCTGCTCATGGACGAGGCGTTCAGCGCGCTCGACCCGCTCATCCGCCGCGAGATGCAGGACCAGCTCCTGGAGCTGCAGGCCCGCCTGGGCAAGACGATCGTCTTCATCACCCACGACCTCAACGAGGCCATGCGCCTGGGCGACCGCATCGCGATCATGCGCGACGGGCGGGTCGTGCGCCTGGGCACTCCCGAGTCGATCCTGGCCAACCCCGGCGACGAGTACGTCGAGCGGTTCCTGGCCGACGTCGACCGCTCGCGGGTGTTCGCCGCGGGTGACGTGATGGTGCCGACGCGGTCCGTCCCGGTCGACGTCGACCCGCCCGCAGCGCTCTCGGCGCTGCGCGAGCGCGGCGGCTCCGCCCTCACCGTGGTGGATGCGGAGGGCCGGCTGGTCGGCGTCGCGACCGGCGCGGACCTCCTGACCTCCTCCGGTGACGTCGCGTCCGCGGTGCGGCCGGCGGCCGCCCGGGTCCCGGCCACCACCTCGCTGTCGGACCTGCTGGCCCCGGCCGGCGCCAGCGACGCCCCCGTGGTCGTCGTCGACGACGACGGCCGCCCGGTCGGGGTCGTGGACTCCCGCGCGGTGCTGGCCGCCATGTCCGGCGCGGCGGCTGACGGGCGCCCCTCGGCCGGCACCAGCGGTGACCGCGCCGACCAGCTGGAGGGCTCCCGTGGCTGAGCCGGGCGCCGTCCTCGCCGCAGACGACGACACGCTGCCCCGCGTTCCCGTCGGCGAGTGGATCGACACCGCCTTCGACTGGCTGAAGGACAACCTCGACCCGTTCTTCGACGCCGTCAGCAGCGGCACCGAGAGCGCCGTGGAAGGCGTGACCGACGCGCTGCTGCTGCCGCCCCCGCTGCTGCTCGCCGCGATCCTCGCCGTGCTGGCGCTGTTCGTCCGCTCGGCCGTGTTCGCCAGTGGCGTCCACCAAGGTG
>NZ_LWUA01000274.1 GCF_005222955.1 Blastococcus sp. CCUG 61487 | reverse complement strand
AGGACCATGGGATGTCTGACCGCAGCCCGGCGAGGTGGGCTCGTTCCCCTCACGGACAGGCGCCGCACCAGCTCATGACCTTCTCCGTCCTGGCCCGCGACCCCGCCACCGGGGACCTCGGCATCGCCGTCTCCTCCTGCATCCTCGCCGTGGGGCGCTCGGTGCCGTCTGCCCTGCCCGGGATTGGCGTCGTCGCCGTGCAGGCGAGGTCGCGCCGCGGCCTGGGCCGGCAGCTGCTCGGCGGGCTGGCCGAGAGGTCGGCGCCGGCCGAGCTCGTCCGGGCCGCAGCGCACGCCGCCGAGGACGCCACCCGCCAGGTGGCCGTGCTGGACCGGGCCGGACGGGTGGCCGCGCACACGGGGCCGGCCGCGTTCCCGGTGAGCGGGCACCGGATCGGCGAGCAGTTCAGCGTCCAGGGCAACATGCTCGCCTCCGACGAGGTGCTCCCCGCCATGGCGTCGGCCTTCGAGGCCGCGGCGGGCTCGCTGGCCGAGCGGCTGCTCTCGGCGCTGACCGCCGGTCAGGACGCCGGCGGGGACCTGCGCGGCCGCCAGTCCGCCGCCCTGCTCGTGGTGAGCGGGGAGCCCCCCGACGAGGAGGACGACGGCGTGCGCGTCGACCTCCGGGTCGACGACTCGGGCGACCCGGTGGCGCAGCTGCGGATGCTGCACAACCTGCAGCGCGCCTACGACGAGGCCGACTACGAGACGCTCGCGGTCTTCGCGCCGGAGGGTGCCCGCGACCTGTACGGGGCGCTCGCCGCGTCCCGCCGCGGCGACCGGCCCGCCGCGCGGGCGGCGCTGGAGGCGATGCGGAGCCGGCCGGGCTGGACCGGCTGGCTCAGCGCCATGTCGGGGGATGCCCGGGTGTCGGCGGTCTCCCGCCTGCTGGACCCCACCTCGCCGTCGTGACCCGCCGTTGCGACTGGTGGGCGCTGCGTCACCCCTACACTCGCCGCGTGACGGCCCGGCGATCTCTGCTCCTCGCATGAGCGCCCCGACTCCGCCTGCCACCCCCTCTCCCGTTCCCACCGGCGCGGGCGACGCCCCGGAGGACGGCGCCCGGCGGCGACACCTCCTCCCCTGGCTGCTCGCGGCGCTGACCCTCGTGCTGGCGGTCGCCCTCCCCCTGGCACCGGTGCGGGTGGACACGCCCGAGGTCCAGTGGCCGCTGGACCCGTCGGATCCGCAGTCGACGATCGCCCTGTTCATGCCCTACCGGCCGATCGACGTGCGCGCCGAGATCCCGTGCGCGGCGATCGACGCCCTCGCCGCCCGCCAGGAGCCCGGGGCCGCGCCCGCGGTGCTGCTGTCGACCTCGGTGCCCGGATCCGAGCGCGGCAGCGCCCGCGGCCTCCGAGCCACGGTGACGGCGGACAGCATCCGGGCCGTCGTCTCGGGCCAGGAGCTCCTCAGCGGCCCGCTCCCGGAGACCACCGACTGCACGATCGTGATCACCGCCGACCAGTCGGGCGCCACCGCGGTCCTGGAGCGGCCCGGTGCCGACGGCGAGGTCGTCGGCACGCTGCCCGGGGTCGCCGTCCCGGAGATCACCGCCTTCACGACCGACCTGACCGCCGACGACGGCACGTCGCCCGTCGTGACCGCGTCCCCGGACGCCCGCTTCCAGACCTCGCCGACCGCGCTCAAGACGGTGCTGATCGCGGCGCACGTCGCGGCCCTGCTCGGCTGCCTGTACCTGCTGTACCGGGCCGGACCGGCGCCGCCGCGGCGTCGCGGTCAGCGGCTCCCGCGCCTGGTCCAGCCGGCGACCGGCCGCGCCGGACGGATGTGGGTGGTGCTCGCCGACGTCGGCGTCGTGACCACGATGGTCGTCTGGACCTTCATCGGGTTCATCAACACCGACGACTACTACTACAGCGCCGAGGCGCGGACGATCGACTCCGCGGGCTACGTCGGCAACCAGTTCCGCTTCTTCAACGTCCCCGAGATCCCCTTCGTCCTCCACCAGACCCTGCTCGCACCGCTCACCGCGCTCTCCGCCCAGCCCCTGGTCATCCGGCTGCCCTCACTGGCCGCGGGCCTCCTGGTCTGGTGGCTGCTCAGCCGGCAGCTCGTGCCGCTGCTGGTCGACCGGCCGCACCCGGCGCTGCGCGTGGTGGCCGGACTGGCCCTGCTCGCCTGGTGGCTGCCGTGGAACATCGGCGCGCGGCCGGAGTACCTCATCACCCTGGCCTGGGCCGTCACCCTGACCCTGGCGCTCCAGGCCGTTCGCCGGGAGCGGATCTGGCTGCTGGGGCTGGCCGCCGTGGTGGCGGGGACGGCGGTGACCATCACCGCCTCGGGGCTCATGTGTGCCGCGACGCTGATCGTGCTGCTCCCCCGCCTCTGGCCGCTGCTGCGTCGCTCGGCCCTGGGCCTGTGGGCCACCCTCGGGCTGCTGGTGGCCTCGGCGAGCGTCGCGTCGACCATCGTCTTCTCCGACGCCACGCTGGCCAGCGCGCTGACCGCGCTGCGCGTGCACCGCGAGGTGGGACCGGTCGAGCCCTGGTACAAGGAGGTGCTGCGCTACTACTACCTGACGCTCGGGCCCGAGCTCGCCCAGCGCACCTTCGCCCGCCAGCTGGCCGTCCTGCTCACCGTCGCCGTGCTCGTCGGCGTCTCGGTGATGCTGGTGCGCAACACCCGGCCGACGGCACCGCGCACGACCTGGGCGGTGCCGGTGCTGGCCTACGTGGCGGCCAACCTGACCTTCCTCGCCTCGCCCACGAAGTGGACCCACCACTTCGGCGCGCTGGCCGCGCCCGGTGCGCTGCTGCTCACCGTGGGCGTCGCCGTCCTCGTCCGGCGGCGCCCCGACCGCTGGGCCTCGATCTCGCTCGCCCTCGGCCTCGCGCTCACCGCCGCGCTCGCCTTCCAGGGCGGGAACCACCAGGTGGAGTACTCGGGGTACCGGGTGATCCGCGACCTCCCGGGCGTGATCGGGAACCCGGCGGCGTGGGTGCTCGGCGGTCTCGCCGTCGTCGGCCTGCTCTGGTGGTGGCGGAAGCGCTCCGGCAGGCAGCGACCCGGCGACGAGAAGCCGTGGCCCGAGGCGGCGATCGCCGTCGCCGTGGCGGCCCTGGTGGCCTCGATCCTCGTGCAGACGGCGAGCGCCTCGGCGGCCAACATCCTGCTGCGCGACACCTGGTCGATGGTCGGCGACACCACCTCGGTGCTGACCGGCGACCCCGGCTGCGGCTTCGCCGACCACGCCGTCGCCCTGACCTCCACGGCGCGGCTGCCCCGGGCCGACGTCGGCGAGCCCGGCTCGCCGCCGACCGACGGCGGCACCGAGATCGACGAGACCCGCGGTGACCTGCGGATCGTCCCGCAGGGCGTCGAGTCCTGGAGCACCCGGACCGACGAGCCCGTCGACCAGACCCTCGAGCTCGTGACGCCCTGGTACGACTTCAGCAGCGCCACCCCGCGGGACGTCCTGGCTGTGGGCCTTGCCGGTCGGCCCGACGACGGCACGACCGTCGTCGTCGAGTACGCCGCCCCGGACGGGGTCGTGCTCGGCGCCGTCCAGGTGGAGCGGGACGACGAGGAGCCCAGCGTCGGGCAGGACCGCTGGGTCCGCCAGCTCCTGGACGCCTGGGTCGAGCTCCCGGAGGGCGCGACCCTCGTCCGGGTCCGGCTGACCGACCGGAACCTGACGCCGGGCGGCTGGCTGGCGGTGACCGCGCCGCACCTGGCGGTCGGCGAGACGCTGACCGAGCTGCTCACCGGATCCTCGGTGGCGCTCGACTGGCCCATCGGCTTCAACATGCCGTGCATCGACCCGCCGCGCGTGGCCGACGGACTGGTGGAGCCGATCGACTGGCTGGTCCTCGGCGACACGTTCGCCGACGACCCCGGTCTGCTGATCGTCGACGACGGGGGCGGCGCCTACGGCACGCTCGACGAGGTCGCCGACCTGACCGAGTACCGCGGCTTCCTGCCGAGCACGTCGCCCGACGTCGAGTGGGGCACGCTGGTGGGGGTCGACTACCCGCTGCCCACCGACGCGTTCAGGGTGACCGAGGGCAGCCGCACCATCGCCGGGTGGGGATGGTGGCCCGGCGCGGGACCGGGCCCCTCCCCCGAGGACTGACGCAGCGAGGCGTCGATCCGACTCAGCTCACCGGCGCAGGGCTCGCCCCGGCCTCGGCGAGCGCGTGCCGGATGAACGCAGCCGCCTCGTCGGTCTGCAGGTTCTCCTCGTCCGGGACCCGGACGACCGAGCGGGCCCGGCTGATCCACTCCCGCAGCGCGGGATCCTGGCTCCACCGGCGCATCCGGGTGCCGACGTCGAGCACGTACTTCGGCAGGTCGACGTGCGTGCTCGGATGCGGGCAGGGGGCGCACAGCTCGTTCCTCAGCGCGTCGTCCTCGTAGTTCGCCTCCACGTAGGCGGCGAGGCCGGCGCTGAACACCTGCTGGCACGGGATCACCGCCTGCAGGGTCATCCGGCTGCCGTCGAACACCGGCACGGTCGGCCGCGGCTCCAGGCCGTCGGCCGTGCAGTCGACGTAGAGGGTGCCGGGGACGGCGGGCACGCGCACGTCGCCGAACTCGACGTGGTCGACGTCGATCGCGGTGACCCGGCCGTGCCGCAGGACGTCGTCGATCTGCCGCAGCTGCTCGAGCTCGGCCCGGGTGACGGTGGCGCAGCGGAACGCCGTCGGCGTCACGTCCGGCGAGATCCGCATGACGAGGCCGGAGGCCTCGATGCCGGCGATCAGCAGGTCGAGAGCGCTGGTGCCGGGCGGGAGCTCCAGCCCCGCCGGCAGGCTGCTGCCCATCGCGCCGGACGGCGGCCCCGGCTGGATGCGGGCGCGGTCGAACAGCCAGGCGTCGCGCGGCATGATCCAGGTGATGTCGGCCGGGTCGACGGAGTGCTGCAGCAGCCACAGGCAGGCGTCGATGCCGGTCTTGCCCGAGCCCACGACGGTGAAGTGCGCGGGCCGCCCGGCGAGGGTGACGAGATCGTTCGGCGGGATGACCCGCACGCCGTCGGCGACCGCGTACCGGGGCGAGGTCATCGACGGCACGGTGACGTTCATGTACGTGGCTTCCACGACCCGGCGGCGCACCACGACGTCGGTGATCCGCCCGCTCACCAGGGAGGAGAAGCGCTCGACGCCGTCCTCGGTCGGGCTGTCGTGGTTCGACATCGGGAAGTACGACACCCGGCCGCTGGGCAGGAACGTCTCGCGCATGACCCGGTCGAAGTAGGTGAGCACCTCGTCGACGGTCGCCAGCTCGTACAGCCCGGCGTTGAGCCCGACGGTGTCGACGGCGCCGGTGCCCAGCTCGCGCGAGTTGACCCCGTAGAAGACCGAGGGCTGGTGCAGCCGGACGTAGGGGTAGGCGCGCGTCCAGTGCCCGCCCGGCTGGGCGTACCGGTCGACGATCGCCACGGTCGCGTCGGTCTCGGTCAGCAGGGTGTCGACGAACGCCATCCCCATCGCTCCCGCGCCGACGACGAGGTAGTCGACCTCGAGGGGCGGGCGATCCGTGGTCTGTCCGGGCACGTGGTGGGTCTCCTGTCTCCACAGGTCTCCCGTTCGCCCCGAACTCGCGTCGGGGCGTGCGGCAGATCCGTCCGGTGTGGGCGCATGCGCGTCGAGCGACGCCGGGCGGTGGAACTCTGCCTGATGGGTGGGGGCCCGTCGCGGCCGCCCAGCGGATCCCGACGTCGGGACCGGGCCTGATCGGAGACTGCGGTGCCGACCTACCTCAGGAGACTCCGTGCGATCACCATGCGCTGCACCTGGTTGGTGCCCTCGTAGATCTGGGTGATCTTGGCGTCGCGCATCATCCGCTCCACCGGGAAGTCCTGCGTGTACCCCGCGCCGCCGAACAGCTGCACGGCGTCGGTGGTGACCTGCATCGCGACGTCGGAGGCGAACGCCTTGGCCGAGGCCGAGACGCGGGTGACGTCGGGGCGGCCCTGCTCCCCCGCGGCGGCCGCGACGTAGACCAGATGGCGGGCGGCCTCGATCTTCATCTCCATGTCGGCGAGCATGAACTGCACACCCTGGAAGCTGCTGATGCTCGCGCCGAACTGCCGGCGCTCCTTGACGTAGGCCACCGCCGCGTCCAGCGCCCCCTGCGCGATCCCCACGGCCTGCGCGCCGATGGTCGGCCGGGTGAAGTCGAGCGTCCGCAGCGCGGTCTTGAAGCCGGTTCCGGGTGCACCGATGATCCGGTCCGCGGGGATGGTGCAGTCGGTGAAGTAGAGCTCGCAGGTGGGCGAGCCCTTGATGCCCATCTTCCGTTCCTTGGGGCCGACCGCGAAGCCCGGGTCGTCCCGGTGCACGGCGAAGGCGGAGATGCCGTTGGCCTTCTTCTCCGGGTCGGTGACGGCCATGACCGTGTACCACTCGGAGATCCCCGAGTTGGTGATCCAGGCCTTGGTGCCGTTGAGCACCCAGGTGTCGCCCTCGAGGCGGGCGCGGGTCGTCATCGCGGCGGCGTCGGAGCCGGCCTCGCGCTCGGACAGCCCGTAGCTGATCATCGCCTCGCCTGAGGCGATCGACGGCAGGACCTTCCGCTTCACCTCGTCGGACGCCGCCAGGATGATCGGCATCGAGCCCAGCTTGTTGACGGCGGGGATGAGCGAGGCGCTGGCGTCGACGCGGGCGACCTCCTCGATGACGATGCAGGTCGCGATGGCGTCCGCGCCCTCGCCGCCGTACTCCTCGGGGATGTGGGTGGCGTGGAAGCCGGCGGCCGTCAGCGCCTTCTGCGCCTCGATCGGATAGCGCGACTCGGCGTCCACCTCGGCGGCGAACGGTGCGATCTCGCGCTCGGCGATCTCGCGGACCGCCGCCCTGATGGCCTCGTGCTCCTCGGTCAGGGCGTAGAGCCCCGCAGCGTTGCTACCCACGAGTAGATAGTAGGACGTCCGACTAGCTGTCGGAGCGGAGGCGCTCCTGCAGCGTGCTGTCGCGGGCGACGACGGACTCGGCCAGGTCGGCCTGGAAGCGCGTGACCGCCTCCAGCAGGGCGGGGTCGGCGGCGGCGAGGATGCGGACGGCGAGCAGCCCGGCGTTGCGGCCACCACCGATGCTGACGGTCGCGACCGGGACCCCGGCCGGCATCTGCACGATCGACAGCAGGCTGTCCAGCCCGTCCAGCCGGTCCAGCGGGCGGGGGACGCCGATCACCGGCAACGGCGTGGCCGCGGCCACCATGCCGGGCAGGTGGGCCGCTCCGCCGGCGCCGGCGATGATCACCCGCAGCCCCCGGCCGGCGGCGGCCTCGGCGTAGTCGAGCATCCGGCGGGGGGTGCGGTGGGCGGAGAGCACGTGCGCCTCGTAGGGGACGTCGAACTCCTCGAGCGCCTCGGCGGCCGGGTGCATGGTCGGCCAGTCGGAGTCGCTGCCCATGACGATCCCGACCAGGGGCTCGTCGGCGTCGTTCCGCTGCTCGGTCACGGCTCTCCTCAGCTCGGGGCTCGGCTCGGTGCTCGGCTCAGTGGTCGCGCTCGAAGGCGAAGGCGGGATCGACCACGCCGTCGGCCAGGTAGCGGGCCGCGGCGACGGCGCGGGCGCGGACCTCCGCATGGTCGTCCCCCAGGGCGGTCACGTGGCCGAGCTTGCGGCCCGGGCGCTGGGTCTTGCCGTACCAGTGCAGCTTCACGTCGGGCCAGTGCGCCATGAGGTGGTGGATGCGCTCGTCGAGGGCCGGTCCGGCCCAGTCGGGCGCCGACGCGGCCCCGCCCAGCACGTTGGCCATCACGGCCACGGGCGCGGTCATCGCCGTCGACCCCAGCGGATAGTCCAGGACGGCGCGCAGGTGCTGCTCGAACTGGCTGGTGCGCGCCCCTTCGATGGTCCAGTGCCCGGAGTTGTGCGGGCGCATGGCCAGTTCGTTGACCAGCACGCCTTCGGCGGTCTCGAACAGCTCGACGGCGAGCATCCCGACCACGCCCAGCCGGTCGGCGATCCGCACCGCCAGCTCCTGCGCGGCGGTCGCGCGCTCGTCGCTCAGCCCGGGGGCGGGGGCGAGCACCTCGGCGCAGACCCCGTCGCGCTGCACGGTCTCCACCACCGGCCAGACCGCCACTTGCCCGAACGGGGAGCGGGCGACCTGCGCCGACAGCTCCCGGCGCATCGCCACCCGCTCCTCGGCCAGCAGCGTCCCGTGCTCCCCGAGCAGACCGGCCGCCTCCTCGGCATCGCCGACCACGAAGACGCCCTTGCCGTCGTAGCCGCCGCGCGGGGTCTTGAGCACCACGGGCCAGCCGGTGCGTGCGGCGAACTCCTCGACGTCGGCCACGGTGTCGACGCGGGCCCACGCCGGCTGCGGCTCACCGGCCGCGGCCAGCGCTGCGCGCAGCACCAGCTTGTCCTGCGCGTGGACGAGCGCCGCCGGCCCGGGCGCCACCCGGTGACCGGCCTGCTCCAGCTCGTGGAGGTGCTCGGTGGGCACGTGCTCGTGGTCGAAGGTCAGCACCGTCGCGCCGTCGGCCAGCCGGCGCAGCGCCTCGAGATCCCGATGGTCGCCCAGCTGCACGTCGGCCGAGACGAGCGCGGCCGATTCCTCGGGCCCTGCGGAGAGCACCCGCAGCGTCTGGCCGAGCGCGATCGCGGCCTGGTGGGTCATCCGCGCCAGCTGCCCCCCACCGACCATGGCGACGACGGGCAGGCCCGTGACGGCGGAGAGGGGCGCGGTACCTGACATGGCCGGACGAGCGTAGCGGGCACCTCCTGCGCCCCACCCGCCGCGCGCGGACCGTGCGCGCGCCTGGTCACGGAACGGTCCGGCGTCGAACGGCACTGCGCGGCCTAGAATCCGGAGGTGCCCTTCGCTCGCGGCCGTCCGGCCCTGTCCGCCACGCGGGTACGTCGGCGGCTGCAGGAGCTCGGCGCGTTCGGCGTCGTCGGAGGGGTCGCGTTCGTCATCGACGTCGGGCTGTTCTCCGTGCTCTACGGCTACCTCGACGTCGGGGCCGTGACGTCGAAGGTGCTGTCCACGGCGGTCTCCATGTGCGTGGCCTTCCTGGGGCACCGCAACTGGGCCTTCGCCCACCGCGACAAGACGACCATCCGCCGCTCGTTCAGCCTCTTCGTGCTCACCAACGTGCTCACGCTCGTGCTGGGCGCGGCGATCATCTGGTTCGTCCGGTACCCGCTGGATCAGGAGCGGTTGCTGATCATCCAGATCGCGAACATCGGGTCCATCGGCTTGAACAGCGTGCTCCGGTACGTCGTCTACCGGCGCTGGGTCTTCCCTGCCTTCGCCGCGAGCGCGCCGCCGGCTGCGGACCCGACGCCCGTGGCGGTTCCGGCCGAGCGGGACGCCGTCCCGACGGCCGGTCGCGGCGCGGCCTGATCAGGCCGCGGACCGGCTCGCCAGCCGGGAGCCGCTCCGCCCGGGGATCACCTCGAGCCGACTGGTGATGCGGGTGCGCAGCTCCTCGACGTGACTGATCACGCCGACGGTGCGGCCGCCCCGGCGGAGCTCGTCCAGCACGTTCATCACCGAGTCCAGGGCCTGCGGGTCCAGCGTGCCGAAGCCCTCGTCGACGAACAGGCTGTCGATCTGCACGCCTCCGCTCTCCGCGGTGACGACGTCCGCGAGCCCCAGGGCCAGCGCCAGCGACGCCATGAAGCTCTCCCCGCCGGACAGCGTCTTGGTGGGCCGCCGGGTGCCGGTGTACTCGTCGAGGACGTCGAGGCCGAGGCCGCCCCGCGCACCGTTGCGCCCCTGCGCGTCGCTGTGCAGGAAGGTGTACCGCCCGCCGGACATGTCCCGCAGACGGAGGCTGGCCACCTCGGACACCTGCTCCAGCCGCGCGGCGAGCACGAAGGACTGCAGGCGCATCTTCAGCCGGTTCGCGCCCCGGCCGGTGGCGAGATCGGCCAGCGCCGTCACCTGCTCGGCCAGGACGCGCTGCTCGTCGAGCTCGACCTCGACCGCGGTGAGCTCGCCGGAGAGCTCGGCCAGCCCGGCCACCCGGCGGCGGGCCTGCTCGAGCACCGTCACCGCCGTCTCGCGGTCGGCGGTCGCCGACCGGCAGGCGTCGGTGAGGGCGTCGAGATCGGGCCGCGGCCCCAGCTCGGCCAGCTCCGGCTCGGCGAGGACAGCGGTGACGACGGCGAGGGCGCGATCGTGCTCCCGCAGCGCCCGGTCCAGCTCCTCGGCCCGCCCGGCCGGCAGCAGCGCTCCCGCCGCGGCCTCGAGGTCGGCGAAACCGGCCGTTCCCACCCGGGCCCGGGCAACCTCGAGCGCCGCCTGCTCCGCCTGACGGGCCCGCGCATCGTCGGCCGCCGCGGCCACCAG
>NZ_LWUA01000273.1:336-11975 GCF_005222955.1 Blastococcus sp. CCUG 61487 | reverse complement strand
CCTGGTCCCGGTCGATGCCGCCCTGCCCGATGCCGCCCTGCCCGACGCAACGCTGGCGGCGCTGGGGCTGTCCGCGGTGGCGGCGTGGATGGCGTTGACCTGGCGCGCCGGGCTGCGGTCCGGGGAGCACGTCCTGGTCCTCGGGGCCGGGGGCGCCGTCGGCCAGGTCGCCGTCGGAGCCGCACGGCTGCTCGGCGCCGGGCGGGTGGTGGCGGCCGCGCGGTCCGCGGCTGCCCGCGACCGCGCCCTGGCAGCGGGCGCCGACGAGGTGGTCGCGCTCGACGAGGATCCCGGCACCCTGGCCGACCGGTTCCGGGCGGCGCTGGGCGGCCGGCTGGACGTCGTCGTCGACCCCGTCTTCGGCGCCGCCGCCGCCGCGGCGGCCCGGGTGCTCTCCGACGGCGGCCGGCTGGTCAACCTGGGCGGCGCCTCCGGGGACGTCGCCGAGTTCTCCTCGGCCGCGCTGCGGTCCCGGTCGGCCGCGGTCCTCGGCTACACGAACAACGCGCTGACCCCGGCGCAACGGCGCGAGGCGCTCACCGCCGTCGCCGGTCACGCGGCCGCCGGGCGGCTGGCCGTCGCGCACGAGACGGTGCCGCTGGCCGACGTCGGCGAGGCGTGGCGCCGCCAGGCCACCGGTGATCCGGGCGTCCGGCTGGTGCTCACCCCCTGAACCCGTTCCCGCGCTCGGCGCCCGCCGGTCGCGTCCCCGTACGAGGAGGATCCCGTGCAGCTGGTCACCGAGGACAACATCACCGAGCTCGCCGTCGAGCGGTGGGCCACCGCCCGCGATCCGCGGACGGCCGAGGTCATGACCGCGCTCGTGCGGCACCTGCACGACTTCGCCCGCGAGGTGCGGCTCACCGAGGCCGAGTGGATGGCCGCCGTGCAGTGGCTGACCCGCACCGGCCAGATCAGCGACGCGAAGCGCGAGGAGTTCATCCTCGCCTCCGACGTGCTCGGGCTGTCGATGCTCGTCGTGCAGATGAACCACCGGCTCGACCCCCGGGCGACGCCGGCCACGGTGCTCGGGCCGTTCTTCATCGAGGGGTCGCCGCAGCTGCCCTACGGCGGGGACATGTCCGACGGGCTGGACGGCGTCCCGCTGTACGTGCACGGGACGGTGCGGGACCTCGACGGCGACCCGGTGCCGGGCGCCACCTTCGACGTCTGGCAGGCCGACGACGAGGGGGTCTACGAGGCCCAGCTCGGGGAGGTCGACGAGGCACGGCTGCGCGGCAAGTACACGACCCGGGAGGACGGCGGCTACTGCGTGCGGTCGATCGCGCCCAAGGGCTACACGATCCCCATGGACGGGCCGGTCGGCGAGCTGATCTCGCAGACCGCGATCAGCCACTACCGCCCGGCGCACATCCACTTCCTGTTCGCCGTCCCGGGGTACGAGCCGCTGATCACTCACCTGTTCCAGGAGGGCGCCGAGTACCTCGACACGGACGTGGTGTTCGGGACCAAGCAGGAGCTCGTCGTCAGGTTCGAGCAGCGCGAGCCGGGGCCCACCCCGGACGGCGGCCGCAGCGACGTCCCGTGGGTCGAGGCGCGGTACGACTTCGTGCTGCAGCGCGCGGAGTAGCCGGGGACGGTGGAGCGGTGAGCAAGCCGCTGCCCGACGTCGTCGCCCCGGATCTCGACGTCCTGTTCTGCGGCATCAACCCGTCGCTGATGTCGGCCGAGCGCGGCCATCACTTCGCCCGGCCGGGCAACCGCTTCTGGCCGGCGCTGCACCTGGCCGGGCTGACGCCGCGGCGGCTCGCCCCCGAGGAGGACCGGGAGCTGCTGCGGTACGGGCTGGGCGTCACCAACCTGGTCGACCGGCCGACCCGCACCGCCGCCGAGCTGAGCCGGGACGAGCTGCGCGCGGGCGCCGAGGCGCTGGCCGAGCTGGTGGCGCGGTGCCGGCCTCGGGTGCTGGCCGTGCTGGGGGTCACCGCCTACCGGGCCGGCTTCGAGCGTCCGCGGGCCGTGCTCGGGGCCCAGCCGGAGTCGATCGGAAGAGCCCTCACCTGGGTGCTGCCGAACCCGAGCGGGCTGAACGCCCACGTGCAGCTGCCCGACCTGGCACGGAGCTACGGGGAGCTGCGTCGCGCCTGACCGGCCGGGGGATGATCGGCGGATGCCGGCCCTCCTCGTCGTCCACCACACGCCCTCGCCCGCGCTGCAGGCGGTGCTCGAAGCGGTCAAGGAGGGGGTGGCCATGGTCGACGGGGTCGACCTGGTGCTGCGCCCGGCGCTGTCCGCGGGGGCGGCCGACGTGCTGGCCGCGGACGGCGTCCTCCTGGGCACACCCGCGAACATCGGCTACATGTCCGGTGCGCTCAAGCACTTCTTCGACACGATCTACTACCCGTGCCTCGACGCGACCGTCGGCCGGCCCTACGGCGTCTACGTGCACGGCAACGACGACACCTCCGGCGCGCTCACCAGCATCGACCGCATCGTCGGAGCGCTGCGCTGGAAGCAGGTGGCCGCTCCGCTGAGCCTGACCGGTGCGGCGTCCCCCGCCGACCTGGAGGCCGTCCGAGAGCTGGCGGCGACCGTGGCCGTCAGCCTCGAGGGCGCCGGCTGAGACGCCGACGGGGGCCACGGCGCGAGGCGCCGTGACCCCCGTCGGGGATCAGTTCAGATCAGAGGGGACGGACGTTCTCCGCCTGCGGGCCCTTCTGGCCCTGCGTGACGTCGAACTCGACCTGCTGGCCCTCGTCGAGGGAGCGGTAGCCGTCGCTGGCGATCGCCGAGTAGTGGACGAAGACGTCGGCGCCGCCGCCGTCCTGGGCGATGAACCCGAAGCCCTTCTCCGCGTTGAACCACTTCACAGTGCCCTGAGCCATGCTGTTTCTCGTTCCGTGCTGGAGGTGACCGACCCGGCAGGTCGCCGGGGCGGGGCCGCCGCACCGACCGGATGGACCGAGAGGAACGTCAGGCAGAGACTCACTGCGGACGTTCGAGAACGAGCAGAGGTACAACAGCGACCGAGAGGAACGGTACCCCGTCCGCGCCCGATGCCGGTGGGCGGTACCGGATCAGCCGGTGAGCTCGAGGGTCTGCATCGTGTCGTCGCGCACCTGCGCGAGCAGCGCGGGGTCCTTCGACAGCGACCGGCCGTAGGACGGGATGGCCTCCTGCAGCAGCGGCCGCCAGGTGGCCATCCGGTCGGGGAAGCAGCGCTCGAGCAGCGTCAGCATGGCCGAGACCGCCGTCGAGGCGCCGGGCGAGGCCCCCAGCAGGCCGGCGATGCTGCCCTCGCCACCCACGATCAGCTCGGTGCCGAACTGCAGCACGCCCTTGCCCGTGGCCGGGTCGCGCTTGATGACCTGCACCCGCTGACCGGCGGTGATCATGTCCCAGTCGGCCTGCTCCGCCTCGGGCACGAACGCCTGCAGCGACTCGTGCCGGGCGCTGCGCGACTGCAGCAGCTCGCCGATCAGGTACTTGGTGAGCGCGAGCTCGGTGCGGGCGACGCCCAGCATCGAGCCGAGGTTGTTGGGCCGCACGCTCAGCGGCAGGTCGAAGATCGACCCGGCCTTGAGGAACTTCGGGGAGAAGCCGGCGTAGGGGCCGAAGAGCAGCGAGTGGTCGCCGTCGATCAGGCGCAGGTCCAGGTGCGGCACCGACATGGGCGGCGCCCCGACGGCCGCCTGGCCGTAGACCTTGGCCTGGTGCTTGGCCACCAGCTCCGGCGAGGTGGTGCGCAGGAACATGCCGCTGACGGGGAAGCCGCCGAAGCCGGCGATCTCCGGGATGCCGGTCTTCTGCAGCAGCGGCAGCGCGCCGCCGCCCGCGCCGACGAAGACGAAGCGGGCCCGGACGACCTTCGGCTCGCCCGAGCGGGTGTCCTCGACGGTGACCCTCCAGCGGCCGTCGGTCTCCCGCTCGATGCCGGTCACCCGCTGGTTCGTGTGCGTGGCGACGCCGCGGGTCTCGGCGTCGGCCAGCAGGAGCTTGGTGAGGCCGCCGAAGTTGACGTCGGTCCCGGCGACCGAGCGGGTGGCCGCGACGGCCTGCTGCGGGTCGCGGCCGTTCATGACCAGCGGGATCCACTCCGCCAGCTCGGCAGGGTCCTCGGAGTGCTCGAGCTCGGCGAACAGCGGCTGGGCCTTGAGCGCCAGGTAGCGGGCGCGCATGTACTGCCGCCCCTGCTCGCCGGTGACGAACCCGACGTGGGGGACGGGGGTGATGAAGTCCTTCGGCGACCCGGTCATGCCCCCGCGGACGAGGTGGGACCAGAACTGCCGGGAGACCTGGAACTGCTCGTTGATCGTGACGGCCTTGGTGGCGTCCACGGTCCCGTCGGGTCCGGCCGGGGTGTAGTTCAGCTCGCACAGCGCGGCGTGCCCGGTGCCGGCGTTGTTCCAAGCGTCCGAGCTCTCCCCGGCCACGGCCGGTCCGGACTCGAACAGGGCCACCGACCAGTCGGGGGCGACGACGCCGAACAACGACGCGAGGGTGGCGCTCATGATGCCGCCGCCGACGAGGACCACATCGGGGTTCGCGCTGTCAGGGACCACGCCGGGATGGGACGTCACTTCTGCCTCTCTGGCTGCCACGGGACGGTCGCCTGCGGGCGCCGCACTGTAGATGGTCGGCCGAACCCACCCCGACATGCGGCCCTGGGGGATGTGAGGAATCTCCGACCGTGACCTTGGCCATCCGCCGAGCGGCCATTGCCCCGGTTCCGGGCCGCGCATGCGTGGCGCGTCTCACCCGTCCGGATGACCACGGTCAGAGGCCGAGCACGGCCTTGGCGATCAGGAAGTAGACGACCAGCCCGGCGGCGTCGACGAACGTGGTGATGAACGGGTTGGAGAAGACCGCCGGGTCGACCCGGATCATCCGCCCGATCAGCGGCATGGCCCCGCCGACGGTGGCGGCCAGGGTGCAACTGCTCAGCAGCGTGAGACCGATGACGACGCCGATCGAGGGCTCGAACGCGAGCGCCGTGCCGACGAAGCCGACGACGCCGAGCAGGAGGCCCAGGCTCAGGCCCACCCGCAGCTCCCGTGCCGCGACCTTCGTGATGTCCCTCGTGCGCACGTCGTCGAGGGCGAGGGCCCGCGTGACGGTCGTGGCGGCCTGGTTGCCGGTGTTCCCCCCGGTGCCGATGAGCAGCGGGATGAACAGGGACAGCACCACCTTCTGCTCCAGGGTCGCCTGGAAGGCGCTGAGGACCTGGACGGTCAGCGTGGCGCCGACGGCGAGCACGAGCAGCCAGACGACGCGGGAGCGGACGATCGACCGGATCGGGGTGGACAGGTAGGGGCGGCGGAGCGGCTCGGCGCCGCCGATCCGCGCCTGGTCCTCGGACTCGGCGTGCTCGAGGATCGCCAGGGCGTCGTCCACGGTCAGGATCCCGACCAGCCGGTCCTCGGCGTCCACCACGGGCAGGGCGAGGTGCCGGAGGTCCGCGCAGCGGCGGGCCGCGGCCTCGGCGTCCTCGGTGGCGGCGACCGAGTCCGCGTCGCGCAGCAGGGCGCTGATCGGCTCCTCGGGTGCCGCGCCGATCAGGTCGCGGAGGCTGACCACGCCGACCAGCCGTCGCTCGTCGTCGACCACCGGCAGGGTGTAGACGGTCTCCGCGTCGGCGAGCCGGTCGCGGACGCGGTCGAGCGTGCGGCCGACGGTGAGGTGCGGGTGGGTCGTCACGTACTCCGGGCTCATCCGCCGCCCGATGGAGCCCGCCGGATAGCCCAGCACCTCGGCGGTGAGCTCCCGCTCGTGCGCCGGCAGACCCTGGAGCAGGCGGGTGGCGACGGTGGCCGGCAGCTCGTCGAGGAGCGTCACCCGGTCGTCCGGTTCGAGCGAGGCGAACACCGAGGCCACCTCCTCGTGCTGCAGCGCCTGGACGAGGTCGCCCTGCAACGTCGGATCCAGGCGCTCGAACACGTCCAGCGCGGTGTCCTTGCTCAGCAGCCGGAAGAGGACGGCGCGTTCCTTCGCGGCCAGCCGCTCCAGGACACCGACGGCCTCGGCGCCGGTGAGCGGCGCGAGCGCTGCCGCCGCGCCGGTGAGGTCCTGCGCGTCCAGCAGCCGCTCGATCTCCGCGGAGAGCTGCTCGGACGGCACTGCGGTCGGTTGGTCCATGGGAGGGCGCCTCGTGCGTCGAAGACGCCCGCTCCGAGGAGCCGTGGGCGTCGGGGCCGGTGTCGGCGCAGGCTACGTCCCGGCCCCGCCGGAGCAGGTCATCGGGGCGAACCGGGTCCGCGCGGCGGCTGCGGGGGACTGCCGGCGGCCCGCGCGGGCTAGACTCTCGTGACGTACCCGGTGGCGCGCTGATCCCGGCGCGGTGCCACTGGACGTCCATCCCGATCCGCAGCGCGCAGGGCGCTCCGCCGTGCTCGCGCCGGCCTCTCCGCCAGGACTGCTGGGTTCTCGCGATGCCGTCCGACCACCGTCACGAGAGGCGACATGACAGTGCCCGACATCGCCCACCCGGCCACCCCGGAAGCGGCTCCCGCCGCCGGGACCCCGACGACGGCGAAGGCCACCAGGGCGAAGGCCCCCGCGAGGGTGAAGGCCGCCAAGGCGGCTCCCAAGGCGGCTCCGAAGGCGGCTCCCAAGGCGGCTCCGAAGGCGAAGGCGCCGGCCAGGGCGAAGACGCCCAAGGCCGCTCCCGCGGAGGCGACGACCGGAATGACCGCCGACCCGATGGACGGCGACGACGAGCTCGTGGCCGGTGGCCCCGCCGAGACCGTCGCGATCGCCACCGCGCCGGTCGAGGAGGACGACGACACCGACGCCGACGTCGACGGCGGGCTCGCCACGTCGGGGGCCGGCGGATTCGAGTGGGAGGACGAGGAGGAGTCCGCGGCCCTGCGCAAGGCGCGCAAGGACGCCGAGATGACCGCCTCGACCGACGCGGTACGCGCCTACCTCAAGCTCATCGGCAGGGTGAAGCTGCTCACCGCCGAGGAGGAGGTCGACCTCGCGAAGCGGATCGAGGCGGGCCTGTACGCGAGCCACAAGCTGGCCGAGGCGGCCGCCGCGGGGGAGACGCTGCCGACGGCGCGCCGTCGCGAGCTCACCTGGGTCATGCGCGACGGCGAGCGCGCCAAGGACCACCTGCTCGAGGCCAACCTGCGGCTCGTGGTGTCCCTGGCCAAGCGCTACACCGGCCGCGGCATGGCGTTCCTGGACCTCATCCAGGAGGGCAACATGGGCCTGATCCGCGCGGTGGAGAAGTTCGACTACACCAAGGGCTTCAAGTTCTCGACGTACGCCACCTGGTGGATCCGTCAGGCGATCACCCGCGCGATGGCCGACCAGGCGCGCACCATCCGCATCCCGGTGCACATGGTCGAGGTCATCAACAAGCTCGGCCGCATCCAGCGCGAGCTCTCGCAGTCGATGGGCCGCGAGCCCACGCCGGAGGAGCTGGCCAAGGAGCTCGACCTGACGCCCGAGAAGGTGCTGGAGATCCAGCAGTACGCCCGGGAGCCGATCAGCCTCGACCAGACCATCGGCGACGAGGGTGACAGCCAGCTCGGTGACTTCATCGAGGACTCCGAGGCGATCGTCGCCGTCGACGCCGTCAGCTTCGGGCTCATGCAGGACCAGCTCCTGGGCGTGCTGCAGACGCTCTCGGAGCGGGAGGCCGGCGTGGTCCGGCTGCGCTTCGGGCTCACCGACGGCCAGCCGCGCACGCTGGACGAGATCGGCCAGGTCTACGGGGTCACCCGCGAGCGGATCCGGCAGATCGAGTCCAAGACCATGAGCAAGCTGCGCCACCCCAGCCGCTCCCAGGTCCTCCGGGACTATCTCGACTGAGTGATCCGTCGTCCTCCGGACGACACCGCGGCCACGTGCCGTCCCCCAGCGGCAGCGAGCGCGTCCGTCGTGCCTGCGCGGGACCCTCCGGGCCCCACTCGGCACGACAGTGCAGCCCCCGGAGACGACGAAGGCCCCGACCTCACGGTCGGGGCCTTCGTCGTTCAGGCGGTGCGGCTCACTTCGCCTCGGCGTCCAGGGCGTCGGAGACGCGGCGGTGGGCCGCCCAGATCTCCTCGGGCATGTCGCGGAACAGCGAGAGGTGCTGCTCGCGGTGCCCCATCTCCTGCTGCCAGCGCGGGACGTCGATCGACAGGAGCGTCTCCAGGTCGTCCTCGCGGAGGTCGTCCATGCCCTCGAGGACGAGCTCCTCCTTGAGCGGCACGATGCCGACGGGGGTCTGCCGGCCGGTGACCTCGCCGTTGCGCAGCTGCATGAGCCACAGCAGCGGGCGCAGGTTGTCCCGGTAGCCCGGCCACAGGAAGCGGCCGTCCTCGCCCCGCTGGAACCAGTTGACGTGGGCGAAGATCGGCTGGTCCTTCGCGGCGCCGATGATCTTCAGCCAGTGCGCGGCGTACGCGCCCTCGGAGTAAGCCATGAACGGCCGCATCGACATCGGGTCGTAGCGCAGCACGCCCTCGGTGCCCTCGGCCGCGAAGGTCGCCTCCGCGCCCAGGGTCAGGCCGTCGTAGACGCCCTCGGGGAGGTCGGTGATCGCGCGGATCAGCGGCTCGCGGTCGCGGGTGCGCCCACCGAAGATGATCGCGTCGACCGGCACGCCCTTGGGGTTCTCGTAGTCCGGCGCGATGTTCGGGATGTTGGACAGCGTGGTGGTGAACCGGCTGTTCGGGTGGGCCCAGGGCTCGTCCTTCTCGGCCTCGGAGCGCTCCGAGATCAGGTTGCCCTTCCAGTCGCGCCACCCGTCGGTGTCGGCCGGCGGGGTCTTCGACTTGCCCTCCCACCAGACGTCCTGCGTCTTCTCGTTGTAGGCGACGTTGGTGAAGATCGTCCCGGTGCCCTCGGAGATCGCCTCGACCGCGGTGGGGTTGGTGACCTCGTTGGTGTCCTTGGCGACGCCGAAGGCGCCGTACTCGGGGTTGATCGCGTAGACGCGACCGTCCTCCGGGTCCACCCACAGCCAGGCGATGTCGTCGCCGTAGAAGTGCACCTGGTAGCGGTCACCGAGGGCGTCCGGCGCCAGGATCATGGCCAGGTTCGTCTTGCCCGACGCGCTCGGCATGCCCCCGCAGATGTGGTAGGTGCGGCCGGTCTGCTTGTCGGTGATCCCGAGCAGCAGGAACTGCTCGGCGAGGAACTTGCCGGAGGCCCAGCCGTCGTAGGTGGCCTGGCGCAGGCCGTGGGCGATCTTGCCCAGCAGCGCGTTGCCGCCGTAGGAGGAGCCGTAGTGCAGGATCGTGCGCTCGTCGGCGATCGTCACGAAGTAGCGCTGGTCGTCGGCGGTGCCCTGGCCGAGGCTGTCCAGGTCGCCGGTCACGTGCACGCCGCGGACGAAGAAGTCCTGGTCGGCCAGCTCGTTGACGTACTGCACGCCCACCCGCGCCATGCGGATCATGTGCAGCACGACGGTGCGGGTGTCGGTGAGCTCGACGCCGGTGGCGTAGGACTGCAGCGGGGAGCCGGGCGGGGCCATCACGTAGGGGACGACGTACATCGTCTTGCCCGCGGACTTGCCGGCCATCCGCTCCTCGAGCATCGGCCGCATCTCCGAGGCGGGGCGCCAGTTGTTGTACTCGCCCTTGTCGGCGGGGTTGTTCGTCGCGACGACGGTGCGCTCCTCGGAGCGCGCGGTGTCCTTCGGGTGGCTGCGGGAGTAGTAGCGACCCTCCCCGGCGGGCAGCAGCTCCCCGGCCTCGAGCGCCTCGCGGATGAGCCGCGCGTCGTCGGAGGCGTTGATGACCTCGACCCGCTCGGCACCGGTGTGCTGCGCCCAGTGCTTCACGTAGGACCGGACGGCTTCGTTCGTCAGTCCTGCTTCGTCCAGTACCGCGTCAATGGCAGCCACGAGGATCCTCTCCATCCGCTACGACCCACCTTCTCTCCCCGGTCGTGAACCGGCCACCGCGCCCGCGCACGGAGCAGCGGTGCGGTTCCCGGATCCGGGGAACAGTCCGGTGATCGTGTCAGGCCGGTGAACGGCGCGTTGCGGCGGGACCTCAAGTGCCTCCGTTCGGGGGTGCCGGGACACCCGGACGGGAGCCGCCGGTGTGATCGGCGTAACGCCCTGGCGGTCGGCTCGTTGTCCCCGGTGGCCCGCCGTCGAACCCCGGGAGATGCCCGTGCGCCGCCTCGCCGTCCTGCTGCTGGCCTGCTTCGTGACGCTCGTGGTGGTCGCGCCGCCGTCCTCGGCCCGGGGCCACGGCCCGGTCCGCTACGTGGCGATGGGGGACTCCTACAGCGCCGCCTCCGGTGTGCTGCCGCCGGACCCGACCGCGCCGCTCCAGTGCCTGCGCTCGACGGCGAACTACCCGAACGTCATCGCCCGGGCGACCGGCGCCCTGCTCACCGACGTGACCTGTGGCGGCGCCGACACCGGCGACTACTTCGCCCCGCAGTACGACGGCGTCGCCCCGCAGCTGGACGCGCTGAGCCGGGACACGCAGGTGGTCACCATGACCATCGGCGGCAACAACAGCGGCGTCTTCATCGACTCGCTGCTGCAGTGCGGGGCCGCCGGCCTGTCCACCCTCGGCCAGGGCAGCCCGTGCAAGGACCGGTACGGCTCGACCTTCGAGGACACCATCCGCAGCACGACGTACCCCTCGCTGGTGCGGGCGCTCGAGGCGGTGCGCGCCCGGGCGCCGCGGGCCGAGGTCGCGATCCTGGGCTACCCGTGGATCCTGCCGGCGTCCGGTGGCTGCTTCGACAGGATGCCGGTGGCCGAGGGCGACGTCCCCTACCTGCGCTCCCTCCAGGCCACGTTGAACGACGCCGTGGCCCGTGCCGCCGCCGAGACCGGAGTGACGTACGTCGACATGAGCCGGGCCTCCGAGGGGCACGACGCCTGCGCGCCGCTCGGCGTCCGCTGGATCGAGCCGGTGCTGCAGAGCACCAACCCCGTCGTCGTGCACCCGAACGCACTCGGCGAGGCGGCGATGGCCGATCTGGCGATGCGGGCGCTGAAGCGCGTCTGAGGCTGCGCGGGAACCGGCTCACCTCGGCGTTTGTCACGGATGGATAACGGTGGCTACCGTGGTCGCCGTCCGCCGGTCGGCACCTTCCCCGCCCGGGGAGCCCGTGTGGACGCCGCCGAGTCGCCCGCGCCCCATCCGGGACGCGGGGGAGCCGGGGACCCACCGCAGCACTGGGGTGAATCTCGCGCCGGGCACCATCCGGCGCGGTAGGGCAGACCCGAGCCCGAACCCGTCAGCTAACTCGGTAGGCGGTATCGGAAGAAACGGAGAGCCGCCGGATGGCGTGCCCCTGCACCACCGCACCACCCCGTTCCGCATCACCCCGTTCCGCCCGGAGACACCGGCCGCTGGAGCGCCCGCACAGCTGATCCCGCCTGCCGCTCCCGCCGCCGTCCGCACGTGACGGCCGCGCCGCTCCCGGCCCGCCCTTCCCGGCTCCGGCTTCTCGCCGGCCCGCCCGGGTCCCGGCATGCGCGGGAGCGTGGCAGCCCTCAGACCGCACATCCGTGGCAGCCCGTCGCCCACCCGCGGGCCGGCTGCACGCACCCTCCGGAGCACCCGCCCTCATGCGTCGCACCACCCTGTCCGGCCTCCGCGGCCGGGTCGCCGCCTCCTACCACCGCCCGCTCGCCCGTGGCCGTCGCCCGGTCGCCTACCTGGGCACCGCCGCCGCCGGCGCCGTCCTGGTCAACATGCTCGTCGCCACGG
>NZ_LWUA01000273.1:0-194 GCF_005222955.1 Blastococcus sp. CCUG 61487 | reverse complement strand
GTGAGCGTCGCCGAGCAACTCGGGGTCGACGGGTCCACCGGCTCGCTCGATCTCGCGCGGGAGCTCGAGTCGCTCTCCGGGCTGACCGCGAGCCGCAGCAACCGGGAGGCGGAGCAGACCGCCGCCGCCCTGACCCAGCTCGCCGCCGACCAGGCCGTCCTCGACCGGCAGCGGGCCGAGGCCGAGGCCGCCGC
>NZ_LWUA01000272.1:2434-3387 GCF_005222955.1 Blastococcus sp. CCUG 61487 | reverse complement strand
CGAGCGTGCGCTCGGACAGATCCGGCTGGTCGCCGTCGCCCTGGTCGTGGTCGGCGGAGCCGGCTACCGGCCCAGCGCCGACGCCGACGTCGGCCGCGACGTCGCGCTGCCCCTGGCCGGTCTGGCTGCCCTGGTGCTGCTGGGCGTCGCGCTCCTCACCAGCCGCGCCGGCCGCGCCGGAACGGGGCGCCGCTCGAAGCTCGCCGCGGCGGGCACGATCGCCGACGCGTGCGTCGTCCTGGGCGTGGTCGTCCTCGCCGGCCTCCCGCCGCGGTCCTTCGCGCTCGTGCTGCTCATGCTGCCCTTCCTCGAGGCGGCCCTCTGGTTCGGGCTCAGCGGCCTGGCCGCGCTGTGGACGGTCAGCTCGGTGGCGCTCGGCCTGTACCTCGTCGTGTTCCCCGAGAACGCCGCCGACGGCGCGCTGGGGGTGCTGGTCATCGCGATGCCCACCCTGCTGCTCGCCACGATGCCGGTGGCGATGCTCGCCGAGCACCTCGTGGCCCAGGTCGGCCGGCTGGGCACCGCCCGCGAGGCGGCCGACGACCGGGCGAAGCTGCTGGGCGACCTCTCGGCCATCACCGCCGAGATCTTCCCGCTCGACCGGGGTGAGGTGCTGGCCCAGCTGGCGGCCGGCGCCGAGCAGCTCGGCGCGACCGACGTCGTGGTCACCGCGGCCGACGGCGCTCCGGTGGCGGGCATGCCCGCGGGCCGGACCTCGGTGACCGAGGACGACGACCTCCGCACCGAGCTCCTCACCCGCGAGCTCGCCCTGCCCAGCGGAGAGGCGTACACCTTCTCCGCGCGGGTCACCGGGCCCGAGGACGAGGTCGCCCGCCGGGTCGAGGCGCTGGAGCTGCTGGTGGCCCAGGCGCGGGTGGGGCTGGCCAACGCCGTCCTCGTCCACGAGTTGGAGCGGCTCAAGCAGAGCTACCAGGACCAGGCGACCCGCGACC
>NZ_LWUA01000272.1:0-2389 GCF_005222955.1 Blastococcus sp. CCUG 61487 | reverse complement strand
CCTCGGCCACGCCGCCGGCGACGAGCTGCTCGAGAAGGTGGCCCGCCGCCTGGAGGACGCGATCCGGGCCGGCAGCGTGCTGGGCCGCATGGGGGGTGACGAGTTCGTCGTCGTGGTGCCCGGCGCCTCCGACGCCGACCTGACCGCGCTCGGCCGCCGCCTCGAGATCGAGATCGGCAAGCCCTTCCTGCTCGCGGCCGGCATGGCGCGCATCGGGGTCAGCATCGGCGCCGCGCACGCGCTGCCCAGCGAGCGCGACCTGGACGCCCTGCTGGGCCAGGCCGACGCCCTCATGTACGAGGTCAAGCGCAGCCGCAAGCTCGCGCGCGAGGGGGCGGTCCGGTGAGCACCGACCTGCTCTCCCGGCCCGCGGAGGCCCCCGCCCCCGCGCCGAAGCGGCGGAAGCGACGCCGCCGGTTCCGGTTCTCGCTCAACGCCCTGGCGATCCAGCTGTCCGCCTTCGCGCTCAGCGTCACCCTCGTCGCGCTGCTCGTGGTCTCCGGATCGCAGGCGGCGTTCGTCGAGGAGAACGAGGTCGTCACCAACTACGTGCCGATCGGCACGACCGACGCGCCGTCGGGCGCGGGACCGCGCCGGCCTGCCCCGCCGGTGCCGCCGGTCCCCGACGAGATGCCACCGGCGGAGACGGCGGCCCCCACGACCCCGCCTCCGTCGTCCGTGCCGCGGGTCGTGCCGAGCACCGTCGTCCGGCTCACCGACAACGCCGCCGGCACCTCGATGTTCGGCAGCGAGACGGTCCTCGTTCCCGGCGCCCCGTCCGACCGCTGCATCGTCGTGCGGCACACCGGCGACCAGGCCTCCGGGCCGGTGCGGCTGTACGCCGCGGCGGCGACCGGGGAGCTGGCGCCCTACCTCGACCTCGTCGTCGACATCGGTGCGGCACCCGGCGACGCGTTCGGCGACTGCAGCACGTTCACCCCCGCCCGCCGGCTCTACGACGGCACCCTCGCCGATTTCGCCGCCATCCACCGCCGCTGGAGCAGCGGCCTGGACACCTGGCGGCCCGCGGGCAGCGCGGACAGCCGGGCCTTCCGCTTCACCGTCACCGTCCAGGACGTCGCGGCGGCCGAGGGCAGGTCGGTGCGGTTCGGGTTCTCCTGGGAAACGCGGGACGGGTCGTGAACCGGCCTCGGCCGCGCCGCCGCCGGCTCTGGCAGGGCGGCGTGCTCGCGGTGGCTGCGGCGCTGACCGCCGCGCTCGCGCAGAGCACGACGTCGGCGGCGTTCACCGCCCGGACATCGGACACGGCGAACCAGCTGACCGCGAAGGCATCGTTCTGCACGCCCGGGTCGGTGGACCTCGTCGTCGCCGCGGACACCGCGGTCTACCAGGCGCAGCCGACCACCAGCTTCGGCACCCAGGCTTACCTCGGGACCGCCTCGGGGGGCACGGAGAACGG
Source organism: Blastococcus sp. CCUG 61487 (assembly GCF_005222955.1). Taxonomy (GTDB): domain Bacteria; phylum Actinomycetota; class Actinomycetes; order Mycobacteriales; family Geodermatophilaceae; genus Blastococcus. The sequence goes on along the minus strand of NZ_LWUA01000272.1, from coordinate 969 downwards.
GCACACCTTCCTCCGCTTCTCCGTGGCCACGCGCGCGCCGTTGCCGCGCCACTGCACGGTGACCAGCGCCGTCCTCACCGTGCAGGCGACGAACCCCGTGGCGGGCCGGACCCTCGAGGTGCACCGGGCGGACCGGGCCTGGACGACGGCCCTGACGTGGAACACCCCTGGGCGCCCCCAACCCACCGGCACGCCGGCGACCACGGCGTCCCGCAGCACCGCGGGCCCGCAGACCTGGGACGTGACCACGCTGACGCAGGAGCTGTACACCGGGCCGGACCACGGCTTCCTGCTCAAGGACGCACCGGACGGGACGACGGTCTACCAGCTCTGGGCGAGCCTGGAATCGGCCAGCCCGCCCAGGTTGGCGATCACCTGGGGGTGACGTCGGGCCGGGTCTCCTGCTCCACCGCGACCTGCTCGAGCGCGACCTGCTCCCGCTGGCCCGCCCCGGTGACCTCCGCCGTGCCGCCGACCACCTCGGTGCGCAGCCGGACCCGCTCGACCGGCACCACCTCCACCAACACCACCGGCCGCTCGGCGTGCAGCACGATCTCCTCCGGCAGCCCCTCCGCCGCCGGCCGGGGCACCAGGGCATCGCCCTCCTCGACCAGCGCCGAGGCGGTGTCGTCAGCGGCCGGGGCGTCCAGCGGCAGCTCCTCGATCCGGATCTCCTCGCGGCGCACCGGAACCGTCACCTGAACCTCCTCGGTGACGACGTACCGGACCACCCGCACCCGCCGGGCCGGCACCTACTCGGTGCGCACGCGCAGCTGCTCCTCGGCGAGCACCATCCCGCCGTCGGTCGCGGGAGACGCCGTCGAGGGGGACGCCGTCGCGCGGGCGTCCGCGTAGTGCCGGCGCAGGGCGTCCTCCTCCTCCGGCGCCAGGTGCTCGCCGCCCAGGCGTGGCGCGCCGGCCACCGCGTCGGCGGGAACGGCGAGCTGGAGACGACCGTCGGCGAACGTG
>NZ_LWUA01000271.1:339-38418 GCF_005222955.1 Blastococcus sp. CCUG 61487 | reverse complement strand
GCACGGCCGCCGGGTCACCCGCCGCCTGGCGCACCATCCCGGTGACCAGGTCCGCGCGGGCGCCGGCGTGCGGGACGTCGGCCGTCGCCGCCTCCTCCTGGGCCCGCGCGGCGTGGGCCAGCGCGTCCTCCGGTAGGCCCTCCGCGAGGTCGACGGCGGCCAGGGAGGCGAGCAGGTGCGCGGTGAAGTACGGGAGCTCGTGCTGCCGGCTCTCGGCCAGCCCGCGCTCGAGGTGGGCGCGAGCGGCCCCGAGGTCTCCGGCCAGCCGCGCGCTGTCGCCCAGGCTCTGCAGGGAGGCCACCAGCCCCTCGGCGTCGTCGATCTGCTCGGTCAGCTCCAGCGCCTGCCGGCCGCCCTCGAGCGCGTCGTCCAGCCGCCCCTGGTCCATGGCGATCCGCGCGAGGTTGGTCAGCATCACCCCCTCCCGGTACCGGTGGCCGTCGGCGCGGAACTCCGCGAGCGCCTCCTCGGTGGCCTGGCGCGCCTCCTCCAGGCGGCCCATGTTCATCAGGAGCGCCCCGACCTGGCCGGTGACCATGGCCTCGCCCTCGTGGTCGTCGATGCTGCGGTGCTCCGCGCGCGCGTCGGCCAGGATCCGCAGCGCCTCCTCGTTCTCCCCCAGGTTCGTGGCCACGACCCCGAGCAGGCGGAGGTCCTCACCCGCGCGCTTGTGGTCCCCGATCGCCCGGGCCTCGACCAGCGACCGGCGCAGCAGCCTGCGGGCGGCCGCGTGCTCGGCGAGGTAGGCGAGGCTCCGGCCCCACTGCATGAGCGCGTCCGCCTCGAGGTCCTGGCGGCCGGCCTTCGCGGCCAGGCCGGCGGCCTCCTCCGCGACCGGCGGGACGGCGGAGTACTCCCCGCGGAAGAACAGCAGCCGCGCCTCGGCCAGCCGGATGCGGGCGGTCTGCTCCGGACCGGCGGGCAGTGCGGCCAGCCGGTCGAGCACCACCCGCTGCTCCTCCCGCCGGCCGAGCCGGTCCAGCACCGCCTCCCGGGCCAGCAGCACCTCGACCAGGAGGTCCGGCTCCTCGACGTCGGCGAGCAGCGCCTCCGCCCGGCCGATCAGCCGCAGCGCGTCGTCGTTGGCGAAGGCGCCGGCGGCGTAGCGGCCCGCGCGCAGATACCAGGACGCCGCCTCCCGGCGGTGCCCCGCGGCCTCGTGGTGGCCGGCCACCTGCGCCGCGTGCTCGTCGACCCGCCCGCTGCGCAGCACGACGTCCTCCAGCCAGCCGGCCGCCTCCGCGTGCAGGAGCCGGCGGGCGGACCGCAGCACCCCCTCGTAGGCGACGTCGCGCAGCAGCGCGTGCCGGAAGGAGAACTCCTGGCAGCCGGCGAACGTGGAGCGCGGCCGCTCGACGACCACGTCGTGCTGCGCGAGCCGGTCGAGGGGCACGCCGTCGGACGGCCGCACCCGGACCGCGGACGCCAGCCGGTCCACCGCCTGGTCCCAGAACACCCGCCCCACCACGGCCGCGCAGCCCACGACGCCCCGCTCGGCCGGGGGCAGCACGTCCAGCCGGGCCTGCAGCAGACCGCGCAGCGTGGTGGGGACCTGCAGGTCGTCGACCGCGCCCGCCCGCACCGTCCACTGCTCCGAGGCGGTGTCGACGACCCGCTCCTGGACCAGCCACTTCACCAGCTCCTCGACGAAGAACGGGTTGCCGTCGGCGGTCTCGGCCACCACGCCCACCAGCTCGTCGGGTACCTCCCGGGCGCGCTGCAGCAGCTGGCGCACCAGGTCGCGGGACTCGGCCTCCTCCAGCGGGCGGAGGGGCAGCAGGTCCATCCCGGCGGGGGCTCCCCACTCGGGCCGGCGCTCGAGCAGCTCGGGTCGGGCGGAGGCGACGACCAGCAGGGTGCCCTCCCCACCGGGCCCGGCGAGGGCGGCGAGCGAATCAAGGCTGGCGGCGTCGGCCCAGTGCACGTCCTCCAGCAGGACGACGACCGGTGCACGACGGGCCAGCCGGTCGAGCAGCCGCCGGACGAGCTCGCTCCCGCGCCGGCGCAGCGCCTGCGGATCGGTGGTGCCGACGACGGCCCGGCCCGCCTCGTCCAGCCCGAACCCCAGCCAGGTCGCGACCGTCTCGGCGGCGCCCTCGCCCTCCTCCGGCGCACCGTCGGGCGCGCCGAGCAGCTCCGTCCACCCGGTCGTCCAGCGGCCTCGCACGGTCGTCGGGTCGTCGGTGCCGCGGATGCGGAAGCGCTCGGCGAAGACGCTGCGCAGGAGCGCGTTCGCCACCCCCTGGGTGCTCGGGACGGCGCGACCGCGCAGCACCCAGACGTCGGTGGGGAGGCGGGCCAGCCATGCCTCGACGTCCCGCAGGACGCGCGACTTGCCGATGCCGGCCTCGCCGAGCACGGTGACCACCCGCCGCCCGTGCCGGCTCACGACGTCGGTGAACAGCTCCCGCAGCCGGTCGAGCTCGCCCGCCCGGCCCACCGTCTCGGTCTCGACGCCCTCGATGCCCCGCCCCTCGGGCCAGAAGCCCTCCCTGTCGGCGCCTTCGACGACGTAGGCGTCCACCGGACCGTCCAGGCCCTTGAGCTCCAGGCCGGTGAGCCGGCGCAGCCCGAAGGCGCCGCGCACCTGGCCGGCGGTGTCGGCCGACAGCAGGATCGACCCCGGAGGGGCCGCGCCCTGCAGCCGCGCCGCGCGGTTGATGGTCTCGCCGACGGCCAGGAACTCCCCGGAGTCCCCGCCGGCCATGCCGGTCACGACGACCTCGCCGGTGTCGATGCCGATCCGCACGGGCAGCCGGGCACCGTAGGTGGCCTGGGTGTGACCGTCGAGCCGCTCCAGCGCCTGGCGCATGGCCAGCGCGGCGCGCACGGCCCGGGCCGCGTCGTCCTCGCGGGACCGGTGCAGCCCGAAGACGGCCATGACCGCGTCCCCGATGTACTTCTCCACCACCCCGCCCTCGGCCTCGACCGCGCGGCGGGCCGCGGCGTAGTAGCCGCTCATGACCTGCTGCAGGTCCTCGGGGTCGAGCTTCCGGGCGACCGGGGTGCTGTCGACGAGGTCGGCGAACAGGACGGTGACCTGCTTGCGCTGCTCCCCCACCGCGCTGGCCACCAGCCGGTCCCGCTGCGCCACCAGCGGGGCGAGCGCGGTCTCGACGACGCCGTCGCCGAGCAGCGCGCGCTGCGCCTCGAGCGCGGTGATGGCTTCCTCGAGCGAGCGGAGCTCGGCGGGATACCGGCCCTCCGGTGACGCGACCACGGGCGTCCCTCCCGGCGATGCGGAGGAGGCGCACGCTACCGCCGCGCGGCTGCTGCGTCGCCGGTCGGCCGCGTCCCGATCCCGTGGGGATCAGCCCGCGGGGCGCACGTCCGGTGGCGGCGCCGGCCAGCGCGGGACACCGGCGATCGACCCCTCGCCCAGGGGCGCGGCGAAGCGCGGAGCCCGCTTCTCCAGGAACGCGGCGACGCCCTCGGCGCTGTCGGGGCCCGCGCCCAGCTCGACCACCGCCCGGGACTCCGCACGGTGCGCGTCCCAGGGCGAGGGGGCACCGAGCATCGACCACAGCAGCTGGCGCGCGGCGCCCACGGCGAGCCCGCTGGTGTTCTCGGCGATCTCCCGGGCCAGCGCGGAGGCGGTCGGCAGCAGGTCCTCGTCGGCCACGACGCGGGACACCAGCCCGCCGCGCAGCGCCTCCTCGGCGTCGAAGACCCGCCCGGTCGCGACCCACTCCATCGCCTGGCTGATCCCGACCACGCGGGGCAGGAACCACGAGGAGGCCGCCTCGGGCACGATGCCGACCCGGCCGAACACGAAGCCGAAGCGGGCCGAGGCGGCGGCGATCCGCACGTCCATCGGCAGCGTCATCGTCGCGCCGACCCCCACCGCCGGTCCGTTGACCGCGGCGATGACCGGCTTGCGCAGGGCGGCGAAGGCCAGGGCGACCACCCCGCCGGCGTCGCGGGGGAAGCCGGCGATCTCCTCGCGCAACGGACCCTCCGGCAGGATGCGCGCGCCCCGGTCGGCGAAGGTCGCCGGCCCGCCCCCGAGGTCGGCGCCGGCGCAGAACCCCCGGCCCGCCCCGGTCACCACCACGACCCGCACCCCGTCGTCGGCGTCGGCCGCCGCCACCACGCGGACGAGCTCGTCGGCCATGGTCGGCGTGAAGGCGTTCAACCGATCGGGCCGGTCCAGCTGCACCGTGGCCACCCGGTCGGCGACCTCGTACCGCACCTCGGTGAGTTCCACCGCGCTCCCCCGTCCGTCAGGAGCCCGGAGCCTGGCAGTCGACGGGGTGGGCGGTCAACGGCGACGACGGCCCGACCAGTCAAGGGTGACTGTCGGCCTCGACGGGTCTAGGTTCGCAGCGGTGACCACGACCGAGCCGACGACCTCGGAGCGCGGACCTCGCTCCCGGTCGTCGAGGACCGCGGACAGCCGGCTGCTGATCCTCGACGCCGCCGTCGCCTGCCTGGTCGAGGACGGTCACGCGGGCGCCTCGACCCTCGCGGTGCAGGCTCGTGCCGGGGTGTCCCGGGGGCGGCTGCTGCACCACTTCCCGTCGCGGGCCGAACTGCTCGTCGCCGCGGCCGACCACCTGACGACGACGAAGCTCGAGGAGGTGCGCGTCCGGGCCGAGTCCCTGATGGCCGACCAGCCCACCGGGCGCGAACGGGTCGACCGCGCCATCGACCTGATGTGGGCGACGTTCCAGGAGCCGCCGTTCTGGGCGGCGATGGAGCTGTGGACGGCGGCGCGGACCGACCCCGCCCTGCGGACGGCGCTGCGCAGCGGGGAGCGACCGCTGCGCGCCGCGATCGCTGCCGTCGCCGACGGCATCTGGGGCCCGGAGATCACCGGGTCGCCGCTCTACGCAGACCTCACCGAGACCCTCTTCACGAGCATGCGGGGGGTGGCCCTGCTCTACGCGTTCGAGGACCGTCCGGCCGCCACCGACCCGCACCTGGCGCTCTGGAAGCGCCTGGCCGCGCGGCTGCTGGACCTCGACAGCCGGGCGTGACCGGTCGCGGTTGACCCACCGGGCCGACCCCGACAGCATGACGCAGGTCACATCACCTGCCGCGAGGAGCTGTCGTGAGCGTCGCCGTCCCCGTCCTGCAGGGCCGCGGCATGACCATGAGCGACATGCTCGGCCGCTGGGCCCGCACGACCCCGGACGTCTGGGCGGTGCGCTTCGAGGGCGCGGGCCGCACCTACGCCGAGCTCGACCGGCGGGTCACCCGCTTGGCGCGGGCACTGCGCGAGCGCGGCGTCGGCACCGGTGACCGGATCGCGGTCCTGTCCCTCAACGGCATGGAGACGTGGGAGGCCTACCTCGCGGGCGTGCGGCTCGGCGCGATCGTCGTCCCGGTGAACTTCCGGCTGGTGGCCGACGAGGTGGCCTACGTGCTCACCGACTCGGGCGCGAAGGTCCTGATCGTCGATCCGCCCCTGGCAGATGTGGGCACCAAGGCCCGGGAGCAGGTACCCGGCGTCACGTCGGTCCTGCAGATCGGCGAGGAGTACGAGGTCGCGCTCGCGGCGGCCGGGGACGACCCGCTCGACGTCGTCGTCGACGAGGACGAGCCGGCGTTCATCATGTACACCTCCGGGACGACGGGGCGGCCGAAGGGCGCCGTGCTGACCCACCACAACCTGCTGATGCACGTGTTCAGCCAGGTCGTCCACATCGGCTGGCATCCGGAGGACCGGGTCGGGGCCCCCGGGGCGCCGCTGTTCCACATCGCCGGGCTGGCCGGCGGCCTGCCCCCGCTGCTGGTCGGCGGCACGAACGTGATCATCCGGTCGGGGGCGTTCGACCCCGTCGAGACCCTCGACATGATCGAGCGGGAGCGGATCTCGAGCATCTTCCTGGTGCCGGCGATGTGGGCGGCGGTCGTGGCCGTGCCGGACATCGCCGAGCGGGACCTGGCGCACCTGCGCCGGATCTCGTGGGGTGCGGCCCCGGCGTCGACGACGCTGCTGCGCACGCTGATCGACACGTTCCCGCAGGCCGAGGTGATGACGGCCTTCGGGCAGACCGAGTGCAGCCCGGTCACCTGCCTGCTGCGCGGCGAGGACTCGATCCGCAAGATCGGCTCGGTGGGCACGCCGATGCTCAACGTCGAGGTGCGCGTGGTCGACCCGGAGATGAACGACGTCCCGCGCGGTGAGGTGGGCGAGATCGTCTACCGCAGCCCGATGGTGATGAAGGAGTACTGGAACAAGCCGGAGGAGACGGCGGAGGCGTTCCGAGGCGGTTGGTTCCACTCCGGCGACCTGGTGCGGCAGGACGAGGACGGCTACTTCTACGTCGTCGACCGGCTCAAGGACATGATCATCTCGGGCGGCGAGAACATCTACTGCGCCGAGGTCGAGGACGTGCTGGCCGAGCACCCGAAGGTCGGCGAGGTGGCGCTCATCGGGGTCGCGGACGCGAAGTACGGCGAGGCGCCGCTGGCCGTCGTGGCACCGCGCGACCCCGCCGACCCGCCGACGTCCGACGAGCTCGCCGCCTGGTGCCGGGAGCGGCTGGCCCGCTACAAGAACCCGCGCGAGTACTCGATCGTCGGGGCGCTCCCCCGCAACCCGAGCGGCAAGGTGCTCAAGACCGCGCTGCGCGAGGAGCACTCCGCCGGCTCCCTGGTGGCCAGCCCGGCCGTCTGAGCACGAGCCCTCAGCCGGTCCAGACCTCGGCCACCCGGGCCGCGACCTCCGTCGCCTGGGCCCGTCCCGCGCGCGCCGAGGGCGCCCGGGCCGCCGGGTCGAGCACGTTGCGGCCGATCGCGGCGCGGCTCGCCTCGTCCGGGCTGACGACGGCGACCCGCGCCACGAGACCCGAGACCTGCGCGTCGACGCTGGCCAGCGGTCCGATGCCGCGGACGATCGGGGCCAGCACGACCAGCCGGTCGTAGCCGTGCGCGAGGTCGGCGTTGGCCGCCGACCGCATGCCGCCGTCGACGTACCGCTCGCCGTCGATGGTCACCGGCGGGTAGACGCCGGGGACGGCGCAGCTGGCCGCGACCGCCTGCAGCAGCGGCACCCCCGAGGTGCGGTCGAACGCGTGGAACTCACCGGTCGTCGCGTGCACCGCGGTGATGGTGAGCGCCCGGTCCGGCCAGTCGCTGCCGACCAGCCGCGCGCCGATGACGTCGAGACGCTCCTGCTCCGGGGGCGTCAGCCCGGAGTCCGCCGCGGTGATCGCGAGGCGGCCGATCCGGCGGCGGAACTCGACGTCGCGGCCCCGGCTGGTGAGCAGGGCCCAGGCGTACCGCGCGAGGTTCGCCCGGGACATCCGCGCGACCTCCCCCTCCGCCGGCGGTTCGAGCTGGCGGGCGAACATGGCGTCGAGCCCGGCGCCGCCGGTCACCTGGGCGCCGACCACCGAGCCCGCGGAGGTGCCCACGACCAGGTCGGCGTTCGTGAGGTCGACGCCGGCCTCGGCGAGACCGGTCAGCACCCCGATCTCCCAGGCGATGCCGGTGATGCCCCCACCACCGAGGACGAGGGCCGTGCGCTGGTCGCTCATGACCCCATCGTCACAGAACCTCGACAGAGGGTGTGGTCTGGGCCACGCTGTCGGTCGGACCACCCGACCGGAGAGGACGCGCATGACCGCCACGCAGCCGACCACCACCCCTGCGGCCGCGAGCTGGCCGCCCGGGCTGCCCCGGTTGCTGGAGTACCCCAGGGTGCCGGTCGGCTCGATCCTCCGCGCGGCGGTCCGCAGGTGGGGCGACCGGGAGGCGTTCATCGACCACGACGTCCCGCTGACCTTCACCGAGCTCGGGCAGCGCGCGCACGCCGTCGCCGGGTGGCTGGCCGACCACGGCATCGGCAAGGGCGACGTCGTCGCCGTCCACATCCCGAACTGCCGCCAGTACGTGCCCGTCTACTACGGCATCCTGCTGGCGGGGGCGACGTTCTCCCCCACCAACCCGCTGCTGCCGGCGGCCGACCTGGCCGCGCAGCTCACCGACGCCGGCGCGAAGGCCGTCGTCACCTGGGACCAGGTGCTGCCGCTGGTGCGCACCGCGCTCGACGCCACCCCGGTCGAGACGGTCATCGTCACCGGTGAGGCGCACACCCTCGACTTCGCCGCCCGCCTCGAGCTGGCCGATGGCGACGTCGACCTCGCCGACCTGCTGGGCGGCGACCCGACCGACCGGCACCTCGACGCCGCCGTCGACGTCGACACCGACCTGGCCCACCTCGCCTACACCGGCGGCACGACCGGCGTGAGCAAGGGCGTGGAGCTGCTGCACCGCAACGTCGTCACCAACGTCCTGCAGTCGGCCTGCTGGACCTCCGGCAGCGTCCCGGACCTCGACGAGCACGGCGACGTGACCGTGCGCCAGGTGGTCGGCGCCGACGAGTACCCGCTGGGCCCGGGCGAGGGCCGGATCATCAACCTCACCCCCTGGTTCCACGCGATGGGCGTCGTCGGCTACCTCAACGGCATGGTGATGGGCGGCACCACCGTCGTCATCCACATGCGGTTCGACCCGGTGGCGTACGTCGAGGACATGGCCAGGTACGAGGTGACCTCGATCGGCGGCGCGCCCCCGATCTTCGTCGCCCTGCTCCAGGTGCCCGGCTTCACCGAGCGGGACTGGTCGCACGTGCGCGGGGTGTCCAGCGGCGCGGCGCCCCTGCCGGTGACGCTGATCGACAAGCTCTCGGCCCTGCTGCCGAACGCGACCATCAGCGAGGGATACGGCCTGACCGAGGTCACGATGATGGCCAGCGGCAACCCGTCGTTCCGGTCGGGCACCCGCAAGCCGGGCACGGTCGGCGTGCCGGTCTTCGACACGGAGATCAGCATCCGCTCGCTCGAGGACGGGCAGCCGGTGCCGCAGGGCGAGCGCGGCGAGGTCTGCATCCGCGGGCCGCAGGTGATGCGCGGCTACTGGAACCGCCCGGAGGCGACCGCGGAGGCGATCGACGCCGACGGCTGGTTCCACACCGGCGACGTCGGCATCCTCGACGAGGACGGCTACCTGTCCATCGTCGACAGGACCAAGGACATGCTGCTCTACAAGGGCTACAACGTCTTCCCCCGCGAACTCGAGGAGATCCTCTTCGCCGTCCCCGGGGTGGCCGGCGCGGCCGTGGTCGGGCGGCCGGACGAGGAGGCCGGCGAGCTGCCGGTGGCCTACGTCGTCCGCAAGGGCGACGACGCCGGTGCCGCGCTGACCGTGGAGTCGGTCATGGCGGCGGTGAACGACAAGGTGACCCACTACAAGCGGCTGCGCGACGTCGTCTTCATCGACGCCATCCCGGTGTCGGCGGCCGGCAAGGTGCTCAAGCGCGAACTGGCGGCGAAGGAGCGGGAGAAGGTCAGCGGCTGACACCGCGGGCGCCGCACCCCGCACACCCCGACGGGTGCGGCGCCCGCGCGGCGGCGGCACCGCCTCACTAGGGTCGCCCCGTGACCCAGCCCGACGAGGTGCCGGCCGAGCACAGCGGCGTGCGGATCGCGCACGTCGAGGCCTCCCCCACCCGCCAGGTCGCGCAGCGGCTGCTGTTCGCGCTGTTCGTGCTGTTCGCCACGGTCCTCGTCGTGTACCTCGACCGGGACGGCTACACCGACAACACCGACGGCAGCGTCGACCTGCTGGACGCCTTCTACTACACGACCGTCACGCTCTCGACGACCGGCTACGGGGACATCACCCCGGTCACCGACCAGGCCCGGTTGATCAACCTGCTCGTCATCACGCCGCTGCGCGTGCTGTTCCTCATCGTCCTCATCGGAACGACCCTCGAAGCGCTGACCACGCGCTCCCGCGAGGAGTTCCGCATCCGTCGCTGGAGGTCCCGCGTGCGCCAGCACGTCATCGTGTGCGGCTACGGCACCAAGGGGCGCAGCGCCATCCGCTCGCTGCAGGCCAACGGCACCCCGCTGGACAGGATCGTGGTCGTCGACCCGGACCCCCGCGCGATCGACGAGGCCAACTCCGTGGGCCTGACCGGCATCGTGGGCGACGCCGGTCGCGCCGAGGTGCTCCGCCGCGCGTCGGTGGAGCGCGCCCGAGCGGTCATCGTGGCGGCCAACCGGGACGACGCCGCGGTGATGATCACCCTGACCGTGCGCCAGCTCAACCCCAGCGTGCCGATCACGACCAGCGTGCGGGAGGAGGACAACGCCGACCTCCTCCGCCAGTCCGGCGCCGACACCGTCATCACCACGTCGGCGACCTCCGGCCGGCTTCTCGGTCTGTCCACCGACGCGCCACGGGTGGTGGCCGTGGTCGAGGACCTCGTCACCGGGGGCCAGGGGCTCGACCTGCATCAGCGAACGGTCACCGCGAGCGAGGTCGGACTGGGTCCGCGGGACCTCCGGGACATCGTCCTGTCGGTGACCCGCGGCGGCCGCACCCTGCGCTTCGACGACCGCATGATCGGCACGCTCCAGCCCGAGGACGTGCTCGTCGTGGTCAAGGCGCACGACGCGAGCAATCCGAACCACCCGCCGACGCAGCCCTCCCGGAAGGTGTAGCCGCCCCCGGCTTCAGCCGACGCGCCGCACCCAGGTCCGGGTGACCTCGTCCCGGCCGCGGAGGCTCACCTCTGCGTCGGGCGTCCAGTGCTCGCGTTCCTCGGCGAGGGCCGCCTGGACGCTCGACTCGCTCGCCACGACCCGGCCCGGATGGTCCTTGGCCAGCTCGGTCAGCCGCGCTGCCTCGTTCACCGGGTCACCGATGACCGTGTACTCCAGCCGGCTGGCCGCGCCGACCTGACCGGCCCAGACCGGACCGCAGGCCACCCCCACGCCGACGTCGACCTCCCCCGCCTCGGCCACCGCCGTGCAGATGCGCCGGGCCGCGCGCAGGGCCGCGGTCGCCGCGTCGGGGTGGTCGGTGGGCGCACCGAACACGCAGACGGCGGCGTCGCCCGCGAACTTGTTCACCAGCCCGCCCTCGTCCTCGACGGTGTCGACGACGACCGCGAAGAAGCGGTTGAGCAGCCCGACCATCTGCTCCGGGCCCGTGCGCCGCACCAGCGACGTCGAGCCGGCGATGTCGACGAACAGGGCGGCCACCACGCGCTCCTCCCCCGCCAGGCTCACCCCGGTGCGCAGCGCCTCCTGGGCCACCGACGTGCCCACGTGCCGCCCGAACAGGTCGCGCAGCCGCTCGCGCTCGGCCAGCCCGGCGGCCATGGTGTTCACCCCCTCCTGCAGCAGGCCGATCTCACCGGCGTCGTCCACCACCACGTCGACGTCGTAGTCACCCCGGCCGACGCGCTGCACGGCCTCGCGCAGGTCGCGCAGCGGCTGGCCGACCGCGCGGGCGATGAGCAGGGTGGCCAGCCCGCCGACGAGCAGCGCGACCACCACGAGGAAGACGACGGCGCCCTGGCCCGGCCCGTCGGGGTTGCTGGGGTCGAGGAAGAGCAGGACGACGCCGACCAGCGGCACTCCGCTGGTCAGCGCCCAGGCGAGCAGCAGGCGCGGGCGGACGCCCAGGACCAGCGGGCCGACCGGCGGGTGGACCGACAGGGCGCGCGCGGTCACCGCCCGGGCCGCCCGAGCGGTGAGCAGGTAGGTGACGCCGGCGGTCACGACGCCGCCCAGCGTCACGACCACCCCGACGCGCAGCCCGACCAGGGGCTCGGGGAAGACGACCGCGGAGACGACGGCGGTCAGCACGGCCGCCACCAGCCAGACCGTCGCCGCGATGAGGGCGGTGTCGAGGGGCAGCCGGAGCGCCTGCCCGGCCTCGGCGGGGCTCGGATCGCGCCCCTCGGTCAGCCACGCGGCGGTCACCCGCTGCCGCCGCAGCCCGGCGAGCGTGGCCAGCGGCAGCGCGACGACGAGGTAGGCCGCGGCGATCCAGAGGACCTGGCTGCGGCCGGTGCTGCTGCTGCCGTCGTCGACACCGATGAGCAGCAGGACGACGGTGCCGACGCCGACCAGGTTGGCGAAGAGGACCAGCAGCACGATGAACGGGACGGCGGTGCGGCCGCTGGGCGCCCACTCTGCCCACACGCCCTCCCGCGCGACCGTGGCCGGCCGCTCCTCCTCCGTCGTCATGATCAGCGCAACGAGACCCGGGCGGCGGCGGTTCCGGGCGACCGCCCGATCGTGATCACGACGTCATCGTGGCCGAGGGGCGGGCCGACCGCCCTTCGGCCGAGCCCGGTCAGCTGCCCACGTAGTCGGCGAGGTGCTCGCCGGTGAGGGTGGAGCGCGCGGCGACCAGGTCGGCCGGCGTGCCCTCGAAGACGATCCGGCCGCCGTCGTGCCCGGCGCCGGGGCCCAGGTCGATGATCCAGTCGGCGTGCGCCATGACCGCCTGGTGGTGCTCGATGACGACGACCGACTTCCCGCCGTCGACCAGCCGATCGAGCAGGCCGAGCAGGTTCTCGACGTCGGCCAGGTGCAGCCCCGTGGTCGGCTCGTCGAGGACGTAGACGTCACCCTTCTCCGCCATCTGCGCGGCGAGCTTGATCCGCTGGCGCTCCCCGCCGGACAGCGTGCTGAGCGGTTGCCCGAGGGTGAGGTAGCCGAGCCCCACGTCGACCAGCCGGGACAGGATCGTGTGCGCCGCCGGGGTCCTCGCCTCGCCCTCGGCGAAGAACGCCTCGGCCTGCGTGACCGGCATCGCCAGCACCTCGGCGATGTTGCGCCCGCCCAGCGTGTACTCGAGGACGGCGGCCTGGAAGCGGCGCCCCTCGCAGGTCTCGCAGGTGGACTCGACGGTGGCCATGACGCCCAGCTCGGTGAAGATGACCCCGGCGCCGTTGCAGTCCGGGCAGGCGCCCTCGGAGTTCGAGCTGAACAGCGCGGGCTTGACCCCGTTGGCCTTGGCGAACGCCTTGCGGATCGGGTCCAGCACCCCGGTGTAGGTCGCCGGGTTACTCCGCCGCGAGCCGCGGATCGCCGCCTGGTCGACCATCACCACGCCGTCCCGCTCCGCGACCGAGCCCTGGATCAGCGAGCTCTTGCCGGACCCGGCCACGCCGGTGAGCACGACGAGGACGCCCAGCGGGATGTCGACGTCGACGTCCCGGAGGTTGTGGGTGTTCGCGCCCCGGACCTCGAGCGCCCCGGTGGGCGTGCGGACCGACTCCTTGAGTCGCGCCCTGTCGTCGAGGTGCCGGCCGGTGACGGTGTCGCTGGCCCGCAGCCCCTCCACGGTGCCCTCGAAGGTCACCTCGCCGCCGGCCGAGCCCGCACCGGGGCCGAGGTCGACGACGTGGTCGGCGATCGCGATCGTCTCGGGCTTGTGCTCGACGACCAGCACGGTGTTGCCCTTGTCCCGCAGCCGGAGCAGCAGGTCGTTCATCCGCTGGATGTCGTGCGGGTGCAGGCCGATCGTCGGCTCGTCGAAGACGTAGGTGACGTCGGTGAGCGACGAGCCCAGGTGTCGGATCATCTTCGTGCGCTGCGCCTCGCCGCCCGACAGCGTGCCGGCCGGCCGGTCGAGGGAGAGGTAGCCCAGCCCGATGCCGACGAAGGAGTCGAGCAGGTGCTGGAGCCCGGCGAGCAGCGGCGCGACGGAGGGCTCGTCGAGGTCGCGGACCCAGGCAGCGAGGTCGGTGATCTGCATGGCGCAGACCTCGGCGATGTTCTTGCCCCCGATCTTCGACGACCGCGCCTCCTTGCTGAGCCGGGTCCCGTCGCACTCGGGGCAGGTGGTGAAGGTGACCACGCGCTCCACGAAGCGCCGGACGTGCGGCTGGAGCGAGTCGATGTCCTTGGACAGCATCGACTTCTGCACCTTGGGGATGACGCCCTCGTAGGTGAGGTTGATGCCCTCGACCTTGATCTTGGTCGGCTCCTGGTAGAGGAGGGTCTGCAGCTCCTTCTTGGTGAACGTCCCGATCGGCTTGTCCAGGTCGAGGCCGATGCCCTGGAAGAGCCGGCCGTACCAGCCGTCCATGCTGTAGCCGGGCACCACGAGCCCGCCCTCGTTCAGGGTCTTGGACTCGTCGTAGAGGGCAGTGAGGTCGAAGTCGTTGAGCGACCCCATGCCCTCGCACTTCGGGCACATGCCGCCCTGGTAGACCGCCTCGCGGACGACGTTCTTCTCGACCCGGCCGCCCTTCTCGGTGCTCATGACCCCGCTGGCCTTGCGCGTCGGCACGTTGAACGCGAAGGCCGGCGGCGGGCCGATGTAGGGCGTCCCGAGGCGGCTGAACAGGATGCGCAGCATGGCGTTGGCGTCGGTGGCGGTGCCGACCGTGGAGCGCGGGTTGGCACCCATCCGCTCCTGGTCGACGAGGATCGCCGTCGTCAGGCCCTCGAGCAGGTCCACCTCGGGGCGGGCCAGCGACGGCATGAAGCCCTGCAGGAAGGCGCTGTAGGTCTCGTTGATCAGCCGCTGCGACTCGGCGGCGATCGTGTCGAAGACCAGCGAGCTCTTGCCCGAGCCGGAGACGCCGGTGAACACGGTGAGCCGGCGCTTGGGCAGCTCGACGCTGACGTCCTTGAGGTTGTTCTGCCGCGCGCCGACCACCCGGATGAGGTCGTGGCTGTCAGCGGCGTGATCGGCGGAGTCCTGCGGTTCGCGCCGGGTAGCCGTGCTCATGCTGCGGTGCCTCCATCCGTGCGGGCCGGCCGCGTGCGCGGTGACGGTGCGTTGTCTACCAGCGGTGTCCGACAGGGGTGACTGCCCGGCGCCGGCATTCTCACCGGAGCTCCTGGATGCGGACGGTGTTGCCGGCCGGGTCGCGGAAGGCGCAGTCCCGCATGCCGTAGGGCTGCTGCGTCGGCTCCTGCACGACCTCGGCTCCGGTGGCCTGGACGCGGTCGAAGACGCCGTCGAGGTCCTCGGTGGCGAGCATGATCCACCCGTAGGTCCCCTTGGCCATCATCTCGGCGATGGTGCGGCGCTCGTCCTCGGTGATCCCGGGATCGACGGCCGGCGGCGCCAGCAGGATCGACGTGCCGGGTTGGCCGGCCGGGCCGACCGTGATCCACCGCATGGTCCCGGTACCGACGTCCTGCCGGACCTCGAAGCCGAGGGCGTCCCGGTAGAAGGCCAGCGACTCCTCGGGGTCGCTGTGCGGCAGCGAGGCCATGTGGATGGTGATGTCCATGGCGGTCACGCTAGGGACGGGCCGCCCACCTGTGCTTCTCGATTCCTGACCGGTCTGGTGACCCGCGTGGCCACGCACGCCGGGATGCCGTCGGCCGCCCCCGCCGCCTCGCGGCGGTAGACGCTGGGCGCCATCCCGACCAGTTCGGTGAACCGCGTGCTGAAGGTGCCCAGCGACTGGCAGCCGACGGCGAAGCACACCTCGGTGACGCTGAGATCACCCCGCCGCAACAGGGCCATCGCCCGCTCGATCCGGCGGGTCATGAGGTAGCTGTAGGGCGATTCACCGTAGGCGCGCTTGAACTCCCGGCTCAGGTGACCGGCCGACATGTGCACCCCGCGGGCGAGCGCCTCGACGTCCAGCGGCTGGGCGTACTCCCGGTCCATCCGGTCCCGGACGCGGCGCATCAGGGCGAGGTCCTGCAGGTGCTGGTCCCGCGATGGCACGCCGCTGATCGTGCCCCATCCCCGGCCCCCGAGGTCAACCCCGAGCGACCGCCCCCGCCCGCGTCCGACCGTCCGGAGCGGGCGCCCGCTAGGGTGGCGCGGCCTCGTGGGAGTAGGTCCCCGCCCGCGCCTGACCAGGAGGAACGCCGTGTCGCAGTCTGCCCGCTCCATGGCCGCGCGACGCCGCCGCCGGATCGACGCGTGGGTCCTCGTCACGGCCGCCGTCGTCGTCGCCGTCCTCGCCTTCCTGGTCGCCGCGCTCTCCGGCGGCGAGCGGGTCACCCGGCTGTGGGTCAGCGCCACGGTCGCCGCGGACGGCAGCGCCCGGATCGTCGAGATCATCGACTACGACTTCGGCATCGAGGAGCGGCGCGGCATCTACCGCGACGTGCCCGGACTGCGCACCGACGAGCCGATCGAGGTGACCTCGCCGACCGCACCCGACGACGTGGAGGTGACCGGCGACAGCCCGGTGCGGCTGCGCATCGGCGACCCGGACGTGACGATCACCGGAGAGCACCGGTACGAGCTGAGCTACACCCTGGGCGGGGTCAGCCGCGGCGGTCAGCTGGCGTGGGACGCCGTCGGCACCGGCTGGAAGGTGCCGATCGACGAGGTCGAGGTGCACGTCCTGGGTGCGGTCGACCTCGACGCCGACAGCTGCGCCTCCGGGAACCGCGGCACGGCGGGCGGCTGCGCGCTGCGCCGGACCGCTCCGGGCCACCTCGTCGCCCGGGTCGACAGCCTCGCCGCCGGGGAGGGGGTCACCGTCTACGCCACGGAGGGCCGCGCCCTGGACGCCGCGCCCGCCGCGCCGACCGCGCCGTCCGCCGCGCCGGACGAGCCCGGCATCGACCCGCTCGTGCCGGCCGCGCTGGCCGGCCTGCTGGCGCTGCTGGCCGGGGGGTTCGTCTCTCGCGCCGTGCGCCGGGCCGGCCGCGAGCACGTGCCGAGCGCCGGGCTGCCGACCGTCGTCGCCTCCTCCGGTGGGGAGGCGCGGATCGACTTCGAGGACCTGGGCGGGTTCGCCACGCCCTCGGCGTCGATCCCGCGGGACCTCTCCCCCGCGCAGGGCGGGGTGCTGCTGACCGGCTCGGTCGCCGAGCGGCACAAGGTGGCCTGGCTGGTGGACCTCGCCGTGAAGGGGATCGTGGAGCTGGAGCCCGATCCCGACGGCGCGAGGACGACGGTGACCCGGCAGGCCGACGGCGACCCCGCGACGGCCCGGCTGCTGGACCAGGCCTTCGCCGGTCGCGAGCAGCTGCGGCTGGGTGAGTACGACGAGTCCTTCGCCGAGGCGTGGACCGCGGTCGGGGCCGAACTCGACGCCTGGCAGCAGAGCTCGGGGCTGTGGGACGCCGACGCCGACCGGCGGGCCGGGCGGGTCCGCCGGCTCGGGGTGCTCACCGGCCTGGTGGGGCTGGTCCTCGTCGGCCTCGGCGCCTGGCTGGCGGGCGGGCAGGGCGCGGTGCCCGTGGTGCTGGCGGCGGTGGGCGGTGCGCTCGCGGGCGGGGGGATCGCGGCCGCGCTGCGCGCCTGGGAGCTGCGGGTGCTCACCCCGCTCGGCTCGTCGACCTGGCTGCGGGTGGAGTCGCTGCGCCGGTACTTCGCCGAGTGCGCGCCCGTCGCGATCGAGGATGCGCTCGCCGAGGGGACGCTCGGCGACTACACCGCGTGGGCGCTGGCCCTGGGCGAGGCCGAGCGGTGGTCGAAGCTGGCGAAGTCGGTGACGGTGCCGGGCCGATCGGGCCACGACGACCAGCACTGGCGGTACGCGACGTACGGGCCGGTGTTCGTGACCGGCTGCTCGAGCGCCAGCACGGCGCCGTCCTCGTCGTCGTCCGGCGGTGGGGGCAGCGTCGGTGGCGGCGCGGGCGGCGGTGGCGGCGGGTCCTGGTGACCGCGCCGCTCGCTCACATGTCGCGGTAGCGGACGGCTGCCGCGAGGCCCTTGCGCAGCCAGTCCTCCTTGACCGGCCGGCCCGGCTGGGAGAAGACGGCGTAGGCCTTGGTGTCGCGCTGGTAGCGCCAGCCCTCCGCCAGCGGCCCGACGTCGTAGGCGTCGTAGCCGATCGCGTCGAGGAAGTCGGTCACCGTCTGCTTGGCCGCGGCGTCGTCTCCGGCGATGGCGAGCACGGAGCGGTCGGGGTCACCGGCCGGCTTGGCCAGCGGGACCATCCCGGCCGCGGGCACGTTGTTGAAGCACTTCACGACGTGCGACTCGGGGAGATGGGCCTGCAGCAGCTCGCTGACCGTCGTCGACTCGTCGTCGAGCTCCGGGATCTGGCCGTCGCGCTGCGGGTAGTAGTTGTTCGTGTCGATGACGACCTTGCCGCGCAGCGGCTCCACGGGGACCTCGCGGTGGGCCTTCAGCGGCACCGAGACGACGACGAGATCGCCCGCCGCGCCCGCCTCGGCGGGGGTCGCGGCGCGGGCCGTGGGGCCGAGCTCCGCGATGAGGTCGGCCAGCGTCTCGGGTCCACGGCTGTTGCTGAGCACGACGTCGTACCCGGCTGCCACCGCCAGTCGCGCGATCCCGCTGCCGATGTGTCCGCTGCCGATGAGCCCGAGAGTCGTCATGCCCCTCGCAAGCCGGGCGTGACCCGGGTCATTCCCCTCGTCACAGGGTGTGCGGCTGGTTCTCGGCGCGGTCCTCGACCGCCCCCTCGCGCACCAGGTTGGTGATGGCCAGGGCGAGCCCGCCCCAGATGACGATGATCGCCACGATCATCATCACGACCGCGCTGCCGCTCATGGCTGACCTCCTCGGTGGTCGCCGGTGCCCGTCCGATCAGCGGCCCCGGTCGGTGTGGCCCCCGCAGGCGCAGCAGGGTCGGAGCCTGGTGGTGGTCCGTCCAGGTGGGTGCCCGCGCGCCACGGCAACCGGGCGAGCAGGAAGCCGATCACCGGAAGCGCGAGCACCATTCCCCAGCCGAACGTCACCAGCACCCAGGTCGGATAGTCCTCGTAGGGCGCGTCGAGGTCGTCCCGCAACGCGAAGACGAGCACCAGGGTCAGTCCGATCGGCGTGACGGCGCTGATGAGCACCCGCCAGCCCGTGCCGATCCGCGGCCGGCCGTGAACGTTGAGGTGGTCGGCGAGGGCGGGCAGCGCTCGGAGCACCCAGGCCACGACCAGCATGCTGACCAGCGCGACGACGAGGATGCCGTACTGGTTGACGAAGTGGTCGACGACGTCGAGCACGTAGATGCCGCTGGTCGTGCTGAACAGCACCAGGCTCAGCGCCGCGGTGGGGATGACGACCGCGAGGGTGGCGGTGAGCCGGCCGGTGTCGAGCTTGTCGCGGACGGCGGAGATGACCACCTCGAGGATGCTGATCAGCGAGGTGAAGCCGGCGATGACGAGCGAGCCGAAGAAGAGGACGCCGATGAGCTCGCCGCCGGGCGCCTGGCTGATGATGGTCGGGAAGGCGATGAAGGCCAGTCCGATCCCGTCGCTGGCGACCTCGTCGATCGCCACCCCGTTCGCCTGCGCCATGAAGCCGAGGGCGGCGAAGACGCCGATGCCGGCGAGCAGCTCGAAGCTGGAGTTGGAGAAGCCGACGACCAGGCCGGAGCCGGTCATGTCCTCGCGCCGGCCGACGTACGAGGCGTACGTGATCATGATCCCGAAGCCGATCGACAGCGAGAAGAAGATCTGCCCGAACGCGGCGGCCCAGACCGACGCCTCCGTGAGCGCCGACCAGTCCGGCGTGAACAGCGCGTCGAGCCCGTCGGTCGAACCGTCCAGGAGCAACGCCTGCACCACGAGGACGACGAAGGCGAGCACGAGCACCGGGATGAAGAACAGCGACGTCAGGCCGATCCCGCGCTGGACGCCGAGGGCCATGACCACCAGCGCGGCGACCCAGATCAGCAGCAGGGGCACGAGCACACCGGCGACGACGTCCGTGGTGACCACGACGTCGCCGGCCTGGAGGAAGTCCCCGAAGAAGAAGGCGTTGGGGTCATCGCCCCAGGCCTGGTCCAGCGAGAAGAACGTGTAGCGCAGCGCCCAGGCCAGCACCGCGGCGTAGTAGACGGCGATGACGAAGCAGATCGCGACCTGCCACCAGCCGAACCCTTCGGTACCGCGGCGTAGCCGGGCGAACGCCAGCGGAGCGGAGCCCCGGTGCCGGTGCCCGATGGCGTAGTCCAGCAGCAGGAACGGGATGCCCGCCGTCAGCAGCGCGATCAGGTACGGCAGCAGGAAGGCGCCGCCCCCGTTCTCGTAGGCGACGTACGGGAACCGCCAGATGTTGCCGAGCCCGACGGCCGACCCGATCGCCGCGAAGATGAAGACCCGTCGGGAGCTGAAGCCGCCCCGCCGACGTTCCTGTTCTGCCTGATCCTTCGCCCGCCCCGACGTCGCGCTCATGCGGCCTCCCGCGTCCGGACTTGCTCCGTCGCCCATGAGGATGGCAGGAGTCGCGCGTTCCGGCTGCTCGGGCAGACGCCGCTCACCCGCAGCCAGCCACGGCTCACCGTGGGCGACGTTCCTGGCAGGGTGGCGTCGATCCCGCGGCCCCGGCGAAAGAGACCTCGTGACCTCCACCCGCATCCGGTCCCTGGGCGCGCTCTCCGCGATCGCGCTGCTCGGCACCCTCGTGGCCGGCTGCTCGACCGATGAGTCCGCGCAGGCGGCCGACCCCACGGAGAGCACGTCGACGCCGGAGCGCGAGTACGACTTCTCGGCGGTCGAGCCGGTCGTCGAGGCGTTCCTCGCGGAGCACGGGCTGGACGGCGCCGGTCTGGTCGTCGTCGACGAGGAGGACGGGATCGTCGGCGAGCGGTACTTCGGCGGGTTCGACGCCGACCGGGTGTCCCTCGTCGCGTCGGCGTCGAAGATGGTCACCGCCGGGGTGCTCGTCCGCCTCGCCGACCAGGGCCTGCTCGACCTGGACCGGCCGATCGCCGAGTACGTCGACTGGGCGGCCGGGCACCACCCGGAGATCACCGTCGCCCAGCTGCTGTCCAACAGCTCCGGCCTCGTGGGGCTGCTCCCCAACCCGGCGTACGGACCGTACGTCTGCCAGTTCGTGCCCACGGTCGAGCTCGAGATCTGCGCGGCCTCCGCCTGGTCCACCCCGGCCGACGACGCCGACATCGCGCCGCCGGACACCGAGTTCCGCTACGGCGGCGTGCAGTGGCAGATCGCCGGCGCGGTGGCCGAGACGGTCTCGGGCAGGACGTGGGATGAGCTGCTGCAGGAGATCTACGTCGAGCCGTGCGGGCTCGAGTCGCTCGGCTACAACAACCACTGGACCCAGATCGGCGACGGGCTGTCCGGCTACCCGACCGAGTTCGGTGGCGACCCGAGCCGGCTCGCGCCGACCGAGAACCCGCACCTGGAGGGCGGGCTGTACATCGATCCGCTCGACTACGCCGAGCTGCTCCTCCTGCACCTGCGCGACGGCCGGTGCGGCGACACGCAGATCCTCGAGCCGGAGTCGGTCGAGCTGATGCACACCGACCGGGTGGGCGCGACGTACGGCGGCGAGACCCAGACCGGCACCGGCTACGGCTTCGGCTGGTGGATCGACCGCAGCGGGAGCACCCGGATCAACGACCCGGGCGCGTACGGGGCGGTCCCGTGGCTCGACCTCGGCGGCCGCTTCGGCGCCTACCTCGTGCTCGAGGCCAGTGCGCAGCTCGGCCTGGAGCTGGCCGGGCAGCTGTACGACCCGGTCGAGGCGGCGATCACCGCCGCCCGCTGAACCAGGGGTCGGAGGCTTCTCCGGGGTGAGGGCCGGGAGTAGCGTCGCGCTGTCCTACGGAGGACGGCGATGGCACTTCCTGCGGGCACCGTCACCTTCTGGATGACGGACATCGAGCGGTCCACCCGCTTGCTCCAGGACCTCGGCGCGCGATACGCCGAGGTCCTCGCCGAGCACCACGCGATCATCCGCGCGGCGCTGCGCGGCGCCGGTGGCACCGAGGTGGACACGGAGGGCGACGCGTTCTTCTGCGTCTTCCGCACCGCCCGGGCGGCCGTGGACGCCGCGACCCAGGCCCAGCGCGACCTGACCGGCCACGCCTGGCCGGGCGAGGTACCCGTCCGGGTGCGGATGGGGCTGCACACCGGCGAGGGGCTCCTGGGCTGCACCGGCTACGTCGGGCTGGACGTGCACCGGACGGCGCGGGTGGCCGCCGCCGCGCACGGTGGCCAGGTCGTCGTGACGGCGACGACACGGGCGCTGATGGAGGACGCCTGGCCGCCCGGGGTCGGCTACGTCTTCCTGGGCTCGCACCGCCTCAAGGACCTGGACTCCCCCGAGCTGCTGTACCAGCTCGTCATCGAGGGCCTTCCGTCCCGTTTCCCTCCGCTGCGCAGCCTGGAGGCCCCGACCTACGACCTGCCGTCCACGCAGTCGAGCTTCCTGGGCCGCAGCCGGGAGGTCGCGGACCTCGCCAGGCTCGTCGAGGAGCACCGCCTGGTCACGCTGACCGGCCCGGGAGGAGTGGGCAAGACCCGCCTCGCCGTCCGTACGGGCGCGGAGCTGTCGGCGCGCTTCCCCGGGGGCGTGGCCTTCGTCCCGCTCGCCGCCGTCCGGGATGCGGAGCTGGTCGGGGACGAGGTGGCCCGGGCGCTCGCACTCCCGGTGGGCGCCTACTCCGGCGAGTCCGGCACGAGACGGCTGGCCGAGCAGCTCCGGGGCCGGCGCATGCTGCTGATCCTGGACAACGTCGAGCAGCTGCTGCCCGGCGCGGCGGAGATCGGCCGGTTGGTGGACGCCCTCGACGAGGTCACCGTGCTCACCACGTCCCGCGCGCCGCTGCACCTCCGCGAGGAGCAGGAGTTCCCGGTCGGCCCCCAGGACGTCCCGGCAGACCCTGGCGAGCCATCACCGGTGCTGCTCGAGCACGCCGCCGTCCAGCAGTTCCTCGACCGGGCACGGGCGGCCCGCCCGGACTTCGAGCTGCGTCCCGAGGACCTCCCGCACGTCGCCCGGATCGTGTGCGCCGTCGGCGGCATCCCGTTGGCCGTCGAGCTCGTGGCGGCACGGGTCCGCTCGCTCAGCCTCGGGAAGATCGCCGACCGGGTCGGGAACCAGCTGGGGCTCCTGCGCGGCGGTCCCCGGGACCTCCCGGACCGGCAGCGGACGCTGCGCGACACGCTGCAGTGGAGCTACGACCTGCTCGACGCCGCACCACGGGCGCTGCTGGCGGTGCTGGCCGCGTTCCCGGGAGGGGCCGCGCTGGAGGCCCTCGAGAGCGTCGCCGATGGGCTGCTCCCGTGCGACGACGTCCTGGACGCGCTGGATCCGCTGGTGGAGCACGGCCTGCTCATGCCGTCCGTCGACGACACCGACCGGTACCGCACCCTCCAGGTGGTCCGGGAGTTCGCCGCCGAGATGCTCGCGCGCAGCGGCCACTCCGACGAGGTCTGGCGTCGGCACGCGCTGTGGCTGCGCGACGTCGTCGCGGAGGCCGCGCCGCTGCTGCTGACGGAGCAGCAGGCGGAGGGACTGCGCCGGCTGCGCGAGGAGTACGACAACCTGCGGGCGGTGCTGGACCGCGCGGTGGTGGCCGACCCGGAGTCGGCGGCCGAGCTGGCGGTCCCGCTGTGGCGGTACTGGCAGATGCGGGGACACCTCGCCGAAGGAGCGGACCTGCTGGACCGCCTCCTGCAGGGGTTGCCGGCGGACGGCGACCCGGCTCGACGGGCGGCGGTCCTGTCCGCCCGCGGCGGGATCGCGTACTGGCAGCTGGACAGCGCCGCCATGACTGCCGCGTACGAGGAGGCAGCCGAGCTGTACGAGCGGATCGGTGACCGGGAACAGCTGGCCGAGGCGTTGTACAACCGCGTGTTCCCGCTGATGCTGGCCCGCGACTTCACGGCGGGCGAGCGGATGGCCAAGCGCAGCGAGGAGCTGTTCACCGGGCTGGGCGATGCGCACGGGGCCGCCCGCGCGATGTTCGGCCGGGCGCTGGCCACCATCCACCTGGGCCGGCACGAGGACGCCGACGACCTGCTGCGGCGCGCTGCGGCCACCTTCCGAGAGCGGGAGGACAGCTACCACCTGGGCTGGTCGCTGCGGATGCGCGGGCGCAACCTGCTCCTCCTGGGCCGCCTGGCCGAAGCCCGCGAGCTGCTCGATGAAGCCTTCGGCCACTTCGCCCGCGACGACGTCTCGGCCGTACTGCTGTTCATGTCCGACTACGCCGCCCTGGCCGGCCTGGAGCGGGACGCCGAACGCCAGGTGCGCATCGTGGGCGCCATGCAGCGCATGCAGCGCGTGACGGGAACGGACCTCGTGGACTACTCCATGAACGAACCCCTCGGCCTGGAGGAGAGCCTCACCGCGCTGGGTGACCGGGCCGAGCTGATCCGTGCGGAGGGCGCGGCCATGGACGACGACGAGGCGGTCAGGTACGCCCTCGACCTGTGACCAGAGCACCTGGTCTGCGGCCGAGCCCGTGACGCGCGAGAGCCCCGGTCGGTGACCCGACCGGGGCTCTCGTCCGAGGGTGGAGGTGGCGGGAATCGAACCCGCGTCCTTCGACGCACGACCAGGGCTTCTCCGAGCGCAGTCTGCGTTGCCTCTGCTCGACCCCGTCGATCATGCAGACAAGTCGACGTGACGGGCCCAGTCGCTGTGCGATGTCCCGCCCGCGCCCGCGACCGGCACGTGCGGTGAGTCATCTAGCTGATGCCAGGATCCGGGTCGATGACGAACCCGGGCTGACAGACTCGCCTAGCTGCTATCAGGCAGCGAGAGCGAAGTCGCGCTGATTGGAATCGGCGCTTGTGTGGTTTCCAACGGATCGTTAACGAGATGATCGTTGGCTTCCTCGGCTCGCTTCCCCTGGTCACCCGACCGAAGTCGAGACCATTCACCCCCTGTGTAGTTGTGCAGACAGCCTAACGGTCCCGGCCGCCGTCGTGTTCCCCCCGAGCGGCGGCTCGTCGATCATCGGATTCGTGCCGCTCGACACGCCGTCGCCCGGCGTGTCCGCGAGCACGGAGACGATGATCAACTCGGCGGGGCTGAGCGCGGCACGCCGCGGAGCCACCACCGCTGCCACGGCGTCTCCACCGCCCGCCGGTGGTACACCGACCGCACCCACCGGACGGCGTCGCCCGGCGGCAGGCCGTCGAGCACCGCGAGCGCGGCCAGCGCCGTCCCGGTCCGGCCCACACCGCCCCGGCAGGCGATCTCCACCCGCTCGCCCGCCCGCGCCCGTGCCCGTACCTCCCGCAGCGCGTCGAGGGCATCCGCCCGGTCCAGCGGCACCCAGAAGTCCGGCCACCGCACCCGCCAGTGCGGCCACTCCGGCACCGGCCCCTCCGCCAGCACCAGCGCGAAGTCCGCCGCGCCGGCGACGTCGTCCACCCGGCGGCCGCGCACCAGCCCACCGCCGGGCAGCTGGACGACGCCCCGCTCGGCGGCCCAGTCGCTCACGGCTCAGCCGACGCTGCCGAGCACCAGGTCCACCATCACCGGCAGCAGGAGCACGATGAGGATCGCGCCGAGGACGTCGAAGGAGATGCCGCTGCGGATCATCTTCGTGATCGGGACGACGCCGGAGCCGTAGGCGATCGCGTTCTGCGGCGTCGACACCGGCAGCATGAACCCGAACGAGGCCGCGAACGTCGCCGCCAGCGCCGGCACGAACGGGTTGATCCCGGCCGCCATGGCCACCGGGATGATGATCGGCACGACGACGGCGGCCGAGGCGGTGTTGCTCGTCGTCTCGCTGATGATGATCGCCAGGATCACCGCGAAGATCGTGATCGCGAACGTGCTGCTCAGCCCCAGGGTCTTCGCGGAGGTCTGGCCGATCTCCTCCGCCAGGCCCGTGCTGGCCAGCAGCGAGCCGAAGATGATCCCGGTCCCGAACAGGATGATCGTGCCCCAGTCGATCTTCGCCGCGTCGCTCCAGTTGAGCGTGAACTCCCGCGCCTGCCAGTCGGTCGGCAGCAGGAACAGCAGAGACGCACCGAGGACGGCGACGATGCCTTCGTCCATCCGGTCGCTGATCGTCGTGTAGAGGTCGGACTCGGTGCCGGAGGTGATCGCGATGATGCCGGGGAAGATCCAGCAGAACACCGTGGCGCCGAACGCGATCAGCGTGTTCTTCTCCGCGCGGGAGAAGCGGCCGAGCTCCCGACGCTCCTGCTGGACGTACTCGCTGACCCCCTCGATCCGGCGGATCTCCGGCTTGTTCAGCAGCAGGAGCACGGCGGCCAGCGCGACGAACATCAGGGCGCAGATGGGCAGCGCCATGAGCATCCAGTCGAGGAAGCCGATCCGCTCACCGGTCGCCTCCTCGATGAGGCCGCGGCCGATCAGGTTCGGCGGCGTGCCCACCGGGGTGATCAGCCCGCCGACGCTGGCGCCGTAGGCGAGCATCAGCATCAGCGCCGCCCCGACCCGCAGCCGCAGCGGGTCGAAGTCCGGCTTCACCAGCTCCTTGTCCTGCAGGAGCTTGGCGATGACGGCGAGGATGCCGAGCGCCGTCGGCAGCAGCATGGCGACGGTGGCGGTGTTGGAGACGAACGCCGACAGCAGCGCGGTGATCGCGCCGAAGGCGATGACCACCCGGTAGGTCGAGGCGCCGACCCACTTCAGCGAGAGCACGAACATCGCGAAGCGCCGCGCGAGGCCGTGCTTGAGCATCGCCATCGCGAGGATGAACGCCCCGATGAACGTGAAGATCGTCGGCGAGCCGAACGGGGCCAGCGCGTCGTCGGCCGGGACCACGCCCAGGACGACGATGGCGCCGACGCCGATGAGGCCGCCGACGGGGATCGGCACCGGCTCGGTGATCCACAGGACGATGACGCCGAGCAGCACCGCGGCGAGCAGGTGCTGGTCGCGCGGGAGGTCGATCGGCAGGAACGCGACGACGGCGGTGACCACCGGCGCGAGGAACAGCCCGGTGGTGCGCCGGGCCTTCTCGAACCGCTCCTCGGCGGGGCTGAGCTCCTGCTCCCCCAGGCTGCGGTAGGTCGCGCTGCCGCGGAATGCCTCGTCGACGTCGGTGCGCTTGCCAAGGGGCCGCTCGGTCGCGGTCATCACGCCTCCCGTAGGTGGGGAACGACCGAACAGTAGGGTCGGCCGGGCGGCGCGGCGACCTGGGCGGATCAGCTGCCGGCCAGCCCCGACGCGCTGAGTGCGCCGGCGGCCACCAGCCGCCGCGACAGGCCCTTGCCCAGCTCCACGACCCGTGCGGTGCGCTCCGGCCCGAGGTGCAGCCACGGGTCGGCCGACAGGGCGTCGGTGTGCACCTCCAGGCGCGCCCGCAGCTCGACGCCCTCCTCGGTGAGTCCGGCGTCGTCGAGCAGGCCGCGGTCGGCGAGCGCCCGGGCGGCGGCGGTCCACTCCTCCTCGCTCCAGCCGCGGGTGGCCTTGGCGGCCTCCGGCGTGAACCCGCGCCCCATGGCGGTGTGGGTCACCAGCGCCTCCAGGCTGGAGAGCCCGGAGTGCAGCAGCGCGGCGATGTGCCCGTCGCCGCGGTGCTCGCGCAGCAGCGTGGCCCCGTGCCACAGAACCAGCAGCGGCTCCTCCGGCCAGGGCAGGTCGGCGTGGCCGGCGTACAGCGGGCGGCCCTCCGGGGTCAGCGGGGTGCACGCATCGCGGAGCAGCCCGGCGAGCTCGGCCACCTCGTCGGAGGACGCCGCGTCACCGAGCAGGCGGGTGAGCGACGCCCGCGCGGCGTCCAGCCGGGCGGCGAGGACCTGCTCGGGCGTGGCCAGCGACCACGCCGCCGGGATGGACCGGGCGATCAGCGCCGGGGAGAAGTTGTAGAACGTCGCCGCCACGGTGCCGGCGCCGACCGCGCCCATGGGTGCCGAGCGGCCGGCGAAGTAGCACATCCGGCCCGGCTGCAGGCCGACCCCGGTCAGGTGCTGCTCGGTCTCCGGCGCGAAGTACACGTGCGAGTGCAGCAGCTCGACGGCGCGGTGCGCGCGAGCGATCTGCCGTGGATCGAGCGGGACGGAGGTAGGATCGGCGCTGACCATGCTCCGCACCCTAACCACCCGCGGCAGCCGGCAGCGCCGTCGACCAGGAGACCCGGGTGCGCACCGCCCGGAAGCCGAGCCCCTCGTAGAGCCGCAGCGCCCCGGTCACGTTGTCGCTGTCGACCTCGAGCGCGGCCGCCGCGCAGTCGTGCGCCGCGGCCTCGTGCAGGGCTGCGGCGATCATCGCCGACGCCAGTCCGCGGCCGCGCTCCGACGGCAGGACGCCGATCTGCCCGTAGTGCACCTCCCGGTAGCCGCGCGCCTCGGTGTCGGCCTCGAACACCGAGGCGAGCACGAAGCCGACGACGCGGCCGGCCTCGATCGCCAGCACCGAGAGGTCGGGCCGGAAGGACCGCGTGCCGGTGTAGAGCCGCTGCCACGACTCGACGTCCCGTTCGCTGGACCCGTGGTGCTCACCGAAGGCGACGTTGTAGACCCGCCGCACCTCGTCGTCCCACGCCGCGTCGAACGGCACCAACTGCACGCCGGCGACCCGTCGCGGCTCGGGCAGCTCCCGCAGCGGGCGCTCCATCGAGCGGTACCAGCGCTCGGCGGCGAAGCCGGCCCGCTCGACGAGCCGCTCCAGCGCCGGCAGCGTGCCGGGGACCTCGACGACCAGCCGGCCGGGCACCTCCGGGTGCCGCTCGCCGTGCAGCTCCGCGCCGCGGGCCTGCTGCCAGGCGAGCAGCTGCCCGCCGAGGCCGCGCTCCCGCGCGTCCGCGCGCACCCGGCCCTCGAGGTAGACGCGGTAGTCGTCGCGGAAGGTGGGCGAGGCCATGACGGTCGCGTAGCCGGCCAGCGCGCCGTCCCGGTCGAGGACCGCCAGCCCGTCGCGGTCGAACTCCAGGTCCCACCCCGTCCACCACTCGGTGATGTCGTCGGCGTCGGGGAACTCGCCGGTGTCGTCGATCGCCTCCGCGGCGGCGAGCAGGTCGGCGACGGCGGGCACGTCGCCCGGAGTGAGCGGGCGAGCGGTGAACCCCTCGGGCAGGGGCGGCAGCGCGGGCACGAGCGGCAACACTAGGGCCGCGGCTCCCCCTGGGCGACGGTTTTCCGCGCCCGCGGTCAGACCGGGACGAACAGGCAGAAGGGGTGCCCGGCGGGGTCGGCGAAGATCCGTACCTGCTCGTGGGGGTCGTCGTAACCGCCGATCCGGTCGGCCCCCGCTTCCAGCGCGGCCGCCGTCGCCGCCTCGAGGTCGTCGACCTCGAAGTCGAGGTGCAGCTGCATCTGCTGGGTGCCCGGATGGGGCGGCCAGACCGGAGGCACGTGGTCGCGTTCGAGCTGGAACGACAACCCGGTGCTGCCATCGGCCGGCCGCAGCGTCGCCCACTCGTCGGTGTCGTCGCGCAGCGGCCAGCCGAGCAGCCGTTGGTAGAAGCGGGCCAGGCCGCGCGGGTCCGGCGTCCCGAGGACGGTCGCGGTGAAGGAGAACGAGGGCATCAGGCCTCCAGACCGAACAGGCGGGCGCCGTTCTCCCAGAGGACGGCGCGCAGCCACTCCTCGCCCAGCCCGAGCCGGTGCAGCGCCTCGAGCTGGTGGGCGTACGGGTACGGGATCGACGGGAAGTCGCTGCCGAGCAGCACCTTGCCCCGCAGGTCCGACAACCGCGGCCGGTCGGCGGGGTCGAAGGCGTTGCTCCCGCGCTCGGTGAAGTCGGTGGCAAACATCGTCGTGTCCAGGTGCACCCGCTCGTACCGCTCGGCCAGGTCGAGGAACTCGCGGTACTCCGGCATCCCGAGGTGGGCGATCACCAGCTGCAGCCGGGAGAACCGCTCGAGCAGCCCCTGTATCGGCACCGGGCCGGTGTGCTCGCCGGCCAGCGGCCCGGAGCCGCAGTGGATGACCACCGGGGTGCCGGTCTCCTCGAGGCGCGCCCACACCTCGTCGAGCAGCCGGTCGCGCGGGTCGAACGCGCCCACCTGCACGTGCACCTTGAACACGCGGGCACCGCGCTCCAACGCCTCGTCGACGTACCCGGCCGCGCCCGGCTCCGGGTAGAACGTCGCCGACTGCAGCACCTGCGGACGGCCGGAGGCGAACTCGGCGGACCACTCGTTCAGCCAGGCCGCCATGCCCGGCTTGTGCGGATAGGGCAGCGTCGTGAACGCCCGCACGCCCAGCCGCTCGAGGACGGCGAGCCGGTCCTCGACGGGCAGCTGGTAGGTGATCGGCCAGGCCGCGGTGCCGTAGTGGTCGCGGGCCCGCCCGAAGTACTCCCACACCTTGGCCTGCACCCGCTCGGGCAGGAAGTGCACGTGCACGTCCACGAGCCCGGGCAGCCCCAGCTCCCGCCAGAACCGAGGGACGTCGGCGTCGTCGACCGGCGGCACCGTCGTGCTCACGGGAGCGTCACCACGACCTTGCCGCGCACGTGTCCCTCGCCCACCAGCCGGTGCGCCGCGACGAGCTCCTCCAGCGGGAAGGCCTTCGCGATCGGGACGCGCAGCTGGCCGGCGTCGGCCATGCGGCCCAGCTCCTCCAGGTCGTGCTGCTCGGGCCGCACGAACACGTACCGGCCGCCCATGTCGTTGACCAGCGGGGACACGACCGACGCGATGCGGGCGACGTCGCGCACCTGGTCGGGCGCGTCGGCGAGCGTCGCCCCGCCGACGAGGTCGAGCACCGCGTCGACGGGCTCGGACAGCTGCGCGCTGATCGGCCCGGCGGAGTAGTCGAGCACCTCGGCGCAGCCGGCGTCCTCCAGGAAGCCGTGGTTGCGCGGGCTCGCCGTCCCGATCACGTGGGCGCCGAGAGCCACGGCGATCTGCACCGCGTTGAACCCGACCCCGCCCGCGGCGCGGTGGACCAGGACGCGGTCCCCCTCGCCGACGTCGAGAGCCTCGGTCAGCGCCTGGTAGGCGGTCAGCCCGGCCAGCGGCAGTGCGCCGGCCTCGGCGAAGGAGAGCGACGCCGGCTTGCGCGCCAGGCACCGCTGCGGCGCGGGCACCAGTTCGGCCGCCGTCCCCCACTGGACGTCGTCGCGGCGGACGTAGCCGAACACCTCGTCGCCGGGCCGGAAGGCGACCACGGCCGGGCCCACCGCCTCGACGGTGCCGGCGACGTCCCAGCCGGGCACGATCGGGAAGTGGTGCGGGTAGGCGGAGGCGAGCCCGCCGGCGCGGATGGCCAGGTCGACCGGGTTCACCCCGGCGGCCCGCACCCGCACGAGCACGGTGTCCGGCCCGACCGGGGGCTCGGGCAGGTCGTCGCGCACCTGCAGGACGTCGTCGTCACCGAACCTGTCGTAGGCCACTCCCCGCATGGGGCTCACCGTAGGCGGGTCCTTCCCGGGCGGCTGCGGGGGCGCTCGCGGGACGGAGGCCACTCGACCACCCACCGCTCCCCCACCGGGAGGGCGGCCCACCGCCGGGCGGCGTCCCGCACCGCCTCGACGGCGGCGTCGATCCGCTCGCGGGGCACGCCCGCGGCCGCGACGAGGTGTCCGGGCACCTGCTCGCCGCGCGCCAGCCGCCCGACGAGGTCGGCCACGTTCTCGGCCCGCATCACCGCGTCGCGCCGCTGCTGCTTGAGCCGGTCGGACTTCTCGGCGGAGTGCGGCGGCCGGCGTCCCGAGACGTGCCGCATGCTGCCCCAGAGCACGCCGTCGGCGACGCAGCCCCAGACACCGTCCGCCAGCGGGAGGGCGGTCTCGACGACGGCGTGCACCAGGTCGTGCGGCAGGTCCGCACCACCACCCGCCCCGCGCATGGCGAACACGACGCCGTCGTCCCGTTCGACGAGCGTCTCCACCGGGCGCCGGTCGGGCATCCGCTCGAACGTCATCCACACGGGAGGAGTCTCACCGGCGGCTCAAGAGCTTTTCAGCGCCGACCCTTCACGTACCGGCCGAAGGCCCGCTGGATCTCGCGGCGGGAGTCCCGCTCGGCCAGGTCGGCCCGCTTGTCGTAGGACTTCTTGCCCTTCGCCAGCGCGAGGGTGGCCTTGACCTTGCCGTCCTTGAAGTACAGGTCCAGCGGGACGAGCGTGAGCCCGCCCTCCTTGGTCTTGCCGATCAGCTTGTCGATCTCCGCGCGGTGCATGAGCACCTTGCGCTTGCGCCGCGGGGCGTGGTTGGTCCACGTCCCCTCCATGTACTCGGCGATGTGCACGTTGTGCAGCCACACCTCGCCGTCGTCGATCGAGGCGAACCCGTCGACGAGCGAGACCCGGCCGGCACGCAGGCTCTTCACCTCGGTGCCGGTGAGCACCAGGCCCACCTCGTAGGTGTCGAGGACCGAGTAGTCGTGCCGCGCCTTCTTGTTCTGGGCGATGAGCTTGCGCCCCTGTTCCCGCGGCATGCGCCCAGGTTACCGACGCCCGACTTCTGCGATCCCGTGGTCATGCGGACCTGGACGGCCACGAGACCGCAGAAGTGACCGCGGCCGCCGCTCGGCCTGTGGACGACGGGCACGGGCCCGCGCCTGCGCACTGCAGGCTGTGCCGGTGTCGAGCCGTCCCGTTCCCCCGCGGCTGCACACGCCCAGCACCCGGCGTGCCGCCCGGGACGCCGGCATCTCCGACTGGCAGTTGCGCCACGCCGAGATCACCCGGCTGTCGCGCGACACCTACCTGCCGCGGGCGCAGGTCGCGGATCTGCGCACCCGTCTGCTCGCGATCCTCGCCACTGCGCCGGCCGGAACCGTCGTCAGCCACCACACCGCCGCCGCGCTCTGGAGGGTGCAGATCCCCATGGCGGGCAGCGACGGCCCGGTCCACCTGACGGTTCCGCCGGGTTCGCGGGCCCGCAACAGACGGGACCGTCGCCTCCACCGTTCACCCCTCGGACCTGAGGACGTCGAGCGGCGGTGGGGCGTGGCCGTGACGACGCCGGCCCGTACCTGGCGTGACCTCGCGGCGGTGCTGCCACCGGACCGGCTGCTCGCCGTCACCGACCAGCTGCTCCAGGCGCTGTGCGTGCCCGCCGAGCTCGAGCAGGCCCTCGCCCGTGCACCGATCCCCCGTGGAAGTGTGCGGGCACGAGAGGTGCTCGCGGTGGCGGACCCACACGTGGACTCACCCATGGAATCGATCGTGCGCTGGCTGCTGCATGCAGCCGGGCTACCGCGGCCGACCCTGCAGTTCCGCGCCCTCGACGATCAGGGCCGCCAGATCGGCTTCGGCGATCTGGCGTGGCCCGACCGCAAGGTGCTGGTCGAGTTCGACGGCGACGTGCACCGCGAGCGCTCGGTCTTCGTCCGCGATCTGCGGCGGCAGAACCGGCTGGTGCTGGCGGGGTGGACGGTGCTGCGCTTCACGTCGGCCGACGTGATCGGGCGTCCGCAGGAGGTCGTCGACGCCGTCCGCCGGGCGCTGGGGCGCTGACTTCTGCGATCTCGTGGCCGTAGCGCACCGGACGGCCACGAGATCGCAGAAGCCACCCGGAGCTAGAGCCGCACGTACAGGCGCAGCGTCACGTAGGCGGCGATACCGGCCAGGCCCACGCCGGCGCCGGCGATGACCGGGCTGATCAGGGCGATCTGGCCCCAGTCGACCGGCGGGATGATGCCGGCCTTGATCGGGCTCTCCAGCGTCCTGTCGACGAAGAGGATCTTGGTGAGCACCAGCCCGCCGATGGCCAGCAGGGCGCCGATCAGCCCGGCGAGCGCCGCCTCGAGGATGAACGGCAGCTGGGTGTACCAGCGCGAGGCGCCGACCAGCCGCATGATGTTGGTCTCGTTGCGGCGGTTGAACGCGGCGAGCTGGATGGTGTTGGAGATCAGCAGCAGCGCGGCCAGCGCCTGGACGACGGCGACGGCGATCGTGGCGTTGCGCGCGCCGTTGAGCAGGCTGAACAGCCGGTCGAGGAAGTCGCCCTCGTCGCGTACCTGGTCGACGCCGTTCTCGCCGTTGGGGAACTGCTCGGCGATGACCGGGTAGCGCTCGGGGTTGACCAGCTCGACGCGGAAGCTCTCCGGCAGCGCGTCCGGCGGGGTGTTGCGCACCAGCTCGGGCTGCTGGCTGAACTGCTGCTGGAAGCGCTCGTAGGCCTCTTCCTTGGTCTCGTAGATGTAGCCCTTGACCTCGTCGGAGGAGTCCAGCTGCGTCTGGATGGCCGCGCGCTGCTCCTCGGTGACGGCGTCGTCGAGGAAGATGGAGACCTGCACCTTGTCGTAGTAGATCTCCTTCATGTCGGAGATCATCCCGGCGATGAGCAGGCCGGTGCCCATGAGACCGAGCGAGATGGCCGTCGTCAGGATCATCGCGACCGTCATGGTGAGGTTGCGACGCAGCCCGGTGGCCACCTCGGAGAGCACGAAGTTGACGCGCATGGATTCCCTGTCGTGGAGTTCGGAGCGGCCCGGGTCAGCGGCCGGCGGTCATCGGCCCACGCCGTAGACGCCGCGCGACTGGTCGCGGGTGAGGACTCCCCCGTTGAGCTCGATGACGCGGCGACGCATCGAGTCGACGATGTGGTAGTCGTGCGTCGCCATGATCACGGTGGTGCCGGTGCGGTTGATCCGCTCGAGCAGCAGCATGATCCCCTCGCTCGTCTCCGGGTCGAGGTTGCCGGTCGGCTCGTCGGCGAGCAGGACCAGCGGACGGTTCACGAACGCGCGGGCGATGGCCACCCGCTGCTGCTCGCCACCGGAGAGCTCGCCGGGCAGCCGGTTGGCCTTGCCCTCCAGGCCGACCATCTCGAGCACCTCGGGCACCACGCGGCGGATGGTGCGCTGCGGCTTGTTGATGACCTCGAGGGCGAACGCGACGTTCTGCGCCACGGTGCGGTTGCGCAGCAGGCGGAAGTCCTGGAAGACGCAGCCCATCGTGCGGCGGAGCTTGGGCACCTTCCACTTGCTCAGCGTGTTGAGCGTCTGGCCGTTGACCTTGATCGTGCCGGAGGTCGGGTCCTCCTCCTTGAGCAGCAGCCGCAGGAAGGTCGACTTGCCCGAACCGGAGGAGCCGATGAGGAAGACGAACTCCCCCTTGTCGATCTCCGTCGACACGTCGTCCAGGGCCGGCCGTCCGCTGGCCGGGTAGAGCTTGGTGACGTGTTGCATTTCGATCACGAGGCGCCACGGTACTAGCAACGAGGCTCTCGACCGGGCGTTCGCCACGGAACTCGCCAGGCTCGTTCTCGCCGTCCGTGACCGCCCTCGCGCATCCGCCCAGGACACCCGTCACGCAGGGTCGAGATCGGGGCCGGATAGCGCTCCGGAGTGACCTCCCCTACAGCCTCAGGCTGCGGGGGCCTCCTGCTGACGGCGCCAGCGGATTCCGGCCTCGATGAACGCGTCGATCTCGCCGTCCAGCACGGCCGCGGTGTTGCCGGTCTCGTGCTCGGTCCGCAGGTCCTTGACCATCTGGTACGGGTGCAGCACGTAGGAGCGCATCTGGTTGCCCCAGCTGCTCCCCTCCCCCTTGAGCGCGTCCATCTCGGCCCGCTGCTCCTGCTGGCGGACGACGAGCAGCCGGGCCTGCAGCACCTTCAGCGCGGCGGCGCGGTTCTGGATCTGGCTCTTCTCGTTCTGGCAGGACACCACGATGCCGGTGGGGATGTGGGTCATCCGGACGGCGGAGTCGGTGGTGTTCACGCTCTGCCCGCCGGGCCCCGACGACCGGAAGACGTCGACCTTGATCTCGTTCTCCGGGATGTCCACGTGGTCGGTCTGCTCGACGACGGGCAGCACCTCGACCCCGGCGAACGACGTCTGCCGGCGCCCCTGGTTGTCGAACGGCGAGATGCGCACCAGGCGGTGGGTGCCCTGCTCCACCGAGAGCGTGCCGTAGGCGTAGGGGACCTTGACCGCGAAGGTCGCCGACTTGATGCCGGCCTCCTCGGCGTAGCTGACGTCGAGCACCTCGGTGGGGTACTTGTGCCGCTCCGCCCAGCGCAGGTACATGCGCATGAGCATGTCGGCGAAGTCGGCGGCGTCGACACCTCCGGCCTCCGCGCGGATGGTCACCAGCGCCTCGCGCGAGTCGTACTCGCCGTTGAGCAGGGTGCGCACCTCGAGCTCGTCGACGACCGACCGGATGCTCTCCAGCTCGCTCTCGGTCTCGGCGAGGGTCGCGTCGTCGCCCTCGTCCGCCGCCATCTCGTGCATGAGCGCGACGTCGTCCAGCCGGGTGCGCAGCTCCTCCACCCGGCGCAGCGTGCCCTGCAGGTAGGACAGCCGGGAGGTGAGCGCCTGGGCGGCCTCGACGTCGTTCCAGAGGTCGGGGGCCGCGGCCTGCTGCTCGAGCTCGGCGATCTCCCGCCGGAGGTCGTCGACGTCCAGGACGGCCTCGATCGACTCCAGGGTCGTGTTGAGCTCGTCGAGTGCGACGGAGAAGTCAGCGGCCACGGCTAGCCAGGGTAGTGCGCGACCGCGAGGGGTAGGCATCCGTGGCATGAGCGAGCCCCGTGAACGACCTGACAGGTCAGGCCGCACGCGTGAGGACTACGAGCGCGGCCTTCCCGACTACCACGATCCGACGGCGGGCTTCGCCGGTGCGCCACCGGCCCAGTCCGCGCTGACCCTGCGGCTGATCCTCGCCACCTTCGGCCTGCTCGTCTGCATGGGTGGCGGGATCGGCTGGCTGCTCACCGACCTACCGGTCTGGCCGTCGTTCGTGCTGCTCTTCTTCGCCCTCGTGGCGGCCGTCGACATCGTGATCATCGTGCGCCGCAAGGCCCGGGGCGAACCCGGCTGACGGCCGGCCGTTCAGGACGTGCGGACCAGCTCCCGGGCGTGCATCCACTCCACCAGCTGGTCGGCCGGCATCGGCCGGGCGAGGTGGTAGCCCTGCGCGAACGCGCAGCCGAGCTCGGTGGCGACGGCGAGCTGCTCGGCGGTCTCCACCCCCTCTGCGAGGGTGCGCATCCCGAACGCCGAGGCGAGGCCGACGACGGCGGCGATCGCGGCCGCCCCCGCGCTCGTGGGGCCGTCGGCGCCGACCACCAGGCTGCGGTCGATCTTCAGCATGCCCACGGGGAGCGAGATGAGCTGGCTGAGCGAGGAGAAGCCCTGGCCGAAGTCGTCGATCGACACCTCGACGCCGGACCTGCGCAGCCCGGCGAACTGGGCGGCGGCCCGCTCCGGGTCCTCGGCGACGCTGGTCTCGGTGAGCTCCAGCACCAGCCGCTCCGGCGGCAGGCCGGCCTCCTCCAGCGCCGCGGCGACGTCGTCCTGCAGCGTGCCGGCGGCGAAGTGGTGCGCGCTGATGTTGACGCCGACGACCAGCGGCAGCCCGGCCGCGTCCCAGGCGGCCGCCTGACGGGTCGCGGTCGCGAGCACCCACCGGGTCAGCGGCACGATCAGTTCGTGCTGCTCGGCCAGGGCCACGAACTCCGAGGGCGGCAGCAGACCGCGCTCCGGGTGCTGCCAGCGGACCAGCGCCTCCACCCCGCTGAACTCGCCGGACTGCAGGTGCCTGATCGGCTGGTAGTGCAGGACGAGCTGGTCGCCGTCGATGGCGCCCCGGAGCTCCGCGGCGAGCTGCACCTTCTGCTGCACGGCCGACCGGAGGTCCGGGGTGAAGTGGCGGACCCGGTTGCGGCCGGCCTCCTTGGCCGCGTACATGGCCAGGTCGGCGTCGCGGACCAGATCGGTCGAGCGGAGCTCCGGCCCGCCCGAGCCGTCGACGACGGCGATGCCGATGCTGGCGCTGAGCCGCACCGTGTGCGCACCGAGCTGGAACGGCCGGTCGAACGTCGCCTGGAAGCGCCCCGCCAGCAGCTCGGCGTCCTCGGGGTCGCAGTCCCGGCACAGGACGACGAACTCGTCGCCGCCCAGCCGCCCGACGGTGTCCTCGGCGCGGGTGCTCTGCGTGAGCCGGCCGGCCAGCTCCCGCAGCAGCTCGTCGCCGACGTCGTGGCTCAGTGAGTCGTTGACGTCCTTGAACCCGTCGACGTCCAGGAAGAGGACCGCCAGCCGCGGCCGCTCGGGCCGCTGCAGCTCCGCGTCGATGAGCTCGTGCAGGTGCGCCCGGTTGGGCAGACCGGTGAGGTGGTCGTGCCGGGCCCGCCAGGACGACGCCCGCTCGGCCAGCACGCGGGCGGTCACATCGGTGTGGGTGATGACGATCCGCCCGCTCCGCCCGACCGGGCTGGCCTCCAGGTGGAACCAGATGACCCCGCCGCTGTGGGGCAGCGCGTAGTCGGTCGACACCCGTCGCCGCTCACCCCTCGAGAGCCGGCCGAGGTCGGCGATGAGCGCGCGGTTGACGTCGTCGTCCTTCATGTTCAGCGCCATCGCGAAGTAGTTGCCGCCGACCCGGATCAGGAGGTCGTCGCCGACGGCGTCGGCCATCGAGTCCCACGCGGAGTTGGTGAGCAGCATCGTGCCGTCGCCGTCGATGAGGACCGTCGGCGAGGGCAGGGCGTCCAGGACCGAGGCCACCAGGGCGGCGTCCCGCGCGTCGTCGCGGTCGCGCCGGGGCGCGGCGAGGGACGGGTCGTCACCGCCCGGGCGTGGTCGCACGATTCCTCCGGCTGCCGTGGACGCCCTCGACGGCGTCCGTGGTCCCTCCATCGGCATCGGTGCGGTCCGGCTCAGGCAGCCGGCGGGCAATCAACCCGAACGGGGGTGTCCGTCCGCCGCCGGGCTCCGCGTCTCCTCGACGACCCACCGCAGGTAGTCCGGATTGCCGTCGGCCACCGGGATCACCAGCACGCAGGGCACGTCGTAGCCGTGCAGCTCCGTCGCCCGGGCGACGACGGCGTCGGCCAGCG
>NZ_LWUA01000271.1:0-333 GCF_005222955.1 Blastococcus sp. CCUG 61487 | reverse complement strand
CTCCCAGCGGTATACCGACCGGATCGGGGCGATCTGCTGGCCGCAGGCCACGAGCCGCTCCTCGACGAGCGTGCGGGTGAGCGCCAGCAACCGCTCGGGGTCGCTGTCGGTGATCACGATCTTGCAGCACTCCTGGTCCAC
Source organism: Blastococcus sp. CCUG 61487 (assembly GCF_005222955.1). Lineage (GTDB taxonomy): Bacteria > Actinomycetota > Actinomycetes > Mycobacteriales > Geodermatophilaceae > Blastococcus. The sequence goes on along the minus strand of NZ_LWUA01000271.1, from coordinate 192 downwards.
GTCGCCATCCTGGCGCACCGACGGCTCCCTGACTTACCGGTTCCGTGACTTTCGGGTCGGCGGAATAGGACCGACAGCCGCGGGGGTAGGGGGACGGTCATGACCGACGACATGACGATCGACATCGACGGCGAGCAGTACGTACTCCAGCGCGAGGGCGACGGGTTCAAGGTGGGGCAGCGGGTCGGCGGG
>NZ_LWUA01000270.1 GCF_005222955.1 Blastococcus sp. CCUG 61487 | reverse complement strand
TGTACTGACCACGGACGTTGGTGACGACAGCGGCGTGGGTCGATGACATGAGGAAGACCTCCGAGTGAGGTGTGGAGCTGTCTAGGAACCGCTCCTCAACCCGGAGGTCTTCGTGTCCCACGCTAACGCCCTACTGACCCCGCGCGGTCGTCTGCAGCTGGCTCGTTGCGTCGTCGAGCAGGAGTGGCCGCTTCGGCGGGCGGCTGAGCGTTTCCAGGTCTCGGCGACCACCGCGGCCCGTTGGGCCGGCCGCTACCGCGAACATGGCGCCGCCGGGATGGTCGACCGTCCCAGCCGTCCGCACCGCAGTCCGCGGCGCACCCCGACCCGCCTCGAGCGGCGGATCATCAAGGTCCGCGTCCTCCGCCGCTGGGGGCCGGCACGCATCGGGTTCCTGCTGGGCGTGCATCCCTCCACGGTGCACCGGGTGCTCTCCCGCTACGGCTTGGCCAGGTTGGCGTGGCTGGACCGGGCCACCGGCCGGGTGATCCGTCGCTACGAGCACGCCGCCCCCGGCGACCTGGTGCATCTGGACGTCAAGAAGCTCGGCCGGATCCCCGACGGCGGTGGCTGGCGGGTGCACGGCCGCGCCGCCCGGCCCAACCGCAAGCGGGGATCGGGCTACGCGTTCCTGCACACCGCGCTCGATGATCACTCCCGGCTGGCCTACTCCGAGATCCTCACCGACGAGCGCAAGGAGACCGCCGCAGCGTTCTGGACTCGCGCCCACACGTACTTCACCAGCTGCGGAGTCAGCGTGAAGCGGGTGCTGACCGACAACGGCAACTGCTACCGATCCTTCGATTTCCGCGACGCCC